>NZ_JBFXIO010000105.1:0-12629 GCF_050175855.1 Piscinibacter sp.
CGAGAAGACGGCCTTCGCCTACTCCGACGACATCTCCGAGGCCGCGCTGCTCGACGCCGCGGCCACCGTGCGCACCATCGCCGCCGCCGGGCAGAGCCGGCGCGTGAAGGTGGACGCGCCGCAGAAGATCGCGCCCAGCCGCATCCTCTACGCGCCGATGGACCCGATCGCCACGCTCGACAGCACGCAGAAGGTGGCGCTGCTCGAGCGCGTGGAAAAGCTCGCCCGCGCCAAGGACCCGCGCATCGTGCAGGTGATGGCCGGCCTGGCCGGCGAGTACGACGTGGTGCTGGTGGCGCGCGCCGACGGCACGCTGGCCGCCGACGTGCGGCCGCTGGTGCGCCTGTCCGTCACGGTGATCGCCGAGCAGACCGTCGACGGCCAGGTGCGCCGCGAGGTGGGCAGTTCCGGCGGCGGCGGGCGCTTCGGCTTCGGCTACTTCCACGACAGCGTGATCGAGGGCTACGTCGAGCGCGCGGTGCAGGCCGCGCTGACCAACCTCGAATCGCGCCCGGCCAAGGCCGGCGAGATGAGCGTGGTTCTCGGCCCGGGCTGGCCCGGCGTGCTGCTGCACGAGGCAGTGGGCCATGGCCTGGAGGGCGACTTCAACCGCAAGGGCTCCAGCGCCTTCTCCGGCCGCATCGGGCAGCGCGTGGCCGCCAGGGGCGTGACGGTGCTCGACGACGGCACGCTGCCCGACCGGCGCGGTTCGCTGAACATCGACGACGAGGGCCATGCCTCGCAGCGCAACGTGCTGATCGAGGACGGCATCCTCAAGGGCTACATCCAGGATGCGATGAACGCGCGGCTGATGAAGGTGAAGCCCACCGGCAACGGCCGGCGCGAGAGCTACGCGGCCGTGCCGATGCCGCGCATGACCAACACCTACATGCTCGGCGGCGACAAGACGGCCGAGGAGATCGTCGCCGGCCTCAAGCGCGGGCTGTACGCCACCAACTTCGGCGGCGGCCAGGTCGATATCACCAGTGGCAAGTTCGTGTTCTCCGCGAGCGAGGCGTACTGGGTCGAGAACGGCAAGATCCAGTACCCGGTCAAAGGCGCCACGATCATCGGCAACGGCCCCGACGCGCTGACCCGCGTGAGCGCCATCGGCAACGACATGGCGCTGGACGCCGGCGTCGGCGTGTGCGGCAAGGATGGCCAGAGCGTGCCGGTGGGCGTGGGCCAGCCGACGCTGCGCATCGATCGCTTGACCGTCGGAGGCACGGCGTGACCGCGGCGCCACAGCGGCTTGACGCACTGCAGCACTCGCGTGGTACATTGCCGGCCATGTCCTCGCGCAACTTCTTCTTTGCGTACTTTTGGTTCTCGCACCGCCCGGCGGATGGAGAGGCCAGCGCTTAAGCGAAGACAGCGCAGCGAATCCAGCAAACCGCCGGGCCGAAAGCCCGGCGGTTTTTTTTCGCCCTGCGCTCCGATCAACGACACACCCGAGGAGCCCACCGCCATGTCCGCCAAGTCCGCCGCCGAGGGTTGGTATGCCCACTCCGAGCGCACCAGCCAGACCGACGACCAACGCATCAAGGACGTGACGCCCTTGCCGCCGCCCGAGCACCTGATCCGCTTCTTCCCGATCGCCGGTACCGCCATCGAGAAGCTGATCGGCAACACCCGCAGCGCGATCCGCCAGATCATGCAGGGCAAGGACGACCGGCTGCTGGTCATCATGGGCCCGTGCTCGATCCACGACCCGGCCGCCGCGCTGGAGTACGCGCGCCGGCTGAAGGCGCAGCGCGACAAGTACGCCGACCGGCTCGAGATCGTGATGCGCGTGTATTTCGAGAAGCCGCGCACCACGGTGGGCTGGAAGGGCCTGATCAACGACCCCTACCTCGACGAGAGCTACCGCATCGACGAGGGCCTGCGCATCGCGCGACAGCTGCTGGTGGAGATCAACCGCCTCGGCGTGCCGGCGGGCAGCGAGTTCCTCGACGTGATCTCGCCGCAGTACATCGGCGACCTGATCTCCTGGGGAGCGATCGGCGCGCGCACCACCGAAAGCCAGGTGCACCGCGAGCTGGCCTCGGGCCTGTCGGCTCCGATCGGCTTCAAGAACGGCACCGACGGCAACCTGAAGATCGCCATCGACGCCATCCAGGCCGCGAGCCGGCCGCACCACTTCCTGTCGGTGCACAAGAACGGCCAGGTCGCCATCGTCGAGACCAAGGGCAACAAGGACTGCCACGTGATCCTTCGCGGCGGCAAGGCGCCGAACTACGACGCCGCCAGCGTCGCCGCCGCCTGCAAGGAGATCGAGGCCGCCAAGCTCGACTGCACGCTGATGGTCGACTGCAGCCACGCCAACAGCAGCAAGCAGCACGAGAAGCAGGTCGACGTGGCGCGCGACATCGCACAGCAGATGAAGGCCGGCAACCGCTGCATCTTCGGCGTGATGGTGGAGAGCCATCTGAACGCCGGCGCGCAGAAGTTCAGCCCGGGCAAGGACGATCCGGCCAAGCTCGAGTACGGCCGCAGCATCACCGACGCCTGCATCGGCTGGGACGATTCGCTTCAGGTGCTCGAGATCCTCGGCAACGCGGTGAAGCAGCGCCGAGGCTGAGCCAGGCTAGGGGTTCAGGTCCAGCTCGATCCAGCGCGTGCCCGGCTCGTGCCGGTGCGGCGCCTCGCGGAAGCCGAGCTCGCGCGCGAGCTGGAGCATGCGGCTGTTCTCCGACAGCACGGTGGCCACCAGCCGCTTCGTGCCGTGCTGGCGCAGGTACTCGATGATCTGCGTCATCAGCAGCTCGCCCAGGCCTTCGCCCTTCATCTCGCTGCGCACGATGATGCCGAACTCGGCCTCGACGTTGTCGGGGTCGGCGATCGCACGCACCACCCCGAGCGTGCGCTCGGTGCCGCCTTCGTCGGGCGCGGTGGCGATGAAGGCCATCTCGCGCGCGTAGTCGATCTGCGTGAGGCGCGCGAGCTCGGTGCGCTCGATGCTGCGCCGGCTGTAGAAGACGCGCAGCCGCACGTCCTCCGGGTCGAGGTGCTGCAGGAACTCGAGGTGCTGCGCCTCGTCCTCCGGGCGGATCGGCCGCACGGTCAGGCGCCGGCCGCGCCAGTCCTGCGTGTGCGCGAGCTGCGCCGGGTAGGGGCGGATCGCGAAGTTGAGTGCGCCGCCGAGTGCGGCCATGCTGACGCGGATGCGCGCATCGAGCGCCACCGCGCCCTTCGCATCGACGATCAGCGGGTTGATGTCGAGCTCGGCGATCTGCGGGATGTCGGCCAGCAGCTGCGACACCGCCACCAGCACGCGGTGCACCGCCGCCTCGTCGGCCGGCGGGGTGTCGCGGAAGCCGCGCAGCAGCTTCGCCACCCGCGTGCGCGCCACCAGCGCGCGGGCCAGCGGCTCGTTCAGCGGCGGCAGCGCCACGGCGCGGTCGGCCAGCACCTCCACCGCGGTGCCGCCCTGGCCGAACAGGATGACCGGGCCGAACACACGGTCGATGCTCGCCCCGACGATCAGCTCCTGCGCGCCCGACCGGCGCGGCACCATCGCCTGCACGGTGAAGCCGGCGATGCGCGCCGCCGGCCGCTGGATGCGCACGCGCTCGAGCATGTCGGCCGCCACCGCGCGCACCTGCGCCGCGCCCTCCAGGCCGAGCACCACACCGCCGACGTCGGACTTGTGCGAGATGTCCGGGCTGAGGATCTTGATCACCACCGGGAAGCCGATCGCGACGGCCGCCTCGGCCGCGGCCTCGGGGTCGGCCTCGACCCGCGTGGTCGCCACCACCGGAATGCCGTAGGCCGCGAGCACCGCCTTGGCCTCGACCTCGTCGAGCAAGTCGCGCCCGCTGCCGAGCACCTGCTGCACGAGTGAACGCACCGCCTTCAGGTCGGGCTCGTGGGCATCGGCCGGGCGCGCCGGCGCCGCTTCGATCAGCTGCGCCTGGTTGCGCCGGTAGGTGACCAGCATCGCGAAGGCGCGCACCGCTTCCTCCGGCGTCTCGAAGCCGGCGATGCCGGCCTCGCGGAAGATCGCACGCGCCTCGTCGACCGAGGCACCGCCCAGCCAGCAGCCGAGCACGCGCGGCGGGCTCTGGCCGGCCAGCGGCACCAGCGCGCGGGCGATCTCGGCACTGGGCACGATGGCGGTGGGCGCATGGATGAACAGCACCGCGCCGGCCTCGGGATCGGCATTGATCGCCTCCAGTGCCTGCACGTAGCGCGGCGCCGGTGCGTCGCCGATGATGTCCACCGGGTTGCCACGCGACCAGTTGGCCGGCATCTGGGCATCCAGCCGCGCGAGCGTCTCGGCACCCAGTTCGGCCAGTTCCACGCCGGAATGCGCGGCGCAGTCGGCCGCCATCACGCCGGCGCCGCCGCCGTTGGTGAGGATGACCAGCTTCTCGCCGCGGTTGGCGCGGAAGCGCGCGAGCGTCTCGGCGGCGAGGAACAGCTGCTGCATCGTGTCCACGCGCAGCATGCCGGCACGCGCGATGGCGGCGTCGTAGACGATGTCCGATCCGGCCAGCGCCCCGGTGTGCGAGGCGGCGGCTCGTTGCCCTTGCGTCGAGCGGCCCGACTTCACCACGATCACCGGCTTGTTGCGCGCCGCCGCGCGCGCCGCCGACATGAACTTGCGCGGCGCCTCGATCGACTCGATGTAGAGCAGGATGGCGCGCGTCTTCGGGTCGCTGCCGAGGAAGTCGAGCATGTCGCCGAAGTCGACGTCGGCGTGCTCGCCGAGCGAGACGAGGTGGCTGAAGCCGATGCGCCGCGAGCGTGCCCAGTCGAGCATCGCCGTCATCAGCGCGCCGGACTGGGTGACGAAGGCGAGCTCGCCGGGCAGCGCATCCACGTGCGCGAAGCTCGCGTTCAGCCCGAGGTGCGGCACCAGCATGCCGATGCAGTTGGGCCCGAGGATGCGCAGCACGTGCGGCTTCGCGGCGTCGAGCATGGCCTGGCGCTGCGCCTTGTCGAGCCCGGCGGTGAGCACCACGGCGGCGCGCGTGCCGGCAGCGCCCAGTTCGGCGATCAGCCCCGGCACGGCAGGTGGCGGCGTGCAGATCACCGCCAGCTCGGGCACCTCGGGCAGGGCGGCCACGTTCGGGTAGACCGGCACGCCATCGAAGCTCGCGTGCTTCGGGTTCACCGCGTAGCGGCGGCCCTGGAAGCTGCCGCCGTCGAGGTTGCGCCACACGGTCGCACCGACGCTGGCGGGGCGCTGCGAGGCGCCGATCACTGCGACCGAGGCCGGGTCGAACAGATGGTCGAGATGGCGGATGCTCATGGTGCCCCGATGATGGCGCGGCAGTGTGACGGATCGTCCCCGCACGCTTGATGCCAGTCAATCGCCGCGCAGCTTTGCCCCGCCCTCCGGCGCAGCCTGCCGACAATGGCAGCCATGCAGACCCACTGGCACCTGCGCGACGCCCATGAGCTGGCCCGCGAGCACGGCGTCGATCCAACCCTGGGGCTCGACGAGGCCGAGGCCGCGCTGCGCGCCGTGCGGCACGGCCCGAACGAGATCGCCGGCGGTTCGCGCCGCACGCCGGCCGCGCTGCTGGCCGACCAGTTCAAGGACTTCATGATCGTCGTGCTGCTGGCCGCGGCCGTGGTGTCGGGTCTCATCGGCGATCTGGTCGACACGCTGGCGATCGTGGTGATCGTGCTGCTCAACGCGCTGATCGGCTTCGTGCAGGCCTGGCGCGCCGACCGCGCGCTGGCCGCGTTGCAGCAGCTCGCCGCGGCGCGCGCGACGGTGCTGCGCGGCGGGCAGCGCGTCGAGCTGCCAGCCAGCCGGCTGGTGCCCGGCGACATCGTGCTGCTGGAGGCCGGCAACCAGGTGCCGGCCGACCTGCGGCTGATCGAGATCGCGCAGCTGCGCGTCGACGAATCGGCGCTCACCGGCGAGTCGGTGGCGGTCGACAAGCACGTGCGCACGCTGCACGAGGCGGCGGCCTCGCTGGGCGACCGCCTCAACATGGCCTTCAAGGGCACGACGGCGGCGCATGGCCGCGGCACCGGCCTGGTGGTGGCCACCGGCATGGCCACCGAGCTGGGCAAGGTGGCCGGCCTGCTCGACCGCGCCGGCCCCCTGCAGACGCCGCTGCAGCTGCGCCTGGCGGCCTTCGGCAAGCGGCTGGCGCTGGTGGTGCTGGCGATCTGCGCGCTGATCTTCGTGATCGGCGTATTGCGCGGCGAATCGCCGGTGCTGATGGTGCTCACCGCGGTGAGCCTGGCGGTGGCGGCGATTCCCGAGTCGCTGCCGGCCGTGGTGACGGTGCTGCTCGCCCTCGGCGCCAAGCGCATGGTGGCGCACAACGCGCTGGTGCGCCGCCTGCCCTCGGTGGAGACGCTGGGCTCGGTGAGCACCATCTGCACCGACAAGACCGGCACGCTGACGCTCAACCGGATGCACGTCGAGCAGGTGGTGGCGCAGGGGGAGGCGCTGCCCGAGGCGCTGCGCGCCGCCGCGCTGTGCAACGACGCGGTCCGTGCCGTTGACGGCGCCTGGCAAGGCGACCCCACCGAGACCGCCCTGGCCGAGCGTGCAGCGTCCGGCGGCCAGCACGGGACGGCGCTCGAACTCGATCGGCCGCGCGTGGCCGAACTGCCCTTCGATGCCGAGCGCAAGCGCATGAGCACGCTGCACCGTGCGGGCGATCGCTTCGTGCTGTACGCCAAGGGCGCGCCGGAGTCCCTGCTGCCGCGCTGCACGGCGCGCTGGCAGGCCACGGGCAACGGGCCGCTGGATCTCGACGCCGCCATGCACCAGGCCGACGTGCTGGCCGCGCAGGGCCTGCGCGTGCTGGCCTTCGCGCGGCGAGAGCTGCCTTCGGCCGATCTCGCCGCCGGTGCCGAGACGATCGAGCGCGATCTCGCGCTGATCGGCCTGGTCGCGCTGATCGACCCGCCCCGGCCCGAGGCCGAAGCCGCGGTGCGCGACTGCCTGGCCGCCGGCATCACGCCGGTGATGATCACCGGCGACCATCCGGCCACCGCGCGTGCCATTGCGCTGCGCCTGGGCCTCGTGGCCGCCCCCGATGCGCCCGTGCTCACCGGCACGATGCTCTCGGCGATGGACGACGCCACGCTGCGCGCGCGCTGTGCCGACGTGCGCGTCTATGCGCGCGTCGATCCGGCGCAGAAGATCCGCATCGTCGAGGCGCTGCAGTCGCTCGGCCGCTTCGTCGCGATGACCGGCGACGGCGTCAACGACGCGCCGGCGCTGCAGCGCGCCGACATCGGCGTGGCCATGGGCCGCGGCGGCACCGATGTGGCCCGCGAGGCCTCGAGCCTGGTGCTGCTCGACGACAACTTCGCCACCATCGTGGCGGCCGTGCGCGAAGGCCGACGCATCTACGACAACGTGCGCAAGTTCGTGCGCTACGCGATGACCGGCAACTCCGGCGAGATCTGGACGCTGTTCCTCGCGCCGATGCTGGGCCTGCCGATCCCGCTGCTGCCGATCCACATCCTGTGGGTGAACCTGGTCACCGACGGCCTGCCCGGCCTGGCGCTGGCCGCCGAGCCGGCCGAGCCCGGCGTGATGCGCCGCCCGCCGCGCCCGCCGGGCGAAAGCCTGTTCGCCGACGGGCTGTGGCAGCACGTGCTGTTCATCGGCCTGCTGATCGGCGGGCTGTGCCTGGCCGTGCAGGCCTGGGCGCTGGCCACCGGCCACGCGCACTGGCAGACCATGGTGTTCACCGTGCTCACCTTCGCGCAGATGGCGCACGTGCTGGCGATCCGCTCGGAAAGCGAGCCGCTGTGGCGGCAGGGCCTGGCCTCGAACGCGCCGCTGCTCGGCGCCGTGCTGCTGACACTGGTGCTGCAGCTGGCGACGATCTACGTGCCCTGGCTGCAGCCGATCTTCAAGACGGAGGCGCTCGACGCCGCCGAACTGGCGATCTGCTTCGGCGCAGCGGCGGTCGTCTACCTTGCCGCCGAGGCCGAGAAGGCCTGGCGCCGACATCTGCGGTCACGCAGTGAGCAAGCGCTTGCAACCGCAGGAAAGCAAGCTGGGTGAAGCCGTAACCCGGGCAAGGTGCGGCAAGAGTGCTCGCCTCGGCGGGCCTGGCGGGCTGCAATGAAGGCTCTCTCAACCCACCAGGAGGTCCATCATGACCCTGCGTTCATCGCTCATCCGCTTCACCCTGGCCACCGCCTGCACCGGCTTCGCTGCCGCGACGCTGGCCCAGACCGCCGCGGCGCCAGCGCCCGATGCCAAGGCCCGCATGGCCATCGAGGCGGCCTTCGCCAAGGCCGACGCCAACGCCGACGGCAAGGTGAGCAAGGACGAGGCGGCCAAGATGCCGGAGATCTCGGCCCAGTTCGCCACGCTCGACAAGGACAAGGACGGCGCGCTGACGTTGGCCGAGTTCGCGGCGGGCTACAAGATGGGCTGATCGCCAAGCTCGGCGCGCGGGCGGGAACGCCCGCGCCCCCTCGGGGGGCGGCCGACGTACCCGTCGGCCGGGGGCCGTCATCCCTCGCGCGCCAGCTTCTCGCTCTTCCAGTAGACGTCGTCGCCGCCGCGGCCGTCGAGGTTGGCGCGGTTCAGCACCCGGGCCAGCACGAACAGCAGGTCGGACAGGCGGTTCAGGTACTGCCGCGGCGCCGGGCGCAGCGGTTCCACGTGGTTCAGCGCCGCCACCGCACGCTCGGCGCGCCGCGCCACCGTGCGGCACACATGCGCGATCGCCGCGCTGCGCGAGCCCGCCGGCAGGATGAACTCCTGCAGCTTGGGCAGGGTGGCGTTGTAGTGGGCGAGCGCCTCGTCTAGGCGCAGCACCGCCTCGGCCTTGAGCAGCTCGAAGCCCGGGATCGACAGCTCGCCGCCGAGATTGAACAGCTCGTGCTGGATCACCACCAGCAGCTCGCGCACGTCGTCGGGCAGCGGCTCGGCCAGCAGCACGCCGATGTTCGAGTTGAGCTCGTCGACATCGCCCATGGCCTGCACGCGAAGATGGTCTTTGGCCACGCGCGTGCCGTCGCCCAGCCCGGTGGTGCCGTCGTCGCCGGTGCGGGTGGCGATCTGCGTCAGTCGTTGTCCCATGGGCGGAATCCTACCCCGCTGCCTAGAATCCGGTCATGAACGCACCCACCGAACTGCCTTTCCGCGTCGAGCCCCGCGAGGTGCCTGCGGCGATGATCGATGGCCTCAAGGCGCGCTTCGGAGAGCGATGCAGCACGGCGCTGGCGGTGCGCGAGCAGCACGGCCGCGACGAATCGCCGTTCGACGTGCGCCCGCCCGACGCGGTGGTGTTCTGCGAGAGCACCGAAGAGGTCGCTGCCGTGGTGGCGCTTGCCGATCGCCACGCGGTGCCGATCATTCCCTTCGGCGTCGGCTCGTCGCTCGAAGGCCACCTGCTCGCTGTGCAGGGAGGCATCAGCATCGACCTGTCGCGCATGAACCGCGTGCTGCGCGTCAACCCGGAAGACCTGACCGCCACGGTGGAGCCCGGCGTCACGCGCGAGCAGCTCAACCGGGAGATCCGCGACACCGGCCTGTTCTTTCCCATCGACCCCGGTGCCAACGCCTCGCTCGGCGGCATGGCCGCCACGCGCGCCAGCGGCACGAACGCGGTGCGCTACGGCACGATGCGCGAGAACGTGCTCGGCCTCACGGTGGTGACGGCCAGCGGCGAGGTGATCCGCACCGGCACGCGCGCCAAGAAGAGCAGCGCCGGCTACGACCTCACGCGGCTGATGGTCGGCAGCGAAGGCACGCTCGGCGTGATGACCGAGATCACGCTCAAGCTCTATCCGATTCCCGAGGCCATCTCGGCGGCCGTGGTGGTGTTCGACCGCATCGAGTCGGCGGTGAACACCACGATACAGATGATCCAGCTCGGCCTGCCTATCGCCCGCTGCGAGCTGCTCGACGTGAACGCGGTGCGCGCGGTGAACCGCCACGACAAGCTCAGCCTGCGCGAAGGGCCGATGCTGCTGATGGAGTTCCACGGCAGCGAGGCGGGCGTGAAGGAGCAGGCCGAGATGGCGCAGCAGATCGCGCGCGAACACGGCGGCGAGGACTTCCAGTGGGCCACCACGCCGGAAGAGCGCACCAGGCTGTGGACGGCACGCCACCGCGCCTACTTCGCCGGCCTGCAGATGAAGCCCGGCTGCCGCACCGTCACCACCGACACCTGCGTGCCGATCTCGCGGTTGACCGAGTGCATCAGCCAGGCGGTGGCCGATGCCGAAGCCGAGGGCCTGCAGTACTACATCGTCGGCCACGTGGGCGACGGCAACTTCCACATCGCCTACCTGATCGACCCGGCCAAGCCGCAAGAGCGCGAGACCGCCGAGCGCCTGAACGAGCAGCTGGTGCACCGCGCGCTGGCGATGGAAGGCACCTGCACCGGCGAACACGGCATCGGCCTGCACAAGCAGGGCTTCCTGATCGACGAGGCGGGCGCGGGCAGCGTGGAGCTCATGCGCACGCTCAAGCGCGCGCTCGACCCGAAGAACATCCTGAACCCGGGAAAGATCTTTTCCCTCTGATCAGGCCGAGTGGTTGGCCGGTGCCGGCACGCTCCAGTGCTTGGTCACCGTGCCCTGGCTGTTCACGCTGTCGAGGTGAACGCCGAAGCCCCAGAGACGGGCCACGTGCTTGAGCACTTCCTGCGCGGTGTCGTGCAGCGGGCGATCGTTGTGCTGCGTGTGGCGCAGCGTCAGTGAGCGGTCGCCGCGCAGGTTCACGCTCCACACCTGGATGTTCGGCTCGCGGCTGCCCAGGTCGTACTGGTGGGCCAGCGCCTCGCGCACCGCGCGGTAGCCGCTCTCGTCGTGGATGGCCGAGACCTCGATCTCGCTCTCGCGCTCGTCGTCGACGATGGCGAACAGGCGGAAGTCGCGCATCAGCTTGGGGCTGAGGTACTGGCCGACGAAGCTCTCGTCCTTGAAGTTGCGCATCGCATGGTCGAGCGTCTCGAGCCAGTCGCTGCCGGCGATCGCCGGGAACCAGGCGCGGTCCTCGTCGGTCGGCTCTTCGCAGATGCGCTTGATGTCGGTGTACATCGCGAAGCCCAGCGCATACGGGTTGATGCCGCTGTAGTGCTTGTGCCCCACCGGCGGCTGGTAGACCACGTTGGTGTGCGACTTCAGCCACTCGATCATCATGCCGTCGGTCATGTGGCCGTCGTCGTACATGGTGTTGAGCAGCTTGTGGTGCCAGAAGGTGGCCCAGCCCTCGTTCATCACCTGCGTCTGGCGCTGCGGGTAGAAGTACTGCGCCACCTTGCGCACGATGCGCACGATCTCGCGCTGCCACGGCTCGAGCAGCGGCGCGTTCTTCTCGATGAAGTACAGCAGGTTCTCCTGCGGCTCCTCGGGGAAGCGGCGCGCCTCCCTCTCGCCGGCGGCCTTTTCGGCCCTGCGCGGCAGCGTGCGCCACAGGTCGTTGATCTGCTGCTGCGCGTAGGCCTCGCGGTCCTTCTGCCGCGCCTGTTCCTGCGCGAGGCTGAGCTTGCTCGGGCGGCGGTAGCGGTCGACGCCGTGGTTCATCAGCGCGTGGCAGCTGTCGAGCAGCTCTTCCACGGCATCGAGCCCGTGGCGCTCCTCGCAGGCGGCGACGTAGTTCTTCGCGTAGACGAGGTAGTCGATGATCGACGACGCGTCGGTCCACATGCGGAACAGGTAGTTGCCCTTGAAGAAGCTGTTGTGGCCGTACGCCGCGTGCGCGATCACCAGCGCCTGCATCGCCATCGTGTTCTCCTCCATCAGGTAGCTGATGCAGGGGTTGCTGTTGATGACGATCTCGTAGGCCAGGCCCATGTGGCCGCGCCGGTAGTTCTTCTCGGTGGCGATGAATTCCTTGCCGTAGCTCCAGTGGCGGTAGTTCACCGGCATGCCCACGCTGGCGTAGGCGTCCATCATCTGCTCGGCGGTGATGATCTCGAGCTGGTTGGGGTAGGTGTCCAGGCCGAAGCGCCCGGCGGTCTCGCGGATCACCGCGTGGTACTGCTCGATCAGCTCGAACGACCAGTCGCTCGGCGCCGGCAGCGGCTCGCTCGCTTTCGGCGGCGTGACGATGTCTGCGGCGCGCCGCGTGCGGCCCTTGAGCGCAGCGGCCAGGTCGGGTTCGAAGAGGTCTGCCGTGCCGTCGGGAACGAACTTGCCCTTGCGCGTCATGCAGGCGCCCCTTCCTTCTTGAACAGGTCGCGGAACACCGGGTAGATCTGGTTCGCCTCGGTCACCTTGCGGATCGCGAAGGCCTTGGACTCGGCCGCCAGCGCGGCGTACTCGTCCCACAGGTTCTGCTCTTCCTCGGCCACCTGCACGTAGGCGAAGTAGCGGCACAGCGGCAGGATCTTGTCGGCCAGCAGCTCGCGGCAGCGGCCGCTGTCGTGGTGCCAGTTGTCGCCGTCGCTGGCCTGTGCGCCGTAGATGTTCCACTCGCTGGTCGGGTAGCGGGCCCGCGCGATCTCCTCCATCAGCACCAGCGCGCTGGAGACCACGGTGCCGCCGGTCTCGGTGGCGTGGAAGAAGTTGTGCTCGTCGACCTCCTGCGCCTGCGTGTGGTGGCGGATGAAGACGATGTCGATCTTCTCGTAGTGCCGCGTCAGGAACAGGTACAGCAGGATGAAGAAGCGCTTGGCCAGGTCCTTGCGGGCCTCGTCCATCGAGCCGGACACGTCCATCAGGCAGAACATCAC
>NZ_JBFXIO010000106.1:0-12545 GCF_050175855.1 Piscinibacter sp.
CTCCGACACCCGATTCCGACGGCCCCGGCCCGCTGCCATGACCCCAGACACCCAACCCGACCCCGCCGGCGGCGAAGCGCTGCAGGAGCAGCCCGCGCCCGCCTGCGTGATGAGCTTCAACGCCAGCGACCCGAGCGGCGCCGGCGGCCTGGCCGGCGACGTGTCGACCATCGCCGCCATGGGCGCCCACGCCCTGCCGGTGGTGACCACCATCGTGATGCGCGACACGGCGGAGATCTTCGACCAGCACGTGATCGATGCCGACGTGGTGGCCGAGCAGGCGCGCAGCATCCTGGAAGACGTGACGATCTCCGGCTGGAAGGTCGGCTTCCTGGGCTCGGCCGAGGGTGTCAGCGCGGTGGCCGAGATCCTCTCCGACTACCCGGATGTGCCGCTGGTGGCCTACCTGCCCAATCTCAGCTGGCTCGAGGAAGACGCCCAGCAGGCCTACCACGACGCCTTCCGCGAACTGGTGCTGCCGCAGACCGAGGTGCTGGTGGGCAGCCACCAGACGCTGACCGACTTCCTGCTGCCCGAGTGGGACAGCGAGCGCCCGGCCTCGCCGCGCGAGCTGGCCGTGGCCGCCGCCGAGCATGGCGCCAGCTACGTGCTGGTGACCAGCGTGGTGCTGCCGGCGGGCAAGGGCGGCGCCGACCAGTTCCTCGACAACGTGCTGGCCTCGGCCCAGGGCGCCATCACCGGTGAGAAATTCGAGCGCTTCGAGGTGGCCTTCGTCGGCGCCGGCGACACGCTCGCCGCCGCGCTGGCCGCGCTGCTCGCCTCGGGCGCCGAACTGCACGCCGCCGTGGGCGAGGCGCTCACCTTCCTCGACCAGTCTCTCGACGCCGGCTTCCGCCCGGGCATGGGCAACGTGGTGCCCGACCGCTTCTTCTGGGCGCTCCCGCCCGCCGAGGAAGGCGAAGGCGGCGAAACGCCGGCCGACGCTCCCTCCACCTCCTCCGACGACAACGACACCCCGCCCAAGGGCCCCCGCCATGTCCACTGATTCCAAGACCAACGCCGGACTGTTCGAACGTGCCCAGAAGGTCATCCCCGGCGGGGTGAACTCGCCGGTGCGCGCCTTCCGCGCCGTCGGCGGCACGCCGCGCTTCATCGCGAAGGCGCATGGCGCCTACATGGTCGACGCCGAGGGCCAGCGCTACATCGACTACATCGGCTCCTGGGGGCCGATGATCCTCGGCCACGGCCACCCGGCGGTGCTCGAGGCGGTGCAGAAGGCCGCGGCCGAGGGCTTCTCGTTCGGCGCGCCGACCGAGCGCGAGATCGAGCTGGCCGAGGAGATCCTCTCGCTCGTGCCGAGCATGGACCAGGTGCGCCTGGTCAGCTCCGGCACCGAGGCGGCGATGAGCGCGCTGCGCCTGGCGCGTGGCGCCACCGGGCGCAGCCGGATCGTCAAGTTCGAGGGCTGCTACCACGGTCATGCCGACGCGCTGCTGGTCAAGGCCGGTTCCGGCCTGGCCACCTTCGGCCACCCGACCAGCGCCGGCGTGCCCGCCGAGGTGGTGCAGCACACGATGGTGCTCGAATACAACAACCTCGCGCAGATCGAGGAGGCCTTCGCGCTGCACGGCAGCGAGATCGCCTGCGTGATGATCGAGCCGATCGCCGGCAACATGAACTTCGTGCGCGCCAGCGTGCCGTTCATGACGAAGCTGCGCGAGCTGTGCACGAAGCATGGCGCCCTGCTGGTGTTCGACGAGGTGATGACGGGCTTCCGCGTCGCGCTGGGCAGCGCGCAGAGCCTGTACGCGAGGCTGATCCCCGGCTTCGTGCCCGACCTCAGCGTGTTCGGCAAGGTGATCGGCGGCGGCATGCCGCTGGCCGCCTTCGGCGGGCGCCGCGCGGTGATGGAGCAGCTCGCCCCGCTCGGCCCGGTCTACCAGGCCGGCACACTCTCGGGCAACCCGGTGGCTACCGCCTGCGGCCTGGCCACGCTGCGTGAGATCCGCAAGCCCGGCTTCTACGAGGCGCTCGGCGCGAAGACGCAGACCCTCGTCGACGGCCTGCTTGGCGCTGCGCGCGAGGCCGGCGTGCCGATGGTGGGCGATTGCGAAGGTGGCATGTTCGGCTTCTTCTTCGCCCGCTCTGTCGACGATGGCCTGCCGCAGAACTATCCGGCCGTGCTCGCCACCGACAAGGAGCGCTTCAACGCCTTCTTCCACGCGATGCTGGAGTCCGGCGTGTACCTCGCCCCGGCGCTGTACGAGGCCGGCTTCGTGAGTGCCGCTCACAGTGCCGAGGACATCGCCGCCACCGTGGCGGCGGCGCGCAAGGCGCTGGCGCGCTGATCAGGCCGGCTGCATCACGCAGGAGAAGAGCGCAGGCCATAGGTCTGCGCACCCACCATCAGGTACTCCACGCGCAGGATCGGATCGCCCTTCTCGCCGGCAAAGGTGAACCCGACCATCGCGACCGCATCGCCGTCGCGCAGCGGCGCCACCTTCCAGGCCTCCATGCGGGTCAGCGGCGCGAGCTCGATGTGCCAGACCTTGTCGGTGCGCGCAGGCAGCTGGGCACGTGCCAGCAGGCCGGCGCCATCCACGCTGGCCGACTGCGCCGGCACCGGGCGGCGTGCCAGGTCGGCCGGCAGCTTCAGATCTGAATCCAGCTCGAGATCGAGCTCCGCGTGAGGGTTGCGCCAGGCCACCTTGCGCGCCTTGCCCGCGAGGTAGATCGGCCGGTTTTGGTCGAAGCTGCTCCAGCCATGGTGCGCGAAGGCCGGTGAGAGCGGCAAGGCGGCCGCGGCGATCAGGAGTTGTCTGCGCTGCATCGTGACTCCGTTCGTTCAGTAGTAGGCAATCCAGCGACCGCAGATGATGACCGCCACCCAAAGCCCCAGCGAGATCAAGGTCTGGGCGCGCGCGATGCCGTCGAGCGACGCCAGCCCGCCACGGGCATGAAAGGATGCGGCGTTCAGGCCGGCCAGCATCAGCAGCGACATCTTGATGACGAACACGCGGTTGGCCAGCAACTCCGCGGGCTGGCTGATGAACATCGTCAGGCCCGTGGCGGCGGCAAGGCAGAAGCCCGCCAGCGACACCGGAAGGGCCAGCCGGGCCAGTGCCAGCACGTCCAGCGCACGCGCCAGGCCCCACACGCGCAGCTCGAGCACCACCAGGCCGCCGAACAGCATCGCGATGCCGATCACGTGCAGCGACTCCAGCAGCGGATACAGCCACGGGTGCGACGCGATCCAGGCGAAGGCGATCACGGGGCGAGGCTCGTTCATGACCCCGCACCTTAGCAGTGAAGCCCCGCGGTGCGCTCCATAGAATCGGCTCATGCACATCCACATCCTGGGCATCTGCGGCACCTTCATGGGCGGCCTGGCCGCGCTCGCCCGCGAGGCCGGCCATCGCGTCACCGGCTGTGACGCCAACGTCTACCCGCCGATGAGCGACCAGCTGCGCGCACTCGGCATCGAGCTGATCGAGGGTTATGGCGCCGACCAGCTCGCGCTCAAGCCCGACCTGTTCGTGGTCGGCAACGTGGTCTCGCGCGGCAATGCGCTGATGGAGGCCATCCTCGACGGCGGCGCGCCCTACACCAGCGGGCCGCAGTGGCTGGCCGACCACGTGCTGCAGGGCCGCCATGTGCTGGCGGTGGCCGGCACCCACGGCAAGACGACCACCACCTCGATGCTGGCCTGGATCCTCGAGCAGGCCGGGCTGCAGCCGGGCTTCCTGGTCGGCGGCGTGCCGCTGAACTTCAGTGTCTCGGCGCGGCTGGGCGCCGGCCGGACCTTCGTCATCGAGGCCGACGAGTACGACACCGCCTTCTTCGACAAGCGCAGCAAGTTCGTGCATTACCGGCCGCGCACCGCGATCCTCAACAACCTCGAGCTCGACCACGCCGACATCTTCGAGAACCTGGCGGCCATCGAGCGGCAGTTTCACCACCTGGTGCGCACCGTGCCCGGCCAGGGCCGGCTGGTGGTCAACAGCCGCGAGGAGAGCCTGCAGCGCGTGCTGGCCATGGGCTGCTGGAGCGAGGTGGTGCGCTTCGGCGCGCGCAAGGAGGAGCCCGGCGCCTGGCGTGCCCGCGGCGAGCCCCACGCCTTCGACGTGCTGCGCGGCAGCCTGAAGCTCGCGCGCGTGGAGTGGGGCCTGCTCGGCGAGCACAACCAGCTCAACGCGCTGGCGGCGATGGCCGCGGCCGAACATGTGGGCGTGGCACCGGAGGTCGCGGCGCGTGCGCTGGCGGGCTTCGAGAACGTGCGCCGGCGCCTGGAACTGCGCGGCGAGGCTGGCGGCATCAGGGTCTACGACGACTTCGCCCACCACCCCACCGCGATGCGCACCACCGTCAACGGGTTGCGCCGCAAGGTGGGCAACGAACGCATCCTGGCCGTCTTCGAGCCGCGCTCCAACACCATGAAGCTCGGCACGATGAAGGCGCAGCTGCCGTGGTCGCTGGAGGAAGCCGACCTCGCCTTCTGCCACAGCGGCGGCTTGGGCTGGAACGCCGAGGAGGCGCTGGCACCGATGGGCCACCAGGCGGTGGTGTGCGACTCGATCGACGCACTGGTCGACCGCGTGGTGGCCGCCGCGCGGCCCGGCGACCACGTGCTGTGCATGAGCAACGGCGGCTTCGGCGGCATCCACGGCAAGCTGCTGGCAGCGCTGGCAGCCAGGGCGCGCTGAGCCGCCTGCGACATCCCACCGCGGCTGTGGCGCAGGTCACCACGGCGGCGTGAGATCCGCACGCGCGGCACGAACGTGGGGGATGTGGCGCCCGACGTGGTTGTCCAGCATCCCGGCCCCGAGAGCCTCGCATCCTGGCGAAGGCTCCGGATCCGGGAGACGAGAAGATGAACCGCCCTGGCGCGCTGCCCCCTGGCACGCGCATCGCCGACCTCCAACTGGACCGCTGCCTCGGCGCCTCGCCTCTGGGCTTCGAGTACCTCGCCCGCAGCACGGGCAGCGGCAGCCCCTGCCGGCTGGCGGAATACATGCCCGAGCGATTGACGGAGCGCCGCGGCGCCGTGGTGGCCGTGCGCCCGGGCGCGGCAGCGGCCTTCGAGGCGGGCCGGCGCGCCTTCCAGCTCGACGCCGACCGTTTCTCGCTGCCGCGCCACGAGTCGCTGGCGGTGGCGCGACGGCTGCTGGTCGAGAACGGCACGACCTACGTGCAGCTGCCGTGGCACGAGGGACAGACGCTGGCCGACGAGATCGGGCGCTACTGCGCGCCGGTCGAGCCGGCCGACGTGCGCGCCTGGCTGCGCGCCGTCGGCGGTGCGCTCGGACAACTGCACCGCGGAGGCGTGGTCCACGGCGGCGTCAGCCCGGCGCGCATCGTGCGTCTTCGCGACGGAACGGTGCGCCTCGGCCTGCCCGACTCCGCGCGCTGGCCGCTGTCGGCCTGGATGCCGGAAGTGATCGACTTCGACGACCCGTCGCTCGCCCCGGAACAGCTGCTCGAGTCCGCGCAGCGGGCGCAGGCCGTCGGCCCGTGGACCGATGTCTATGGCCTGGCGACGATCGCCCACCTGGCCATCGCCTCGCGGCTGCCTCCAGCCGCGCGGCATCGTGACGCCTGCCTGGCGCGTCCATCACTCTTGAACTTCGCCAACACCCGCTGGGAAATGGCCATGCTGCTGGCCATCGACCGCGCGCTCTCGCCCGACCCCGGCTCGCGCCCACGCAGCATGGACGACTTCCTGTCAGCGATGGGGCTGATGGAGCGTCGCGCCCGGCCGCGGGCCCCGGGGGAGAGCCTGCTCGGCCACGTGCTCGACAGGCCGACGGTCACGGCACCGGCCGCGACGCCGGCGGCCGGGCCGGCGCCTGCCACCATCGCCGCGGCGCCGGAACCGACCATCGAGACCCTGAGCGGGCCGGCGATCCCCCCGGGGCCCGCGCCCACGCCGCCGGCCGAGCCGCGACGGAACTCGGGCTGGTGGCAGCTGCTGATCGTGCTGCTGTTCGCGCTGCTGGCGGCGGTGGCCATCGGGGCGGCCGTTCGCCACCCGGCTGGCGGCCAGACCAGCACCGGTCAGCGGCCGAGCGAGACGCCGATGTCGGTGGCCGCCCGCAGCAACGGGTGATCGAGCGGCACGTCGCGGCTGCGGCCTGCCACGTCCGCCAAGGGAACGCTCTCGATGCGCTGCCCCTGCAGCACCACCACGCGGTTGAACTCGCGAGCCGCCACCAGCTGCGCGGCCGCATGGCCGTACTGCGTGGCCAGCACGCGGTCGAAGGGTGTCGGCGGCCCGCCACGCTGCACGTGGCCGAGGATGGTGGTGCGCACCTCGCAGCCGACCAGCGGCTCGAGCTGCGCGCGCAGCACGTTGCCCACGCCGCCCAGGCGCACCGGTTCCGGCGAATCCTCGATGCGCTCCTTGACGGTGACACCGCCGCCTTCCGGCTTCGCGCCTTCGGCCACGCAGATCAGCGTGTAGCGCTGGCGCGCCTCGCGCTCGCGGCAGACGCGTGCGATCTCGTCGAGCCGGTAGGGCAGCTCGGGCACGAGGATGACGTCGGCGCCGCCGGCCAGCCCGGCATGCAGCGCGATCCAGCCCGCCCAGCGGCCCATGGTCTCGAGGATCATCACGCGGCCGTGGCTCTGGCCGGTGGTCTGCAGGCGGTCGAGGGCCTCGGTGACGATGGCCACCGCGGTGTCGAAGCCGAAGCTGCGGTCGGTGTGCGCAAGGTCGTTGTCGATGGTCTTCGGGCAGCCGACCACCGGCACGCCCTTGTCGGCGAGCTGCTGCGCGATCGCCATGCTGCCGTCGCCGCCGATCACCACGATCGCGTCCAGCCCCAGCTCGCGCACGTAGGCCACGACACGGTCGGAGACATCGGCGCCTCCTTCGCCGAAGTAGCCGAAGGGATTGGCCTTGTTGTGGGTGCCGAGAATGGTGCCGCCGGTGGCCATGATGCCGGCCACCGAGCGCAGGTCCAGCGGCCGCACGCGGCGCTCGATCAGGCCGAGGAAGCCCTGCTCGATGCCGACCACCTCCGCGCCGGCCTGCCGGATCAGCGACTTGGCGACCGCGCGGATCACCGCATTCAGGCCCGGGCAATCTCCGCCGCCGGTGAGAACGCCTACGCGCATGTGAATCTCCTGCTGTGCTGCGCGCGCAGTGTAGGAGCGCCCGCAGGCTTGCGGCAGACTGCGGCTTGATGATGCGCAAACCCACCACCCACCTGCTCTACCTGCATGGTTTCCGCTCCTCGCCACAGTCGGCCAAGGCGCGCCGCGTGGCCGCCTGGGTGCGCGAGCACCGCCCTGACCTGCGCTGGTGGTGCCCGCAGCTGCCACCGTCGCCGCGCGAGGCGCTGGCAATGGTGCTGGCCGGCGTGGCGGATTGGCCCGTCGAGACGATGGCGGTGATCGGCAGTTCGCTGGGCGGCTTCTATGCCACCGCCGTCGCCGAGCGCCTGGGCTGCCCCGCGGTCCTGCTCAATCCGGCGATCGACCCGGCGCGCGACCTTGAGAAGTACATCGGCGAGCAGACCGCCTGGCACGATCCGGCCGAGCGCTTCTACTTCCGCTCCGAGTTCGTCGGCGAGCTGCGCGCGATGACGCCGGCGGCGATCAGCCGGCCCGAGCGCTACTTCGCGGTGATCGCCAAGGGCGACGAGGTGCTGGATTGGAAGGAGATGGCGGCACGATATGCCGGCTGCCGCATCAAGCTGCTCGAAGGCAGCGACCACGCGCTGTCGGACTTCGAGAACCACCTCGACGAGATCGTCGAGTTCGCCAGCCTGGTCAGTCCTTCGGCGAGTTCCAGGTGACGATGGTCCAGACGACGCGACCCCAGATCTCCAGGTTGAACCAGAACAGCGCGATCAGGATGGTGAAGTGCCTCAGCCGCTTGCCGAGTTCGGCGAAGCGGTCGTCGTCACGCAGCACGTACATCAGGAACGTGAACAGCCAACCGGCGGCGAACAAGCCGCCGACGACGCCCATGATCCAGCGGAAGATCAGCATCCCTTGATTCCCGAGCCCACGTTCACAACACCATCGCCATGCGCTCCAGCGCCAGCACCGCGAAGAACCCCAGCGCCGCGATCACGGTCCACTTGACGATGCGGATACCGAGGAAGCGCCACTTGGCCTGCCCGGTGCCGATGTACATCGCGAAGCAAAGCAGCCCGGCCACCAGCAGCAGCAGGACGATCCAGCGAAAGATCAGCATCGTATCGGAGCCGGCTTACCAGGCGGGCGCGAGCTCGGACAGCCCCCGCGGCAGCCGGCTCGCATCCTCGATGGTGACGATCTCGTAGTTCGCCGGATCGGCCATCAGCGCCCGAAGCAGCCTGTTGTTCAGCGCATGGCCCGACTTGAAGGCGCTGTAGGCGGCCAGGATGGGCCGCCCGGCCATCGCCATGTCGCCGATGGCGTCGAGGATCTTGTGCTTGACGAACTCGTCGTCGTAGCGCAGCCCCTCGGCATTGAGCACCTTCGACTCGTCGACCACGATCACGTTGTCCATGCTGCCGCCCAGGCCGAGGCCGCGCGCGCGCATCATGTCGACGTCCTTGCTGAAGCCGAAGGTGCGGGCACGCGCGATCTCGCGCTTGTAGTTGCCCGAGCCCATGTCGAAGGTGACACGCTGGCCGGTCTGGTCGACCGCCGGGTGGTGGAACTCGATCTCGAAGGTAAGCTTGTAGCCCTCGAAGGGCTCGAGCTTCGCCCACATCAGGCGCTCGCCTTCGCCCTCGCGCACCTCCACCGTCTTCTTCACGCGGATGAAGCGCTTGGGTGCGTCCTGCAGTTCGATGCCGGCGCTCTGCAGCAGGTAGACGAACGAGGCCGCCGAGCCGTCGAGGATGGGCACCTCCTCGGCCGTCAGGTCGATGGTCAGGTTGTCCAGCCCGAGGCCGGCGCAGGCCGACAGCAGGTGCTCGACCGTCTTCACCTTGGGCGCGCCCGGGTCGCCGCCGGGCGACAGCGTGGTGGCCATGCGCGTGTCGCTGACCACCTCCGCCGACAGCGGGATCGCCACCGGCTGCGGCAGGTCGACGCGCCGGAACACGATGCCGTGGTCGGGCGGCGCGGGGCGCAGCGTCAGTTCGACACGCTGCCCGCCGTGCACGCCCACGCCGACGGCGCGCGTCATGGACTTCAGGGTGCGTTGCTGCAGCATGGCCGGGATTGTCCCCGATCCGGCGCGCCGCCGCGCCACGAAGCGATCAATCACCTCCATAGAGGAACTTGCGGGCCCTCGCGGGCCCGCAAGTCTCAGTCGGCTTGCTTCCTGAGGAAAGCCGGGATCTCGATCTCGTCCATGCCGTGGCTGGCCAGCGCATCCACCTTCGCGGCCGCGGTGCGGCCGTTGCGCCACACGCTGGGCGTGTTCAGCGCGGTGTAGTCGTGCGCCGGCGGGGTGGTCTGCACCGGGGTGGTCAGCACCGGGATGTTGTCGGTGCCGGTGCGCTGCACCGGTGCGCTGTGCACCACCTGGATCGGCGCCGCCTGCTGGCGCTTTACCGGGCTCAGGCCGGTGGCGATCACCGTCACGCGGAGCTGGTCGCCCAGCGTCTCGTCATAGGCCGTGCCGTAGATCACGTGCGCATCGTCCGCGGCGTAGCGGCGGATGGTGTTCATCGCATTGCGGCTCTCCGAGAGCTTGAAGTTCGCGCGGTTGGCTGCGATCAGCACCAGCACGCCGCGCGCGCCGGAGAGGTCGATGCCTTCCAGCAGCGGGCAGGCCACGGCGGCCTCGGCAGCCTTGGTGGCGCGGTCCGGGCCGGTGGCCAAGGCGGTGCCCATCATCGCCTTGCCGGGCTCGCCCATGACCGTCTTCACGTCCTCGAAGTCGACGTTGACCATCCCCGGGATGTGGATGATGTCGCTGATGCCGCCCACGGCGTTGCGCAGCACGTCGTTGGCGTGAGCGAAGGCCTGGTCCTGGGTGACGTCGTCGCCGAGCACCTCGAGCAGCTTGTCGTTGAGGATGACGATCAGCGAGTCGACGTTGGCCTCCAGTTCGGCCAGGCCGTGGTCGGCTGCCTTCGCGCGGCGCGCGCCCTCGAACTCGAACGGCTTGGTGACCACGCCGACGGTCAGGATGCCCATCTCCTTGGCCACGCGCGCAATCACCGGCGCGGCGCCGGTACCGGTGCCGCCACCCATGCCGGCGGTGATGAACAGCATGTTGGCGCCGGTGATGGCCTCGCGGATGCGGTCGACCGCCTCCTCTGCGGCGGCGCGGCCGGCCTCCGGCTTGGCGCCGGCACCCAGGCCGGTGGTGCCGAGCTGGATCAGCGAGGTGGCTGCCGAGCGGTTGAGCGCCTGCGCGTCGGTGTTGGCGCAGATGAATTCCACGCCCTGGACGCCGTTGGCGATCATGTGCTCGACGGCATTGCCGCCGCCGCCGCCGACGCCGATGACCTTGATCCGCGTGCCGAGGTCGAACTCTTCGATCATTTCGATGGGCATGGTGTTTCTCCGATGAAGTGCTGCAGTTGCCTGAAAGTGAATTGCCGTTGATTCAACGCGTTTGCCTGTTGTTGTTCCGGTCTTCGCCGGATCGCCTGGATAGGGATGAAAGGGGGGTCGTGGTTGTTCATGGGCCGCCCTTCAGAAGTTGCCGAGGAACCAGTCCTTGGCGCGGCCGAACAGGGTCTGCACCGACCCCGCCTGCTGCGCGGCGCGCTGGCCGCGGGTGCGGCCGAGCCGCGCCTCCTCGAGGAGTCCCATGACCGTGGCCGAGCGCGGGTTGGCCACCATGTCCGCGAGCGGCCCGTGGTAGGTGGGAATGCCCTTGCGCACCGGCTTGAGGAAGATGTCCTCGCCGAGCTCGACCATGCCGGGCATGACCGCCGCGCCGCCGGTGATCACGATGCCGGAGGACAGCAGCTCCTCGCAGCCGCTCTCGCGGATCACCTGGTGCACCAGCGAATAGATTTCCTCGACGCGCGGCTCGATCACGCCGGCCAGCGCCTGGCGGCTGAGCATGCGCGGCGCGCGGTCGCCCAGGCCGGGCACCTCGAGGTTGTCGGCCGGGTCGGCCAGCAGCTGCTTGGCCACGCCGTACTCGACCTTGATCTCCTCGGCGTCCTTGGTCGGCGGGCGCAACGCCATCGCGATGTCGCTGGTGTTCAGGTCGCCGGCGTTCGGGATCACCGCGGGGTGGCGGATTGCGCCGTCGGTGAAGATGGCCACGTCGGTGGTGCCGGCGCCGATGTCGACGATGGCCACGCCGAGGTCCTTCTCGTCCTCGGTGAGCACGGCGTGGCTGCTGGCGCTCGGGTTCAGCACCAGCTGCTCCACCTCGAGGCCGCAGCGGCGCACGCATTTCACGATGTTCTCCGCCGCGCTGCCCGCGCCGGTGACGATGTGGACCTTCACCTCGAGCCGACCGCCGCTCATGCCGATCGGCTCCTTCACCTCGTGGCCGTCGATCACGAACTCCTGCGCCTGCACCAGCAGCAGCCGCTGGTCATTGGGGATGTTGATCGCCTTGGCGGTCTCGACCACCCGCGCCACGTCGACCGGCGTGACCTCCTTGTCGCGCACGATCACCATGCCGGTGGAGTTCTGTCCGCGGATGTGGCTGCCGGTGATGCCGGTGTAGACGCGCGTGATCTTGCAGTCGGCCATCATCTCGGCCTCCTTCAAGGCCTGCTGGATCGACTGCACCGTCGCATCGATGTTGACCACCACGCCACGCTTGAGGCCATGGCTGGGCGCCACGCCGAGGCCGGCGATGCGCAATTCGCCGTCGGCCTGCACCTCCGCCACCACCGCCATCACCTTGGCGGTGCCGATGTCCAGCCCGACGACGAGATCCTTGTATTCCTTGGCCATCCTCTAGTTCCTCCCGGCGCCGCCGGTGCCCGCCCCGCCGGTCGAGACACCCTTGAGCCGCACCGCATATCCGTCGTTGTGGCGCAGGTCCGCGTGCACCAGCGGACGCTGGTGCTGGGCGATCACCTGCGGCAGCGTGGCCACGAACCGCTGCAGGCGCGCCACGATCTCGTCGTCCGTGCCGCGGCCGATCTCGATCGCCGCCCCGCCGTCGAGCTCGGCGGTGATCGAGCCGCGCCCGGACATCGCCAGCTCCTCGATGCGCACGTCCAGCGGCTGCACCACCGGCTGCAGCTTCTGGTAGAGCACCAGCAGCCGCGCCGAGCTGCCCTCGGGGCCGCGCAGCACCGGCAGCTCGTCCTCGTCGACGTCGCCGGGATTGGCCTCGAACACCTCGCCGATGCTGTTGACCAGCTTGTCCTCGCCTTCCTCGGTGGCCCACAGCGCCGCGGCGCGGTGCTCCTCCAGCCGCACCGCCAGCCGGTTCGGCCAGATGCGCTGCACCACCGCATGGCGCACCCAGGGCACCGACTCGAAGGCCTCGCGCGCGCGCTGCAGGTCGAGCGAAAAGAAGTTGCCGGCCAGGTGCGGCATCGCATTGGCGCGGATGGTCGACGCACTGTTGCGTGCCACGTCGCCCTCGACGCGGATCGCGCGCAGCGCGAACACCGGCTGCTTGGCCATCCACAAGGCCGCCACCACCGCGATCACCAGCAGCCCGACCAGCGCGAACAGCGCCGCGGTGGCGTTCATCAGCCGCACGT
>NZ_JBFXIO010000107.1:0-12505 GCF_050175855.1 Piscinibacter sp.
GTCGAATCCAATTGGAATAGCTTCAAAATTCGGATTCAGGAGGGCTGGGCCGACCTGTCGACGCGCACCGAGCAGCAGGCCTCCAGCCTACAGCAGACGGCGGCCTCGATGGAGCAGATGAATGCCAGCGTGAAGAGCAACGCCGATGCCGCGCGCCAGGCCACGCAGCTGGCCGGATCGGCGAGCAGCGCCGCGGCCAAGGGCGGCGAGGTGGTCGGCGAGGTGGTCAGCACGATGGACGACATCACGCAGAGCTCGCGTCGCATCGCCGACATCATCACCGTGATCGACGGCATCGCCTTCCAGACCAACATCCTGGCGCTCAACGCCGCGGTGGAAGCGGCGCGTGCCGGCGAGCAGGGCCGCGGCTTCGCCGTGGTGGCCGGCGAGGTGCGCAACCTGGCGCAGCGCAGCGCCGAGGCGGCGCGCGAGATCAAGTCGCTGATCGGCTCCAGCGTGGAGAAGGTCGACGCCGGCTCCCGCCTGGTGCGCGAGGCCGGCGCGACGATGGAGGACATCGTCGCGCAGGTGCGCAGCGTCTCGACGCTGATCGCCGAGATCAGCTCGGCCACCTCGCAGCAGGCCAGCGGCATCGGCGAGGTCAGCTCGGCGGTGGCCGGCCTCGACCAGACCACGCAGCAGAACGCCTCGCTGGTGGAGCACAGTGCTTCCGCCGCCGCGACGCTGAAGGCGCAGGCCGAGCAGCTCGCCGGCGCGGTGCAGGTTTTCCGCCTGCGCGAGAGCATCGCCTGAGACACCCACAGCCGCGGATGCCGCACCTCACAGGTGCGGCTTTTCCCCATCGCGTGGATACATTTGTACCAATGCGATAAGGTCGCGGGATGCTGACTCCGGATCTGCCCGATCGCGCCAGCGCGCTCTTCTTCGATTTCGATGGCACGCTGGTCGACCTCGCTCCCCGCCCGGACGCCGTGCGCGTCGAGCCGCAGGTGCCCGAACTCCTGGCGCGCCTGGGTTCCCTCGTCGGCGGCGCTGTCGCCGTCGTCTCCGGCCGGCCGCTGGCCGAGATCGACCACCACCTGCCCCTGCCGCAGCGCCTGAGCGTGGCCGGCGTGCATGGCGCCGAACGGCGCGGTGCCGATGGCCTGGTGCGCCGCATCGCGGTGCCGCCGCTGGAGCCGGCCCTGGCAATGGTCGAAGAACTGGTGCGTGAGCACCCGGTGTTGCGCGTGGAGCGCAAGCCCTGCGCCGTGGCCCTGCACTATCGTCAGGCGCCCGAGCTGGAAGACGCCTGCGTGGCCGCGATGTCCGAGGCCATGCGCCGCTGTGAAGGCATGACGCTGATGCGCGGCAAGATGGTGGTGGAGCTCAAGCCGCGCCGCGCCAGCAAGGGCGCAGCGGTGCGCAGCTTCCTCGACGAGCGGCCGTTCCGCCACCGCCGGCCGTGGTTCTTCGGCGATGACGTCACCGACGAAGGTGCCTTCGAGCTGGTGCAGTCGCTCGGCGGCGTGGCGGTGAAGATCGGCGAGGGCGAGACGCTGGCCGCCCACCACCTGCCGGATCCGGCCGCAATGCGCGACTGGCTGGCCCGCGCGGCCGACCACCTCGCCGGCGTGCCCGTCGAGCGGGTGGCGCCGTGAGCCGGCTGGTCGTCGTCTCGAACCGCGTCGCCGATCCGCGCAAGACGGCTGCCGGCGGCCTGGCCGTGGCGCTCGGCGAGGCCCTGGCCGAGACCGGCGGGCTGTGGTTCGGCACCAGCGGCACGGTGGTCGACAGCGGCCACGGCGAAGGCAAGCTGCACACGCATCGAGCGGGCAACGTGACGCTGGCCACCGTCGATCTCACCCAGGAAGACCACGACAGCTACTACCGCGGCTATGCCAACGGCGTGCTGTGGCCGGTGTTCCACTACCGGCTCGACCTGGCCGACTTCGACGCCGGGCACATCGAGGGCTACCGGCGCGTGAACCGCATGTTCGCGCACCGCCTGCGGCCGCTGCTGCAGCCGGACGACGTGATCTGGGTGCACGACTACCACCTGATCCCGCTGGCGGCGGAACTGCGCGCCATGGGCTGCCAGCAGCGCATCGGCTTCTTCCTGCACATCCCGGTGCCGCCGCCGCTGATCCTCGCCGCCATCCCGGCGCACGACTGGCTGATGCGGGCGCTGTTCGCCTACGACCTGGTGGGTGTGCAGAGCCAGGCCGACCTCACGCACCTGTCGCGCTACCTGCTCAGCGAAGCGGGTGCCGAAGCGGTGGGCGAGAACACCTTCGGCGCCTTCAACCGGCAGCTGCGCACGGGCGCCTTTCCGATCGGCATCGACGTCGACGAATTCACTGCGCTGGCCGACGGCGAGGAGGCGCGCGCCATGATCGCCACGCTGCGCGAGCAGTACGCGAAGCGGCAGCTGCTCGCCGGCGTCGACCGGCTCGACTACTCGAAGGGCCTGCCGCAGCGCGTGCGCGCCTTCCGCACCCTGCTCGAGCGCTACCCGGAGAACCGCCACAGCGCCACGCTGATCCAGGTGGCCGCGCCCTCGCGCGAGGACGTGCACGCCTACGGCGACATCCGCCGCGAGCTCGAGGGCCTGTGCGGCGCAGTCAACGGCGACTTCGGCGACATCGACTGGATGCCGGTGCGCTACATCCACCGCACCGTCGCGCGCAAGCGCGTGCCCGGCCTCTACCGCTCCGCGCGCGTCGGCCTGGTGACGCCGCTGCGCGACGGCATGAACCTGGTGGCCAAGGAGTTCGTGGCGGTGCAGGATCCGGCCGACCCGGGCGTGCTGGTGTTGTCGCGCTTCGCCGGTGCGGCCGAGCAGCTGCGTGACGCGCTGCTCGTCAACCCATACGACACGCAGGCCACGGCCGACGCCATCCAGCGCGCGCTGCACATGCCGCTGCAGGAGCGGCAGATGCGCCATGCCCGGCTGCTGGAGGAGATCCGCAGGCACGACGTGCATTGGTGGCGACGCGGCTTCCTGGCTGCCTTGACGGAGACCAGCGCATGAGTTCGCTGAAAGACCTGCTGGCCGAGGGCCAGGCCCTGTGGAGCGGACTCGGCGGCGCGGCCACGACCGGCCTGCGCATCCTCGTCATCGTGATCGCGGCCTGGATCCTGATCGGCGTGCTGCAGCGCGCGATCCGCGCCTTCCGCATCCGCATCGCCAGCCGCTTCGACGACCGCGAGGCCGTCAAGCGCGCCGAGACGCTGGGCCGCGTGTTCCGCTACATCGTGGCGGTGGTGGTCTCGCTGATCGCCGGCATGCTGGTGCTCGGCGAGCTGGGCATCTCGGTGGCGCCCATCCTCGGCGCGGCCGGCGTGGTCGGCCTGGCGGTCGGCTTCGGCGCGCAGAGCCTGGTGAAGGACTACTTCACCGGCTTCTTCATCCTGCTGGAGAACCAGATCCGCGAAGGTGACGTCGTCAAGCTCGGCGACCACGCCGGCCTGGTCGAGGTGGTCACGCTGCGCTACGTGCAGCTGCGCGACTACGACGGCCACGTGCACTTCGTGCCCAACGGCCAGATCACCACCGTGGTCAACCTCAGCCGCGGCTTCGCGCAGGCGGTGATGGACATCGGCGTGGCCTACCGCGAGAACACCGATGCGGTGATGGAGGTGATGCGGGAGACGGGCCGCGCGCTGCGCGAGGACCCGGCCTTCACGCCGCGCATCCTCGACGATCTGGAGATCGCCGGCGTGGAACGCTGGGACGACTCGGCCGTGGTGATCCGCTGCCGCTTCAAGTGCGTGGCGCTGGAGCAGTGGACGGTGCGCCGCGAGTACCTGCGGCGCCTCAAGCACGCCTTCGACGCGGCGGGCATCGAGATCCCCTTCCCGCACCTGACGGTCTATGCCGGCCAGGACCGCGAGGGCCGGGCGCCGGCGCTGCCGCTGCGGATGACGAACGCTGCGGCGTCCTGAGCCGCGGCGCGCCTCAGCGCCGCTCGGGCGGCTGGGCGCGCGGGAACCAGCGCTCCAGCATCGCGGCGGCGCGGTCCTTGCCGCCGATGCCGAAAGCCAGTGCCAGCCCCAGCACGACGCCGCCGAGCAGGATCAGGAAGGTCTGCTGCACCAGGCCGCTGCCGATGTCGATGTGGTCGATCGCGATCAGCACCACGAAGGTGACGATCGCATAGCGCACCACGCGGCCGATCAGCTCGGCGTCGCCGATCTCCGCCCCCTGGCACCAGGCCTGCACCGACTGGCCGACGAAGCGGGCGAAGTACAGCCCGAACACCACCACCAGCAGGCCGACCAGCAGCTTGGGCAGGAACAGGAGCACGCGCGTGAGCACGTCGGTGACCTGCGACAGGCCGAGCCCGTTGAAGGCCACGATGAGCGCGCCCAGCAGCACCAGCCAGAAGACGATCAGGCCGAACACGTCGGCGGTATCGCGCCGGCTGCCGCCTTGCTGCAGGAACTCGTCCATGCCGGCGCGCTCGCTGAGCACGTGGAAGTTCAGCGCGCGCAGCGCCTTCACGGTGGCGAAGCGCAGCGCCTTGGCCAGCAGCCAGCCGGCCACGGCGATGGCCAGCGCCACGCCCAGCCGCGGCAGGTAGGCGCCGATCTGCACGAGAAAGGCGCGCAGCGGCTCGACGGCGACGTTGAAGCTGTCCATGGCAATCTCTCCTCGACGGTTCAGGGGCCGAGCCGCGCGAGCAGTCCGGCCGGAAGGCTGGCGGCCGCGCCCGGTCGGGCGGCCAGGTCCTCGCGCAGCAGCTGCAGCGCGCGGTCGATCTCGAACAGTGTGAGCAGCGGCGCAGCCGCCGCCACCTCGGCCACGTCGGCGAATACGCCGGCGGCCACCGCTTCCTGCGCATAGGCATCCAGCATGGCCTCGCGTACCTGCGCCACCCAGCCCAGGGCCAGCGCCTGCAGCAGCGGCGGCGCACCCAGCGGCAGCGCGGCCTCGACCGCCTGGTCGATCGACACCAGCAGCCCGGCGAGGTCGCGCAGCGGCGATTGCAGGGCGCGGCGCACCTCGACGGGTGTGCCCGGATCGCCTTCGAAGTCGACGAAGACGAAGTCGTGGTGCACGAGCAGCACCTCCTGCAGCCGGAAGGCGCCGTGCACGCGGCTGGCGCGACCGGCGGGCGCCCAGCGGGCGGCGTGCTCGAAGGCCGCCTCGATCGCATCGATGCGCGCGGGCAGCACCGCCGTGCGATCGCGAGCCTGGGTGACCCAGCGAGCGAGGTCGTCGGCCCCGATCGGGCGAGAGTCGAAGGCGGGGTCGCCGCTGTGGCGGTCGAATGCCCCATGCAGTTGTGCGAGGCGGCGCGCCAGCGTGCGCATGCGCTGCAGGAAGCCTTCGTCGACCGGTTCGGCGCCGCCGTCCGGCGCGCCGGCCGGATGGCGGGCCAGCGCCATCTGCAGCTGGTCGACGACCAGCGTCCAGGCATCACCCTGGTTGTGCACGTAGCCCTGCAGCAGCACCAGCGTGCTGGGCGCACCGTCGCCGGCGAGGTACTCGACCGTGCCGGCCACCGGCGCGCAGTGCTCGAAGTGCGCCACATCGGTGAGGAAGCGGCCGACCTCGGCCTCCACGCTGATCCCCGGGCGCACCTGGCGCAAGACCTTCATGAACAGGCCGTCGCCGATCACCACAACCGAGCTGCGCGCCTGCGGCAGCGGGCGCGGGGGTGCCGTCGAGCCGGCGCAGCGGCCGGCCAGCTCGGAAAAGGCGGCGCCGGGCAAGAAACGCAGCGTGCCGTGCGCCGCCGGCATCACGCGCGCGGCGCCTAACGCCTCCAGCAGCGCGGCGCAGAAGGCCGGGTCGGCCTGCGCATCGGCCATCACGCCCACGCGCGGGCCGACGCGGACCTTGGCCACGGCGGCCGGCTGCAGCAGGCGCAGCCGCTCATCCTCGCCATCCTCCCAGGCCAGCGCGAGCGGCAGGAACCAGCGCGCGGCGTCGCCGGCTCGCGAGTCGAACAGGCCGAGCAGCCACTCGCGCCCTTCGTGCTCCAGCCGCGCATGCTCGGCCAGCCGCACCTGCGCCAGTGTCGCATCGTGACCGGCAAACCAGCGCTGCCGCGCGATGAAGGGCGGCAGCACGCGCTCCTCCAGCTGCGCCAGCGTCTTGATCGCCATCGCGATGCGCCAGGGCACGACGCGGTCGCGGAACAGGCTGTTCCAGCCGTCGAACAGCACCACCACGGCGAGGTCCTCGACCGGACGGCGGTCGACGTACCAGTCGGGCGGCGAGACGTCGGCGGCGAGGCGGAACCAGAAGAAGCCGTGCGCCGGCAGCGTCAGCAGGTAGCCGGGTTCGCCGATCGGCGGGAAGGCGATGCCACCGCTCATCTCCACCGGCACGCGGCCCTTGAAGCGCGCCAGGTCGATCTCCACCGGCTGCGCGGTGCGGCCGAGGTTGGCCACGCACAGTACCGCCTCCTCGCCGAGCTCGCGCAGGTAGGCCAGCACCTTGCGGTTGCCCGGGTGCAGCATGGTCAGGCTGCCGCGGCCGAACACCTGCGTCGAGCTGCGCACGGCGAGCATGCGGCGCGTCCAGTTCAACAGCGACGAGGGCTCGCGCGACTGCGCCTCCACGTTCACCGACTCGTAGCCGTACACCGGGTCCTGGATCGGCGGCAGGTACAGGCGCTGCGGGTCGGCGCGGCTGAAGCCGCCGTTGCGATCGCTGGTCCACTGCATCGGCGTGCGCACGCCGTCGCGGTCGCCGAGGAAGATGTTGTCGCCCATGCCGATCTCGTCGCCGTAGTACAGCACTGGCGAACCGGGCATCGACAGCAGCAGGCTCTTCATCAGCTTGATGCGGTCGAGGTCGTTGTCGAGCAGCGGCGCCAGGCGGCGGCGGATGCCGAGGTTGATGCGCGCGCGCGGGTCGGCGGCATACATGCTGTACATGTAGTCGCGCTCGCGGCTGGTCACCATCTCCAGCGTCAGCTCGTCGTGGTTGCGCAGGAAGATGGCCCACTGGCAGGCTGGCGAGATGTCGGGTGTCTGCGCCAGGATCTCCACCACCGGGTGACGGTCTTCCTGCGCGATGGCCATGTACATGCGCGGCATCAGCGGGAAGTGGTAGGCCATGTGGCACTCGTCGTCCTCGCCGAAGTACTCGCGCACGTCTTCCGGCCACATGTTGGCCTCGGCCAGCAGCAGCCGGTTCGGGTACTTCGCGTCGAGCCGGCGTCGCAGCTCCTTGATGACCTCGTGCGTCTCGCGCAGGTTCTCGTTGGAGGTGCCCTCGCGCTCGATCAGGTAGGGGATCGCGTCGAGACGGAAGCCGTCGACGCCGCGCTCGAGCCAGAACTCCATCACGCCGAACACCGCCTCGCGCACCGCCGGGTTGTCGAAGTTCAGGTCGGGCTGGTGGCTGAAGAAGCGGTGCCAGTAGTACTGCTGCGCCACCTCGTCCCAGCTCCAGTTGGACTTCTCGGTGTCGGTGAAGATGATGCGCGTGCCGGCGTATTTCTTCGGGTCGTCGCTCCAGACGTAGAAGTCGCGCTCGGGCGAGCCCTTGGGCGCGCGGCGTGCGGCCTGGAACCAGGGGTGCTGGTCGGAGGTGTGGTTGACCACCAGTTCGGTGATCACGCGCAGGCCGCGGCGATGCGCCTCCTCCACCAGCCGCTCGACGTCGGCCACCGTGCCGTAGGCCGGGTTGACGCCCATGAAGTCGGCCACGTCGTAGCCGTCGTCGCGCAGCGGCGAGGGATAGAAGGGCAGCAGCCAGAGGGTGTTGACGCCGAGGTCGCGGACGTGGTCGAGCTTCTCGATCAGCCCGGCGAAGTCACCGAGGCCATCGCCGTTCGAATCACGGAACGCCTTGATGTGCAGCTCATAGATGACCGCATCCTTGTACCAATGCGGGTCGTCGACGAGCGCCGACGATGGCGCGCCAGCGGCGATCACCTGTGCGAGGTCACTCTTCATTCAGGGCATTCGTTCGGTCCGGCCGCACACGCCCGGCGCGCTGCGTGCGGACGATCCTACACAGTGATGGCGTCGACCTGAAATGCGCGGGCATTCCGGCCTCAGCGAGCGAGCAGGAGCAGTGCGAGAGCGGCGATCACCACGATGCACACAAGATTGAGCACGGCGCCGCAGCGCATCATGGTGGACTGCGGCACGAGCTCGGTGGCGAACACGATCGCATTGGGCGGCGTGGCCACCGGCAGCATGAACGCACACGACGCCGAGACGGCGATCGCGGCCGCCAGCGTCACCGGCGGCAGCCCGAACGCGGAGGCCACGCCCATGAAGACGGGCACCAGGAGCGCGGCGCTGGCGGTGTTGCTCACCAGCTCGGTGAGGAAGACCACGAAGGCCACCACGGCGACGATCAGCAGCCAGGCAGGCACGCCCTGCAGTTGCGCGACGAAGGCATCGGCGAGGAAGCGGCTCGCGCCGCTGGTGGACATCACCTCGCTCAGCGCCAGGCCGCCGCCGAACAGCAGCAGCACGCTCCAGTGCACGCGCCGCTCCAGCTCCGGCCAGCCGATCGCGCCGCCGGCCACCAGCGCGACGACGGCGACGAGCGCGACCAGGCTGTCGATGTCCGCCGTGATACCCAGGGCGCGCGCCAGCGGCGCGCCGGCCACCCAGCCGGCAGCGGTACACCCGAAGACGGCGAGCGTCCAGCGCCGCGGCATGGTCCACTCGAGCGGCGCGTCGGCAGTCAGGGTGATGCGGCCGGCCAGCCGCGGCCGCAGCAGCGCATACAGCACCGCGGCCATCAGCGGCAGCAGCACGAGCACCAGCGGCAGCCCGAAAGCGAGCCACTGCGCAAAGCCGATGCCGGCCTGCGCCGCGGCGATGGCGTTGGGCGGGCTGCCCACCAGCGTGCCGATGCCGCCGATGCTGGCGCTGTAGGCCACGCCGAGCAGCACGAAGGCCTGCTCGCGGGCGCCCGGAGGCTGCTTGGCGTCGCCCGCGGCGAGCAGCGCAAGCGCCAGCGGCAGCATCATCGCCACCGTCGCGGTGTTGCTGATCCACATCGACAACGCCGCCGTCAGGACGAAGAGCATGGCCACGGCTCGCGGGCGCCGTCCACCCGCCGCGCGCAGCATCGCCGCAGCCAGGGCGCGGTCCAGCGCCTGCTGCTGCAGCGCTGCGGCGAGCGCGAAGCTGCCGAGGAAGAGGAAGATCACCGGGTGCGCGAACGAGGCGAGCGCCATGCGCAGGTCCATGAGGCCACTCAGACCCGCCAGCAGCGGCACCAGCAGTGCAGTGACGGTCAGGTGCAGCGCCTGCGTCATCCACAGCCCGCCGATGAGCACGAACAGCGCCAGCCCCGTGCGCAGCGCATCCGGCGGCGGCGCGACGATGTGCACGGCCGCTGCCGCAGCGATGCAGCCGAACAAGCGCAGCGGCGCGCTCACGCTCGACTCACCACGGCCGCTGCCGCGCAGAGGCGCGGGTCGTCATGCCTGACGAGACACGGCATCGCTCAGCCCCACAGGTCCAGCGGCGGATCGGCCGCGATCGCGCGCAGCAGGTCGGAGCGCGACACGAATCCTTCCACCCGCCCATCGGCCGACACCACCGGCACGCCGGGCAGGCCGGTGGCCAGCATCAACTCGGCGACGCGGCGCAGTTCGGTGTCGGGCGCGACGGCCGGCACCGGTGTCCACATCACGGCGGAGACCGGCTGCTCGAGCAGCGCGTCCCACGCGGCAGCATCGGCCAGCGCGGCATCGAGCAGTGCCGGCGGCAGCAACTCGGCGCGGCCAGCCAGGCCGGCCAGCGTGCCGTCGCCAGCGACCACCGGTGCCTGGCCGATGCCGCGCGCCACCAGCGTGCGCCAGGCGCTGCGCACGCTGGCCGTGGCGAGGAGGGTGTGCGCCGGGCGGCTCATCACCTCGGCCGCCGTGCGCAAGGGCGCGCGTTCGTGCGCGGCACCGGCGCCGGCGTAGGCGGCCAGCGCGTCGCGCGCGCGGCCTTCGCCTGCCGGCGCCGCCGGCGATGCCTCGGGCTCACCCACCGGCGCCACGCGCCGCGCCCGCGCGACCGCGCTGACCGGCGCCGCCTGGCGCAGTTGTTCGATGCTGCCGGTGGCCATGCGCCCGCTCACGCCGTAGAGATGGAACATGGTCGTCGCTCCCTTCAGGCCCCTGCCAGGTAGATCAGCGCAGCGTTGATGCCGTAGGCCGCCACGAGGCCCACGCTGACCCAGCTCGCCACGCGCAGCACGCGCCCCTGCGGCCGCATCACCAGGCCGACGATGACCAGACCGGTCATCACCAGCGCGGTGGCGGCCGTGCCGGCGTGCGCCGGTGCCGCATCCGCGAGCAGCGGGCCGCGCGTGTAGGCGACATCATCGACCGCCAGGATCAGCACGTTGAACAGGTTGCTGCCCAGCAGGTTGCCGAGCGCCATGTCGAGCGCCCCGAGGCGCAGCGCCGAGACCGTGACCGCCATCTCGGGCAACGTCGTGACCAGCGCCATAAACACGGTGCCGACGAAGCTGCGCGACAGGCCCATCGTTTGCGACAGCCCGTCGGCCACTTCGGGCAGCCAGCTGCCGGCCGCCAGCACCACCAGCGCGGCCGTGCCGAAGCGCTGCCACTCGCGCCGCACCGCCGCGGCGGGCGCCCGCTCGAGCGCCGGAGCCTGCTCGCCCTGGCGACTCGACTGCTCATGTGCGAACACGCTGCGCAGCGCCAGCAGGTACAGCCCGAGCAGGATCGGGCTGTACAGGCCGACGCCGAGAAACTGTGGCGCGGCGCGGCCGGTGACCAGACTCATCGCCACGAATCCCAGCATCACCACGCCGAAGCCCGCCGACAGCAGGTGCGTGGCGCTGGCGCGGCCGTACATCGGCTGCTGGCGCTGCAGAAGATCGACCACCACCAGGAACGCCAGGTTGACGACGCACGCGCCCAGCGCATTGCCCACCGCCAGGTTGGGCGCGCCGACCAGCGCCACCGCGCTGACCCCCGAGGCCAGCTCGGGCAGCGAGGTCACGGTGGCCAGCATCGCCAGGCCAACCCAGCCACGCCCCCAGCCGTAAGCGTCGGCCAGCGCATCGGCACTGCGGCTGAGCACGTAGCCCGCGCCCGCGATCAGCGCCGCGCACAGCAGGAACTGCAGCACCAGCCAGGCCATCCCCATCACGTCGCCTCGCGGCGCGAGCGGCGCACGATCAGCTTGCGCAGCTCCTCGGCCCACAGCACCAGGCTGGCCAGCGCCAGCAGCGGCAGCAGCGAGGCCGGCGGCAGCGGCACGGTGTGGAACAGCATGTTCATGGCCGGAACGTACAGCACCGCGGCCTGCAGCGCCACGCTGAGCGCGAGGCCTCCGGCCAGCCAGTGGTTGCGCAGCAGCCGCGGGCCCAGCGCCGAGGCGGTGGCCGACTGGCAGTTCATCACGTTGAACCACTGGCACATCGCCAGCACGGTGAAGGTCTCGGTGCGCACCACCGCCTCGGGCACGCCCTGCGACAGCCGCCAGGCGAACCAGCCGAAGGTCACGCCGGCGATCACCGGCGTCATCAGCGCCACGCGCTGCAGCAGATGCTTGCCGAGCAGACGGTCGTGGCGCGGCACGGGGCGGCGGCGCATCTCGTCGCCGTCGGGCGGGTCCATCACCAGGTTCACCGTCACCGTGCCTTCGGTGACGATGTTGATCCACAGGATCTGCACCGCCGCCAGCGGCAGCGGGAAGCCGCCGAGCAGCGCCAGCAGCAGCACCAGCACCTCGGCCATCGAGGTGGCGAACAGGTAGAGGATGACCTTCTTCAGGTTGGCGTAGACCACCCGGCCCTGCTGCACCGCGCCGACGATGGTGGCGAAGTTGTCGTCGGTGACGACGATCTTGGCCGCGCTCTTGGCCACCTCGGTGCCAGTGATGCCCATCGCCACGCCGACGTCGGCACGGGCCAGCGCCGGCGCATCGTTGACGCCGTCGCCGGTCATCGCCACCACCTCGCCGCGCGACTGCAGCGCCTCGACGATGCGCAGCTTCTGCGCCGGCTGCACGCGGGCGAACACGGCGATGCCGGGCAATTCGTCGCGCAGTTCGCCCTCACCCATGCGTTCTAGCTCGGGGCCATCCACCGCCCGATCACCTTCACGCGCGATGCCCAGCTCGCGCGCGATGGCCAGGCCGGTGAGCTTGTGGTCGCCGGTGACCATCACCGGCCGGATGCCGGCACGGCGGCATTCGGCCACCGCGAGCTTCACCTCTTCGCGCGGCGGGTCGATCTGGCCGATCAGGCCTAGCAGGCGCACGCGGCCGGCCAGCGCCTCGAAACCGTCGGCCGGATCGAGCGCATCGTCGTCGACCACGCCGAAGGCGAGCACGCGCAGCGCGCGCGTGGCCATGGCCTCGGCCTGGCCGCGCGCGGCGTTCAGCGTCGGGTCGTGCAGGCCTTCCCGCCCACCGTCGGCCAGCCGCAGCACCGCCTCGGGCGCGCCCTTGACGAACACGCGGCGCGGCGCCCCGGCCAGGCGGTGGCGCGTGGCCATCAGCTTGGTGTCGGAGTCGAAGGGCAGCTCGGCCTCGCGCGGCGCGTCGCGGCGCAGCGCCGCGAGCTCGATGGCGGCCTTGCCGGCCAGCACCAGCAGCGCGCCTTCGG
>NZ_JBFXIO010000108.1:0-12494 GCF_050175855.1 Piscinibacter sp.
CAGCTCGGCATCAGCATGGTCTACCAGCACTTCAGCCTGTTCGACACGCTCACCGCCGCCGAGAACGTCTGGCTGGGCCTGGACAGGAGCCTGACGCTGGCCCAGGTGATCGCACGCATCAACGAAGTGGCGGCGAGCTACGGCCTCGACGTCGACCCGCTGCGCCCGGTGCACACGCTGTCGGTCGGCGAGCGCCAGCGGGTGGAGATCGTGCGCGCGCTGCTGACGAACCCCAAGCTGCTGATCCTCGACGAGCCCACCTCGGTGCTCACGCCGCAGGCCGTCGACAAGCTTTTCGTCACGCTGCGCCAGCTCGCCAACGAAGGCTGCTCCATCCTCTACATCAGCCACAAGCTCGACGAGATCCGCGCGCTGTGCCACCACTGCACGGTGCTGCGTGGCGGCAAGGTCACCGGCGAGGTCGACCCGACGCAGGAGACCAATGCCAGCCTGTCGCGCCTGATGATCGGCGCCGAGCCGCCGCAGCTGCAGCACATCCAGGCCAAGCTCGGCGGCACGGTGCTGGAGGTCAAGGGTCTCACCGTGCCCAAGGCCGACCCCTTCTCCACGGCGCTTTCCGACATCGGCTTCGAGGTGCGCGCCGGCGAGATCGTCGGCATTGCCGGCGTCTCCGGCAACGGCCAGCAGGAGCTGATGGCCGCGCTCTCCGGTGAAGACCTTCGCGCACCGGCCGGCTCCGTCAAGCTGTTCGGCCAGGACATCGCCCACGACTCGCCGCGCAAGCGCCGCAGGGAAGGCCTGCACTTCGTGCCCGAGGAGCGGCTCGGCCGCGGCGCGGTGCCCACGCTCTCGCTGGCGCAGAACACGCTGCTCACCCGCACGGGCACGGTGAACCGTTCCGGCTGGATCCGCACCGGCGAGGTGAAGGCGCTGGCCGAGAGCCTGATCAAGCGCTTCAACGTCAAGGCCGGCGGGCCGCAGGCGGCGGCCAAGAGCCTGTCGGGCGGCAACCTGCAGAAATTCATCGTCGGCCGCGAGATCGACGCCGACCCGAAGCTGCTGATCGTCTCGCAGCCCACCTGGGGCGTGGACGTCGGCGCGGCGGCGCAGATCCGCGGCGAGCTGCTGGCGCTGCGCGACAAGGGCTGCGCGCTGCTGGTGGTCAGCGAGGAGCTCGACGAGCTGTTCGAGATCTGCGACCGGCTGGTGGTGATCGCCCAAGGTCGTGTGTCACCGAGCATCGACACCTCGAAGGCGACGATCGAGATGATCGGCGAGTGGATGTCGGGCCTGTGGAACAAGACCGCCGCGAAGGAGGCCAGCCATGCTGAAGCTTGAGGCGCGGCCCGAGCCGTCCAGGGTGATGTCGATCGCCTCGCCGCTGCTGGCGCTGGCGATCACGGTGGTGATCGGCACGCTGCTGTTCATGGCGCTGGGCAAGGATCCGGTGCGCGGTCTGCAGGTGTTCTTCGTCGAGCCGGTGAAGAGCGCCTACGCGCTGTCGGAGTTGGCCATGAAGGCCACGCCGCTGCTGCTGATCGCGCTCGGTCTCGCGGTGTGCTTCCGCTCCAACGTGTGGAACATCGGCGCCGAGGGGCAGTTCGTCATCGGCGCGATCTTCGCCGGCGGCATGGCCATGCAGGCCGGGCCGGAGACCGGCCGCTGGTTCGTGATCGCCGTGCTGCTGGCCGGCGTCGTCGGCGGCATGGTGTGGGCGGGCGTCGTGGCGCTGCTGCGCGACCGCTTCAACGCCAGCGAGATCCTGGTCAGCCTGATGATGGTCTACGTGGCCGACATGGTGCTCGGCTACCTCGTCTACGGCCCCTGGAAGGACCCGGCGGGCTACAACTTCCCGCAGACCATCACCTTCCTGAAGAGCACGCAGGTGCCGCGGCTGGTCGACGGCTTCCGCGTCAACATCGGTCTGCTGATCGCGCTGGCCGCTGTGCTCGCCTTCTGGGTGCTGCTGTTCCGCACCTACGCCGGCTTCCAGCTGCAGGTGGGCGGCCTCGCGCCGGCGGCGGCGCGCTACGCCGGCTTCTCCTCGCGCAAGGCGCTGTGGATGGCGCTGCTGCTGTCCGGTGGCATGGCCGGCCTGGCCGGCGCGCTGGAGGTGGCCGGGCCGCTGGCGCAGCTCACGCCGCACGTGCCGGCGGGCTACGGCTTCGCGGCCATCATCGTCGCCTTCGTCGGCCGCCTGCATCCGGTGGGCGCGATCTTCGCAGCCATCCTGATGAGCATGTTCTACATCGGCGGCGAGCTGGCGCAGTCGCGCCTGGGCCTGCCCAAGTCGCTGACCGGCGTGTTCCAAGGCCTGCTGCTGTTCACGCTGCTCGCCTGCGACACGCTCATCGCCTATCGCATCCGCTGGAAACCCGCGCAGCCGCGTACGGCCAAGGCGGTGGCCGCCAGCACCCCGAAGGAGGCCTGAGATGGACGCATTCGCACTCCTGCTGGCCGCCACCTTCAACGCCGGTACCGTGCTGGCCATCGCGGCGCTCGGCCTGCTCATCAACGAGCGCGCCGGCATCGTCAACCTCGGTGCCGAAGGCATGATGCTGGTGGCGGCGATCGCCGGCTTCGCCACCGCGGTGCACACCGGCAACGACTGGCTCGCCTTCGCGGCCGGCGCGGGTGCCGGCGCCTTGCTGGCCGCGGCCTTCGGCGTGCTGGTGATCTGGCTGAACACCAACCAGTACGCCACCGGCCTGGCGCTCAGCCTGTTCGGCACCGGCTTCTCGGCCTTCGCCGGCATCCAGTACACGCAGGAGAAGCTGTCCGAGCGGCCGCACTTCGAGATCCCCGGCCTGGCCGACATCCCCTTTCTCGGCCCGGCGATGTTCATGCAGCACCCGATGGTCTACCTGGCCGTGCTGCTGACCATCGCCATCGCCTGGTTCCTCTACCGCTCGCGCGCCGGGCTGGTGCTGCGCGCCATCGGCGAATCGCCCGAGTCGGCGCACGCGCTGGGCTACCCGGTGCGCAGGATCCGGCTGCTGGCGGTGGTGGTGGGCGGCGCGCTGTGCGGTGTCTCCGGCGCCTACATCTCGGTGATCTACACGCCGCTGTGGGTGGAGGGCATGATCGCCGGCAAGGGCTGGATCGCGCTGGCACTCACCACCTTCGCCACCTGGCGACCGGCACGTGTCTTGCTCGGTGCCTACCTGTTCGGCGGCGTGACCATGCTGCAGTTCCACCTGCAAGGAGAAGGCGTGCAGATCCCCAGCCAGTTCCTCACCATGCTGCCCTACGTGGCCACCATCGTGGTGCTGGTGCTGATCTCGAGGAACGCGAACTTCATCAAGGTGAACATGCCGGCCTCGATCGGCAAGCCGTTCTTCCCGGGGTCCTGACCGCCCTCATAATTTCCCGCTTTCCCGCTCCCTCGCATCTCAACCTGGAGTCGACATGACGTTTCACAGCAAGCGTTCCCTGATCAAGCTGGCCGGCTGGAGCACGCTCGCCGCCACCGCCGCCCTGGTGGGCTGCGGCAAGAAGGAAGAGCCCGTGCCGCAGGCCGCCGCGCCCGCCGCCTCGCCGGTGGCCGCCGCCCCGGCCAAGCCCGAGCCGCTGAAGATCGCCTTCGCCTACGTCGGCCCGGTGGGTGACGGCGGCTGGACCTTCGCTCACGACAACGGCCGCAAGGCGGTGGAGGCCGAGTTCGGCGACAAGGTCGTCACCAGCTTCGTCGAGAAGGTGCCCGAGGCGGCCGATGCCGAGCGCGTGTTCCGCGACATGGTGGGCCAGGGCAACAAGCTGATCTTCGGCACCACCTTCGGCTACATGGAGCCGATGCTCAAGGTGGCCGCCGACGCCAAGGACGTGAAGTTCGAGCATGCCACCGGCTACAAGCAGGCCGAGAACATGCGCACCTACGACAGCCGCACCTACGAGGGCGCCTACATGGCCGGCATCATCGCCGGCGCGATGACCAAGTCGAACACGCTGGGCGTGGTCGGCTCGATTCCCATCCCCGAGGTGATCCGCAACATCAACAGCTTCACGATGGGCGCGCAGTCGGTGAACCCGAAGATCAAGACCAAGGTCGTCTGGGTCAACGAGTGGTTCAACCCGCCCAAGGAGACCGAGGCCGCGCAGTCGCTGCTCAACGGCGGCGCCGACGTGCTGTTCCAGAACACCGACTCCTCGGCCGTGCTGCAGACCGCCGGCAAGGCCAAGAAGTACGCCTTCGGCTGGGACAGCGACATGAGCGCCTACTCGCCGGAAGCCCACCTCGCCTCGGCGATCATCAACTGGGGCCCGTACTACATCAAGGCCACGCGTGATGCGCTGGAAGGCAACTGGAAGGGCAACGAGGCCTCGTGGTGGGGCGTCAAGGAAGGCACGATCGACATCGTGTCCATCTCCGACAAGGTGCCCGCCGACATCAAGGCCAAGGTCGAGACCGTCAAGGCTGGCCTGAAGGACGGCAGCTTCGCCATCTGGAAGGGCCCGATCGTCGGCCAGGATGGCAAGGAGGTGCTCGCCAAGGACGTGGTCGCCGACGACAAGGTCCTCGGCGGGGTCAAGTTCTACGTCAAGGGCGTCGAAGGCAAAGTTCCTGGAGACAAGTGACCACGGAACGGCGCTTCGCCCACCCGGTGCTCGATGCACCGGCGCTGGGTGATGCGCCGGTCGCCGTGCGCGTGCTCGGCGACGACCTGGTGCTCTGGCGCGACGCGGCGGGCACGCCGCGCGCCGCGCCCGATCGCTGCCCGCATCGCGGCACGCGGCTCTCGCTGGGCCGCGTGTGCGAGGGGCAGATCGAATGCCCGTACCACGGCTGGCGATTCGACGGCGCCGGCCGATGTGTCTCGGTTCCTGCGTTGCCCGCCTTCGTGCCACCCGATTCGCACGGGCTGGCGACCCACCGCCTGAGCGAGGCACACGGCCTGCTCTGGCTGCATCTCGAGGCCGAGGCGAGGCTGCCGAGCTTCACGGCCGAGGCCGATCCGAAGCTGCGCAAGCTCAATGTCGGCCCCTACGAGGTGGCGGCCAGCGCGCCGCGCATCGTCGAGAACTTCCTCGACCTCGCCCACTTCGGCTTCGTGCACGAGGGCTGGCTGGGCGATCGTGCCCACACGGTGCTCGACGACTACCGCACCGAGCCCACGGCCGCCGGCTTCGTCGCCAGCGGCTGCCGCGCCTGGCAGCCGCAGAGCAACCGGCTGTCCAGCGAGGGAAGCTGGGTCGACTATCGCTACGAGGTCACCTCGCCCTGGAGCGCCGTGCTCACCAAGCTGCCCGAGAAGCAGGACGGCTACCGCGACGAGATCGCGCTGTTCGTCTGCCCGGTCGACGAGGAGCACAGCCGCGTCTGGTTCCGCATGGCGCTGACCGACTTCGACTCCAGCGACGAGCAGATCCGCGCCTTCCAGCACACCATCTTCACTCAGGACCAGCCGGTTCTGGAGTCGCAGCGGCCGAAGCGCCTGCCGCTGTCGAGCGGCGAAGTGCATTGCGCCGCCGACCGCAGCTCGGCCGCCTACCGCCGCTTCCTGCGCGAGTCGGGCATCACCTTCGGAGTCCTGCCATGAGCTTCACCGCCTTCGATTCGATCGCGCGCGAGCGTCTGCCCGCGCTGCTGCGTGCCATGCCCAAGGCCGAGCTGCACCTGCACATCGAGGGCTCGCTCGAGCCGGAGCTGATCTTCGCGCTGGCCCAGCGCAACGGCGTGGCGCTGCCGTACCCCAGCGTGGAAGCCTTGCGACAGGCCTACGCCTTCACCGACCTGCAGAGCTTCCTCGACATCTACTACGCCGGGGCCAGCGTCCTGCTCAAGGAGCAGGACTTCTTCGACATGGCCTGGGCCTACCTGCAGCGCGCCGCGGCCGACAACGTGCTGCATGCCGAGATCTTCTTCGACCCGCAGACGCACACCGCGCGCGGCGTGCCCTTCACCACGGTGATCCAGGGCCTGGAGCATGCGTGCCGGCGTGCCCACCAGGAGCTGGGCATCAGCGCGAAGCTGATCCTGTGCTTCCTGCGCCACTTGAGCGAAGAGGAAGCGCTGGCCACGCTCGACGAGGCGCTGCCGCACAGGCACCACTTCATCGGCGTGGGCCTGGACAGCAGCGAGCGCGGCCACCCGCCGGAGAAGTTCGCGCGCGTGTTCGCCAAGGCGCGCTCCGCCGGGCTGCACGTGGTGGCGCATGCCGGCGAGGAAGGGCCGCCCGAGTACATCCGCAATGCGCTCGATGTGCTGAAGGCCGAGCGCATCGACCACGGCGTGCGCAGCGTCGAGGATCCGCTGTTGCTGCACCGCCTCGCGAAGGACGGCGTGCCGCTGACCGTGTGCCCGCTGTCCAACGTCAAGCTGTGCGTCTTCAAGTCACTGGCCGAACACAACCTGCCGGCGCTGCTGGCGGCCGGGCTGAAGGCCACCGTCAACTCGGACGACCCGGCCTACTTCGGCGGCTACGTCAACCAGAACTTCGTCGAGACCTTCGCCGCCTTGCCGCAGCTCGGTGCCCGCGAGGCCTACACGCTGGCGCGCAACAGCTTCGAGGCCAGCTTCGCCGACGCCGGTGCCAAGTCGCACTGGATCAACCAGCTCGATCTGGCCTTCGAGGAGGCGGCCGCAGCCGCTCAGTGAAGCGTGGCGCTGGCGGCGCAGCCGCACGGCGCCGACTGCGCGGTGCAGGCGCTCATGAGCTGCCAGCGCGCGCGCAGGCCGAGCGCGATGCGCTGGAAGGGCTCGCTCATCGCCACGTGCTGGGACAGCAGCTCGAGGTTGCGGCCGATCTTGGCGCCCATCAGCAGCCGCTGCTCGGGATTGAGTTCGGCCTGCAGCGCCTGCGCATAGCCGGTCATCAGCGCCAGCGTTCCGGCCAGCACGGCTTCGACGCTGGGCAGCTCGTGCTCTTCGGTGAGGTGTCGGTCGGTCAGGGGCATCGCCATTCTCCTTTGCAGGCATCTTCCCGCAAATGAGAATTATTCGCAAGTAGACCGTATTCCCACCGCGGGCTTGGCTGGTCGCGGCTCGGCGACAATCCGGCCTGCAAAGCGGCAGTGCTCCCTGCCGCTTTGTCCTTTTCTTCCGGAGCCATGTAGAGGAACACCATGTACAAAAACCTCGCCCGCGCGGCCGCGCTTGCCGCTGCGTTGCTGAGTCCCCCCTTCACCGCCACTGTGTCTGCACAGACGAACGTCCCGCTGAAGGTCGGGTTCGTCTACGTCAGCCCCGTCGGCGAAGCCGGCTGGAGCTACCAGCACGACCTCGGCCGCCGAGAAATGGAACGCGCCCTCGGCGCGAAGGTGAAGACGACGGTCGTGGAGGCGGTGGCCGAAGGTGCCGACTCCGAGCGCGTGATGCGCGACCTGGCCGCCCAGGGCCACCAGCTGATCTTCGCCACCAGCTTCGGCTACCTCGAGCCGGCGCTGCGCGTGGCGGCCGATTTCCCCCAGGTGAAGTTCGAGCATGCCGGCGGCTTCAAGACGGCAGCCAACCTGAACACCTACAACGCGCGCTACTACGAGGCGCGCTACCTCGCTGGCTGGCTGGCCGGCAAGACCAGCAAGTCGGGCGTGGCGGGCTACGTGGCCGGCTTCCCCGTACCGGAGGTGGTGCAGGGCATCAACGCCTTCGCCATCGGCATGCGCGAGGCCAACCCGACGGCGCAGGTGCGCGTGCTGTGGCTGAACGCCTGGTTCGACCCGGCGCGCGAGCGCGAGGCGGCGCAGACGCTGATCAACCAGGGTGCCGACGTGCTGACCAACCACAGCGGCTCGCCGGCCGTGCCGCTGGCCGCGCAGGCCGCGTTCAAGGACAAGGGCGTGCGCGTGATCGCCTACCAGAGCGACATGAGAGCCTTCGCGCCCGATGCGCAGCTGGCCGCCGTCACCCACCACTGGGGCGGCTACTACACGCAGGTGGCGCAGTCGGTGATCGACGGGCGCTGGCAGCCCAAGCCGGTGTGGGCGGGCATGAAGGACGGCCTGGTGCAGCTCAGCGCAATCGATCCGAAGTTGCCGAAGGAGCTGCGCGCGCAGCTCGAGGCGCGGCGCAAGGCCGTGATCGCCGGCAAGCTCGAGCCATTCTCCGGCCGGCTGCTTGACAGCGTCGGCCGCCAGCGCCAGGCCGGCGGCACGATGGACGACGCCGCCATCGCGAAGATGAACTGGCTCGGCGCCGGCGTGGTGGGCACGCTGCCCTGATCAGCCTGGCCTGATCAGCCGAGCCTGATCAGTCGAGCAAGAGCGGCGCATTGGCGCCGAACGCATAGGCGTCCATGCCCAGGCAGCCGTAGGTGACGCTGTCGTGCAGGCGCTGCGGCGCCGCCTCGCGCCCGCCGGCGCCGGCGGCCACGTACCAGGGCAGCAGGTGCTCGTCGGTGGGGTGCATGTCCACCGCATGCGGCGCGCGCTCGCGGTAGGCAAGCAGGGCATCCCAGTCGCGCTCCACGCTGCGCGCGGCCATCCAGTCGCGGAAGGCGCGGCTCTCGGCGATCTCCGGCGCATCCAACGGCCCGCGCATGCCGGTCGAGAACACCCGGCGCAGGTTGTGGGTGATGCTGCCGCTGGCCAGGATCAGCACGCCGTCGTCGGCCAGCGGCGCCAGCGCTTCGCCCAGCGCGAACTGCTGCGCGGGCGACTGCATCGGCACGAAGGCCAGCGGCAGCACCGGGATGTCGGCCTCGGGGAACATGTAGCGCAGCGGTGTCCAGTTGCCGTGGTCCAGGCCGCCTTCACGGCTGAGGTGCACCGGCAGGCCGGCCGCATGCATCAGCGAGACGACACGATCCGCCAGCGCCGGCGCGCCGGGCGCGTCGTAGCGCAGCGTGTACAGCGCCGGATCGAAGCCGCCGAAGTCGTACACCGCCTCGTGGCGATCGGCGGCCAGCAGCACTGGCGCGCGCGCCGCGGTGTGGGCGGAGACGGCCAGGATGGCGCGTGGCCGGCCGAAGGCTTCGGTGATGCGGGGGCCCAGCTCGCGCATGAAGGCGCCCGCTGCGCCAGGCTCCAGCGCCGTCATCGGCGAGCCATGGGAGACGAAGATCGAAGGCAGACGGTTCGAGTCCATGCCTCGATTGGACGCCGCCGCCGCTCGCGGCGGGCTCAGCGGGATTGCACGCAGCGTTCAGCGCGCCGGCGGTTCGGTCGCCGTGCTGGCCAGGCGGTGCAGCAGGGTGATGGCCTGTTTCACCCTCTCGGGCGTGGGCTGGCGCTGCAGCTGGTCGAGGAAGGCGGCGACCGCGCGGTCACCCGGCCCGTCCAGGCTGACGTAGCGCATCGACCACTCCGGGAAGCCTGCGGCCTCGATCGGCCCGCGGTGCAGCGCCGTGACCTGCTCGTGGCGCGGGTCGGTCTGGATCAGGGCGAAGCATTGCTCGACCGCCGCGGCCTCGCCCTCGAGCACCTGCACGAAGCGGCCGTCGTAGTAGAGCAGGGCGCCGGTAATGCCGCGCAGGCGGTTGCGCTCGCGCGCACCCTGCAGCAGGCGGTCGATTTCCGCCGGCGACATCGCGCGGGTCGCCTGGCTCATGTACAGCAAGCATTGCAGGCTGCTCATGGCTGCGAATGTAGAACGAGCCACCTCACCTCGGTGACCTCCTGGTTTAACGGCGCTGCGCATTCCCTCACGCTCGGGTGCCGCGCGCGAGTCGTGGCACAGTCTCCGGCATGTCCTCGACGCCTGTTCCTGCCTCCGCCTCGCTCGCCGCCCTGTCCTTGCGCCAGATGGCGCGCGACTTCCGCGCCGGCGAACTGCGCCTGCTGGTGGTGGCGGTGATGCTCGCCGTCGCCGCGCTGACGGCGGTGGCCTTCTTCGCCGACCGCATCAACAGCGGGCTGGCCCGCGACGCCCGGCAGATCCTCGGCGGCGACGCGATCGTCGCCAGCGACAAGCCGCCGCCGGAAGGCTTCGCCGAGAAGGCCGCCGCGCTGGGCCTGAAGCACGCGCTGTCGACCGTCTTTCCAACCATGGGCCGAGCCCCGGACGAGAAGGGCGGCGCCACGCGCCTGATCACCGCCAAGGCGGTGTCCGAGGCCTATCCGCTGCGCGGCAAGCTGCGCCTGGCCGACGCGCCGGGAGGCGAAGACCGCGAGCTGGCCGCCGCGCCCGAACCCGGCACGGTGTGGGTCGACGCCGCCATCCTCAGCTCGCTCGGCCTGCAGATGGGCGATGCGATGCTGCTCGGCGACGCCAGCCTGCGCATCGCGCGCATCATCGTCATCGAGCCCGACCGCGGCGCCGGCTTCCTCGGCTTCGCGCCGCGCGTGATGCTGAACCAGGCCGACCTGCCGGCCACCGGGCTGATCCAGCCGGCCAGCCGCGTGACCTACCGCTTCGCAGTGGCCGCGCCCGGCGCCAGCGAGGCGCCGGTGCGCGCCTTCGTGCAATGGGCGGAAGACGAGATCAAGCAGCGCGACCTGCGCGGCATCCGCATCGAATCGGTGGCCACCGGCCGGCCCGAGATGCGCCAGACGCTCGATCGCGCCGAGAAATTCCTCAACCTGGTGGCGCTGCTGGCCGCGCTGCTGGCCGCGGTCGCGGTGGGCATCGCCGCGCGCGACTTCGCCAGCCGCCACCTCGACGACTGCGCGATGCTGCGTGTGCTCGGCCAGCCGCAGCGGCGCATCGCGCTGCTCTACCTGGTGGAGTTCGTCGGCGTCGGCCTGCTGGCCAGCGTGCTCGGCGTCGTGCTGGGCTTTGCGGTGCACCACGTGTTCGTGTGGCTGCTCGCCGGGCTGGTCGACGGCTCGCTGCCGCCGGTGGGCTGGTGGCCGGCGGCCTTCGGCCTCGGCGTGGGCATGACGCTGCTGCTCGGCTTCGGCCTGCCGCCGGTGCTGCAGCTCGCGCGCGTGCCGCCGCTGCGGGTGATCCGCCGCGACGTCGGTGCGCTCAAGCCGGCCTCGCTGGCCGTGCTGGCGGCCGGTGCGGCGGGTTTCGTCGCGTTGCTGATGGCGGTGTCCAGCGACCTGAAGATGGGCCTGATCGCGGTGGGCGGCTTCGCCGCAGCGGTGGCGCTGTTCGCGCTGCTGTCCTGGGCTGCGGTGCAGGCGCTGCGCCGCGCGGTGCCGGAGTCGCGTGCGCCGCGCTGGCTGGTGCTGGCCACGCGGCAGATCGCTGCACGGCCGGCTTTCGCGGTGCTGCAGGTCTCGGCGCTGTCGGTCGGTCTGCTGGCGCTGGTGCTGCTGGTGCTGCTGCGCACCGACCTGATCGGCAGCTGGCGCCAGGCCACGCCGCCGGATGCGCCCAACCGATTCGTGATCAACATCCAGCCCGAACAGGGCGAGGCTTTTCAGCGCAAGCTGAAGGATGCCGGCATCGCACGCTACGACTGGTACCCGATGATCCGCGGCCGGCTGGTGGCGATCAACGGCCAGAGCGTGCGCCCCGAGGACATGGCCGAGGAGCGCGCCAAGCGCCTCGTCGACCGCGAGTTCAACCTCAGCCACACCGCCACGCTGCCACCGCACAACCAGCTCGACGGCGGGCGCTGGACACCGAACGAGGCCGGCGGCCTGAGCGTCGAGGAAGGTCTGGCGAAGTCGCTTGGCGTGAAGCTCGGCGACACGCTGCGCTTCGACATCGCCGGCATGCCCGCCGAAGGGCGAATCACCAGCCTGCGCAAGGTCGACTGGGGCTCGATGCGGGTGAACTTCTTCGTGATCTTCCCGAGCGACGTGCTCGACGATCTGCCGGCCACCTACATCGCCGCCTTTCGCGCGCCCGACGGCCGCGAGGCCGGCGCGGCCTTCGACAACGCGCTCAGCCGCGAATTCCCGAACATCACCAACGTCGACGTCACCGCCTCCATCGCCCAGGTGCAGCGTGTGCTCGACCAGGTGATCCGCGCGGTCGAGTTCCTGTTCGGATTCACGCTGGCGGCCGGCCTGGTGGTGCTGTTCGCCGCGGTGACGGCCACCCGGGAGGCGCGCGCCAAGGAGTACGCCGTGATGCGCGCGATGGGCGCCGGCGCCCGCCTGCTCGGCCAGGTGCAGCGCGCCGAGCTGCTCGGCGTGGGCGCGCTGGCCGGCGTGCTGGCCTCGCTGGCCGCGGTGGCGGTGGGCTGGGCGCTGGCGCGCTACGCCTTCGAGTTCAGCTGGAACCCCTCGCCGTGGGTGCCGCTGGCCGGCGGCATCGCCGGTGCACTGCTCGCGCTGGCCGCCGGCTGGTGGGGCCTGCGCGAGGTGCTGCGCCGCCCGGTCGTCGAGACCTTGCGGCGCGCCGCCGAGTAGCGAGCCGGATCAGGCCGCCGCGAGGCGGAAGCCTGCGAGTGCTTCGCTCAGGCGCTGCGCCTGCTGGCGCAGGCTCTCGGCCGCGGCAGTCGATTGCTCCACCAGCGCGGCATTCTGCTGGGTCATCTGGTCGAGCTGCGTGACGGCGGTGTTGACCTGGCCGATGCCGTTGCTCTGTTCGCTCGAGGCGGTGGTGATCTCGCCGATCACGTCGCTGACCCGCTGCACCGAAGCGACGATCTCGTTCATCGTCGCACCGGCGTCCGACACCAGGCGCGAGCCGGTCTCGACCTTGTCGACGCTGGCGCCGATCAGGCTCTTGATCTCGCGGGCGGCCTCGGCGCTGCGCT
>NZ_JBFXIO010000109.1:0-12480 GCF_050175855.1 Piscinibacter sp.
CCACGCGTGCGCCGCGGTCGTGGCCGCACACCGCGTAGCGCTCGTGGCCGAGCGAACGCATCAGCGCCGCCATGTCGGCGGCCATCGCCCGCTTGCTGTAGTTGGCGTGTGCCGGTTCGCCGCGCGGCTTGTCGGAGTCGCCGTAGCCACGCAGGTCGGGCATCACCAGCCGGAAATGCGGCGCGAGGCGCTGCGCCACGCGATGCCACATCGCATGCGTCTGCGGGAAGCCGTGCAGCAGCAGCAGCGGCGGCGCGTCGGCACGGCCGCCGGTGCGTGCGAACAGCGTGACATCGCCGGCGCGGTGATAGCCGGGCTCGAAGCCCTCGAACCAGCTCGTCATGGCGCGCCTCCCGTCGTCGATGCAAAGGGCGACCATGCCCGATGCCGCGGCCGGGGGCAACCGGGGTAGTGCTCAGCCGATCAGACGGCGCAGGGCGTTGGGCAGTTCGTCTGCGCCCTTGGGTCGTGCCACGGCACCGCCGCCAAAGATGCGCCGCGCCACGCCCGCGTGCCGGCCGTCGGTGAGCAGGCAGGTCACGCGCACGCCCTGGCGCCGGGCGTGGCGCACGGCATGGCGCGCATCGTCGACGAGGTAGCGCGGGTCGTGCACGTCGATGTCGTGCACGTCGGCATCGCTGATCACGAGCACGAGCCGCTCGCCGTCGCGGTGCCGGGCCAGCTGGCGCAGCGCGTGGCGCAGCGCGGCGCCGAGCCGGGTCGAGCCGCCGCAGACCAGGCCGGCCAGGCGGGCCCGGGCCGCCAGGTCGAGCGGCTGGCCGAAACCGAGCACCTGTCGCCATTGCACCGCATGGCGGCCCGCCGAGCTGAAGCCGGCCATTGCTACGGCGAGCCCGGTTCCGGCCAGCGCACGAGCCGCCAGCCAGGCCCAGGCCGCGGCGACATGCAGCTGGCTCAACGGCCCATGCGGCCAGGCCGACGCCGCCGAGGCCGACTGATCGACCAGCAGCAGCGCGTGGCCGGCACGGCGGTCGCGGCTGCGGCTGCGCAGCACGCGCGGGTCGACGGGCTCGCCCAGGCGTCGGGCGATGCGCGCGCGCACCAGGGCATCGAGGTCGATCTGCGTGCCCGTGTGCCCGTGGTGCCAGCGGCCGCCGGCCCGGCGGCCGAGCAGGGCGCGGCGCAGCGATGCCGGGGTGGCCACATCCTCCAGCACGTGCGGCCGGGCGTGAGCATCGGCTGGCTGCTCGACCACCCGGCACCACGCCGGCCGCAGCCTGGCGATCAGGCGGTCCCACTCCGGGTGGGGCGTGGCGGCGTCGTCCGGTGCGGGCTCTGGCGCGCTGTGGCCGGCCGGCGGCGGCGGTGCAGGCTGCTCGGCGCGTTCCTCGGCGGCGGCCTCGGGCCACATCCAGCGGTGGTCGTCGCGGTAGTCGGGGCCCGGGCGGTGGCTGCGGGCATTGAACTGCAGCCGCATCTGGCCGAGGTCGTGGCCCAGTCGCGAGGCGATCATGCGCAGGTGATCTGCGCGCGGCTCGGCCATCACCTGGCCGGCGGCATCGAGGAAGAACAGCGCGCGGCCCTTGCGCACCCACGGGTGCGGGTCGTCGTAGCCAGGGTCGGCCAGCGCGCGCGACAGGCGCAGCAGCAGCACCTCGACCCCGTCGCCGTCCAGTGGCGTCGCGGTGTGCCGCGGCACCCACCAGCGGCACAGGCCGGGCAATTCGCGGCAGGCCAGCGCCTCCACGCGCGCGTCCTCCAGCACGCCGACCAGCGCGCGCACGATGGGCTTCAGGCCGCGGCCGTCGAAGGCCGGCGGCGAGTAGACGAGGTGGGCGGCCGCGTGCGCCGAGGCGGCCAGCCGCCAGGCACCGTCGTCCGCGCCTGCCGGTGCGTGCAGCGGCAGGTGGATCGCGCCCTGCGCGAGGTGCGGCACCTCGCCGCCGAACAACACCGGAACATCGAGCCGCCACAGCGCCCGCAAGGTGCGGTGCAACGATTCGCTCGACGCCATGCCGAGCGCCGGTTCGGCCAGCAACGGCGGTTCGGGCAGCGCGGAACCCATGCCGTGCTCAGTAGGAGGCGTCGAGCGCCGCGACCAACGCCTCGTGCACGCCGGGTTCGTCGCTCAGCGCATCGGCCACCGCCATGCGGCATGCCCGCCGAGGTGCGATGCCCTGGGTGGTGAGCAGGGCCGCCTGCACCAGCATGCGCGTCGAGGCGCCGTCGTCCAGCCCGTGGCCCTGCAGGCGGCGCGTGCGCACGCCGAAGGCGACGATGCCGGCCGCCACGTCCAGCGGCACGCCGGCCTCGCGCGCCACGATGGCGGCCTCCATTTCGGGCGCCGGGTAGTGGAACTCGAGCGCGCAGAAGCGCTGCCGCGTCGACGGCTTGAGCTCGCGCGCCAGCGGCCCCGGGTTGTAGGAGACCACCAGCGCGAAGTCGGGGTGCGCGGCCAGCAGTTCGTTGCGCGCCGCCAGCGGCAGCAGGCGGCGCGTGTCGGCCAGCGGATGGATGACCACCGTGGTGTCGGCACGGGCTTCCACCAGCTCGTCGAGGTAGCAGATCGCGCCGTGGCGTGCGGCCAGCGCCAGGGGGCCGTCCTGCCAGCGGGTGCCCTCGGCGTCGATCAGCCAGCGGCCGACGAGGTCGGCAGCGCTCAGCTCGTCGTGGCAGGCCACCGTCACCAGCGGCCGGCCCAGCCGCCAGGCCATGTGCTCGACGAAGCGTGTCTTGCCGCAGCCGGTCGGGCCCTTGAGCATCAGCGGCAGGCGCTTCGCATAGGCCGCCTCGAAGAGCGCAGTCTCGTCGCCGGTGGCCTGGTAGAAGGGCTCGCTGCGGATGCGGTAGGCATCCATCACGGTTCTCTCAGCGGTGCCCCACCGTCGCCGGGTTGGGGATGCCCTCGATCGGCGCCTCCTCGGTGCCCACCGTGTCGCGGGTGATCGCCTCGACCCGTGCGCGCGTGCCTTCCGGGTCCTTCACCCACTGGCCGTAGAACTCGTAGGGGCAGGCGGCCACGCCGCGGTCGCCCTCGCGCGAGTTGATCAGGCCGGTGTAGCCGCGGTGCAGCAGCTTGAAGAGGTGGTTCTCGCTCTGCGCATTGCGGCGGAAGTCGCGGATCAGGCTCTTGGACAGCGCGGCGTACTGGATGCCCATCTCCTCCTCGCCGCACTCGCCGAGCGTGCGGCCGTCGAAGCCGACGATCGCGCTGTGGCCGAAGTAGGAGTACACGCCGTCGAAGCCGGCGGCGTTGGCCACGGCGACGTAGACGTTGTTGGCCCAGGCCATCGCCTTGGCCATCAGCACCTGCTGCTCCTTGGCCGGGTACATGTAGCCCTGGCAGCGCACGATCAGCTCGGCGCCCTTCATCGCGCAGTCGCGCCAGATCTCCGGGTAGTTGCCGTCGTCGCAGATGATCAGGCTGATCTTCAGGCCCTTGGGGCCCTCGCTGACGTAGGTGCAGTCGCCCGGGTACCAGCCCTCGATCGGCACCCAGGGCATGATCTTGCGATACTTCTGGACGACCTCGCCGCGGTCGTTCATCAGGATCAGCGTGTTGTACGGCGCCTTGTGCGGATGCTCCTCGTGGCGCTCGCCGGTCAGCGAGAACACGCCCCACACCTTGGCCTTGCGGCATGCCGCCGCGAAGATCTCGGTCTCGTCGCCGGGCACGGTGCTGGCCGTGTCGTACATCTCCTTCGAGTCGTACATGATCCCGTGCGTGCTGTACTCGGGAAAGATGACGAGGTCCAGCCCCGGCAGGCCGAGCTTCATGCCCTCGATCATCTGCGCGATGTTGCGCGCATTGGCCAGCACCTCCGCCTTGGTGTGCAGCCGCGGCATCTTGTAGTTGACGACCGCGACGCCGACCGCGTCCTTGCTGCTCGAGATGTCGCCGTGATGCATCGTGCCCTCCGCTGCGTTGAACGATGCGTTCATTGCAGCGGAGCGCAAGCGCGCCCGGAATACGTCGAACGACGTAGCGGGCGGCCGATCAGCGAGGGCTCAGGCCGCGGCGCGCTGGCCGGCGGCGGTGATGCGGTCGAGCGCCGCCTCGAGGTTGGCGACCGTGCGGTCGACGTGCTGCAGCTTCTCGAGCCCGAACAGGCCGATGCGGAAGGTCTTGAAGTCGGCCGGCTCGTCGCACTGCAGCGGCACGCCCGAGGCGCTCTGCACGCCCTCGGCGAGGAAGGCCTTGCCGGTGTGCAGGCCGTCGTCGTCGGTGTAGCTGACCACCACGCCGGCGGCCTGGAAGCCTTCGGCGGCCACGCTCGGGAAGCCGCGGCGCACCATCAGCGCACGCACCTTGCGGCCGAGCTCGAGCTGCGCGGCGCGCAGCTTCTCGAAGCCGAGCGTGCGGGTCTCGACCATCACGTCGCGCGTCTTCGCCAGCGCGTCGGTCGGCATGGTGGTGTGGTAGACGTGGGCGCCGTTCTCGTAGGTCTCCATCACGGAGAGCCACTTCTTCAGGTCCATCGCGAAGCTGGTGCTGGTGGTGCCGTCGATGGCCGCACGTGCGCGCTCGCCGAGCATCACGAAGGCGCAGCAGGGCGAGCCGGTCCAGCCCTTCTGCGGCGCGCTGACCAGCACGTCGACGCCGGTGGCCTTCATGTCCACCCACAGCGCGCCGGAGGCGATGCAGTCGAGCACGAACAGGCCGCCGACCTCGTGCGCGGCGTCGGCCACGGCCTTGAGGTAGTCGTCGGGCAGCACCATGCCGGCCGAGGTCTCGACGTGGGGCGCGAACACCACCGCCGGCTTGTCGCGGCGGATGGCGGCCACCACCTCCTCGACGGGCGCGGGCGCGAACGGCTGCTGGCGGCCGCTGCCTTGCAGGCGGGCCTTCATCACCGTGGCCGACGACGGGATGCGGCCCATGTCGAAGATCTGCGTCCAGCGGAAGCTGAACCAGCCGTTGCGGATGACCAGCACCGGCTTGTCGGTGGCGAACTGGCGGGCCACCGCCTCCATGCCGTAGCTGCCGCTGCCGGGCACGACGATCGCCGAGGTCGCCTGGTAGGCGTCCTTCAGCACCGACGAGATGTCGCGCATCACACCCTGGAACTTGCGCGACATGTGGTTCAGCGCGCGGTCGGTGTAGACCACCGAATATTCGAGCAGGCCGTCGGGATCGACGTCGGGCAGCAGTCCGGGCATGTGCGTCTCCGTGCGCAGGGCGCTTTTCGCTTGTGGGGCGGAAAGCTTAGCACCCTGCGCACGGCCCTGCCGGCCGGCGCCCTCCCGCGAGTCAGTGGCTGATCATCCAGGGCCGTTTCGACGGGAAGGCCTTCGCGCCGTTGGCCGCCGTGACGGTGGCGCCGCGCCGGCCCGGCGAGCAGCAGCCGCAGCCGGCCGGGTGGCGCATGCGCTGGTACGAGCCCGAGCTCTTCGGCTCGTGGCGCGCACGCTCGTTGACTTCCATCGCGCGGCGCGTCTCGCTGCTGACGCAGGCCAGCCGCGGCATCGCGGCAAAGACCCGCGGCGAGGGCGTCGCGCAGTCGGGGCAGGCGGCCGGTTCGTCGCGCTGCGCGAACGAGCGCAGCGCGTCGAAGCCGCCGCAGGCCGGGCAGGCGTAGTCGTAGGTCGGCATGGCGGCGGGCCTACTTCAGGTCCGGCGACAGCGGCATCTGCACCGAGCCGTCGATGAACTTCGTCGGCCCGGCGGCGCTCGGGTTGATGTCGAAGTCGAAGATCGCGGTCGGCAGCCACAGCGTGGCGCAGGCGTTGGGTACATCGACCACGCCGCTGATGTGGCCCTGCACCGGCGCCGTGCCGAGGATGGAGTAGGCCTGCGCGCCCGAGTAGCCGAACTTCTTCAGGTACTCGATGGCGTTCAGGCAGGCCTGGCGGTAGGCGACGTTGACGTCGAGGTAGTACTGCTTGCCGCTCTCGTCGACGCTGATGCCCTCGAAGATCACGTAGTCGTCGTAGACCGGCTTGATCGGGCTGGGCTTGAAGATCGGGTTCTTGATGCCGTACTTGGCCATGCCGCCCTTGATCAGCTGCACCTTCATGTGCACCCAGCCGGCCATCTCGATCGCGCCGCAGAACGTGATCTCGCCGTCGCCCTGGCTGAAGTGCAGGTCGCCCACCGACAGGCCCGCGCCGTCGACGTAGACCGGGAAGAAGATCTTCGAGCCGCGCGACAGATCCTTGATGTCGCAGTTGCCGCCGTGCTCGCGCGGCGGCACGGTGCGCGCGCCGGTGGCCGCGGCCTTGGCCTTCGCGTCGCCGGTCAGCTTGCCCATGTGCGCGGTGCCGGCGAAGGGCGGGTTGGCCAGGCCGCTGGTGGCCGGGTCGGAATCGATCAGCGCCTGCTCGCGGGCGTTCCACATCTCGAGCATCTTCGGGTCGGGCAGGCAGCCGATCAGCCCGGGGTGGATCAGGCCGGCGTACTTCACACCCGGCACGTGGCGGCTGGTGGTGAACATGCCGTGGAAGTCCCAGATCGACTTCTGCGCCTGCGGGAAGTGCTCGGTCAGGAAGCCGCCGCCGTTCTTCTTGCTGAAGAAGCCGTTGAAGCCCCACAGGCTGTCGTCCTTGGCGCCGATGTCCAGCAGGTCGACCACCAGCAGGTCGCCCGGCTCGGCGCCCTTCACGCCGACCGGGCCGCTGAGGTAGTGCACCGTCGACAGGTCGATGTCGCGCACGTCGTCGGCACTGTCGTTGTTCTTGATGAAGCCGCCGGTCCAGTCGTAGGTCTCGAGCACGAACTCGTCGCCCGGCTTGACCCAGCAGGCCATCGGGATGTCGGGGTGCCAGCGGTTGTGCACCATCTCGTTGGATGGCGCGGGCTTGGAAAGGTCGACCTTGATCAGGGTTTCGGGCATGGCGTGGCTCCTTCGGGAATGAAGTCTTGAGGGGGTCAGACAGACAGGTACTGCTTGATGTGCGCGGCATCCGTATCCGCGCGAGACGTCTCGTGCACGAGCCGGCCGCCTTCGATGACGAAGAGGCGATCCGCGACATCCATCGCGAACGACAGCACCTGCTCGGACACGACGATGGAGATCTCGCGCAACTTGCGGATCTCGTTGAGCGCCTTGCCGATGTCCTTGATGATCGACGGCTGGATGCCCTCGGTCGGCTCGTCGAGCAGCAGCACCTTGGGGTTGGTGACCAGCGCTCGGGCGATGGCGAGCTGCTGCTGCTGGCCGCCGGAGAGGTTGCCGCCCTTGCGGCGGCGCATGTCCCACAGCACCGGGAACAGCGCGTAGATCTCCTCGGGAATGCGCTTGTCCTTGGCGTTCTCCAGACCCGTCTGGATGTTCTCCTCGACGGTCAGCGTCGGGAAGATCATGCGGCCCTGAGGCACGTAGGCGATGCCCTTGGCCACGCGGCGGTAGCTTTCGTCCTTCGTGATGTCCTGGCCGGCCACGCTCACGGCGCCGGCCTTGGCCGGCAGCACGCCCATCAGACTCTTGAACAGCGTGGTCTTGCCCATGCCGTTGCGGCCCATGATGGCCACCGTCTCCTTCGGCGCCGCCTCGAACGAGATGCCGTGCAGCGCCTCGCTTTGCCCGTAGGCGACGAACAGGTCCTTCACGCTCAGCATGGCGGCGCTCCTAGTGGCCCAGATAGACGTCGATGACCTTGGGGTCGTTCTGCACCTTCTCCATCGATCCTTCCGCGAGGATCTTTCCCTGGTGCATCACGGTGACCTTGTGGGCGATCTGCTTGACGAAATCCATGTCGTGCTCGATCACGATCACCGAGCGGTTCTTGCAGATGCGCTGCAGCAGCTCGGCGGTGAGCTCGCGCTCGCGCGCGCTCATGCCGGCAATCGGCTCGTCGAGCATCAGCAGCTCGGGCTCCTGCATCAGCAGCATGCCGATCTCCAGCCACTGCTTCTGGCCATGGCTGAGCAGCCCCGCTTCCATCGGCAGCGCGTCGGCCAAGCCCACTTCCTCGGCCACCACCTGCACGCGCGCCTTGACTTCGTCGCTGCACTTGAAGAACAGCGCGCCGAGCACCGAGCGGCCCTTGGGGAAGGACACCTCCAGGTTCTGGAACACGGTGAGGTTCTCGTAGATCGAGGGCGTCTGGAACTTGCGGCCGATGCCGCGGCGCACGCGGGTGTGCTCGGACAGCCGGGTCAGTTCCTCGTTGCGGAACTTGATGCTGCCGGCGCTGGCCTTGGTCTTGCCACAGATCAGGTCCAGCAGCGTGGTCTTGCCGGCGCCGTTCGGGCCGATGATCACGCGCAGCTCGTTCTTGTCGATGTACAGGGTCAGGTTGTCGATCGCCTTGAAGCCGTCGAAGGAGACCGTCAGGTCTTCCACGGCGAGGGCGAAGTCGGTGCTGCTGCTCATGCGCTTCTCCGGTTCATGCCTGCTGGCCGCTCACGCCCGCGGGCAGGGTGGGGGCGGCGGGCGCCGCCGGCTTGGGCGGGGCGTCGGGGTAGGCGGCGTGCGCCGCGGCCAGCGCGGCCTTCTGCTGCGCGCGTTGCGCCTGACGGCGCCTCCACCACGGCTTCAGGTGGCTGTCGACCAGGCCGGCCAGGCCGTTGGGGAAGGCCATGGTCACGCCGATGAAGAGGGCCGCCATCAGGAACAGCCACAGGTCGGGGAAGCTCTCCGAGAAGAAGGTCTTGCCGGCGTTGACCAGCAGCGCGCCGTAGACCGCGCCGACCAGGCTCATGCGGCCGCCCACCGCGGCGTAGATGACCATCTCGATCGACGGGACGATGCCGACGAAGGATGGAGACATGAAGCCGACTTGCAGCGCAAACATGGCGCCGCCGATGCCCGACAGCGCCGCGCCCAGGCAAAAGACTGCTACCTTGAACATCGCCACGTCGTAGCCGGAGAAGCGCACGCGGTCTTCCTTGTCGCGCATCGCCAGCAGCAGCGTGCCGAGCTTGCTGCGCTGGATCCAGGCGCAAAGAACGATGCTCCCCAGCAGCAGCGCGCAGCACACGTAGTAGAGGATCAGGCGCGCCGAGTCGGTGCGGATGTCCCAGCCGAGCAGCGTCTTCAGGTCGGTCATGCCGTTGACGCCGCCGGTGTAGCCCTGCTGGCCGATGATCAGCACGGTGAGGATCAGCGCCACCGCCTGCGTGATGATCGCGAAGTACACGCCGCCGACGCGCCGCTTGAACATCGCGTAGCTGATGATGAAGGCCAGCAGCGTCGGCACCGCGATGACCAGGATCAGCGTCAGCGGCAGGCTCTTGAAGGGAAGCCAGAAGAACGGCAGCTCGGTGAGCTGGTTCCAGTCCATGAAGTCGGGGATGCCCGGCGTGCTCTGGATCTTGGTGCTCTCCGGATCGCTGGCCTCGAGCTTGAGGAACATCGCCATCGCGTAGCCGCCCAGGCCGAAGAACACGCCCTGGCCGAGGCTGAGCACGCCGCCGTAGCCCCACACCATCACCAGGCCGACGGCGACGAAGGCGTAGGTGAGGTACTTGCCCACCAGGTTGAGGCGGAAGGCGTCGAGCGACAGCGGCAGCACCACCAGCAGCAGCAGCGCGAGGATCAGCACGCTGCCGATGCCGGGGCGCGCGAGCCAGTTCTTGATCAAATTCATGCAAGGTCTCCGGATCGGATCGGTGTCGGGTTCAGCGGCGGACTTTCGAAGCGAACAGACCTTGCGGCCGCATCATCAGGATGAGCACGATCAGCGACAGCGTCAGCACCTTGGCCAACGAGCCGCTCATGAAGAACTCGCTGAACGACTGCGACTGCGCAATGCCGAAGGCCGAGGCCACGGTGCCCAGCAGGCAGGCAGCGCCGCCGAAGGTGACGACGAGGAAGGCGTCGACGATGTAAAGCGAGCCGGAGGTCGGCCCGGTCGAGCCGATGGTGGTGAACGCGGCGCCGGCCACGCCGGCGATGCCGCAGCCGATCGCGAAGGTGAGGCGGTCGGTCTTCTTCGTATTGATGCCGATCGCATTGGCCATCTGGCGATTGCTCACCGTGGCGCGCACGCGCAGGCCCCAGCGGCTCTTGTACAGCGCCAGCATCACGCCGCCGGTGACCAGCGCCGTGAGCGCGAGCACGAACATGCCGTTGATCGGAATGTCCAGGCCTTCGGCCGGTGACCAGGAGCCGAGCAGCCAGTCGGGCAGCGTGGGGCTCACTTCCTTCGGCCCGATGCCGGAGCGGAACGCCTGCTGGATGGCCAGGCTCAGGCCCCAGGTGGCCAGCAGGGTGTCCAGTGGTCGCTTGTAGAGATGCCGGATCAGCGCCCACTCGACCAGCCAGCCGGCGAAGAAGGCGAGCACGAAGGCGACGAGGATGGCGATGGGAAAGTAGTAGGCGATGAAGCCGGGCGCGAACTTCTCGGCCAGCGTCGAGCCGAGAAAGATGGTGTAGGCGCCGATGGTCATGAACTCGCCATGCGCCATGTTGATCACGCCCATCTGGCCGAAGATGATCGCCAGCCCCAGGCCCATCAGCAGCAGCACCGAGAACAGACTCAGGCCTGCGAAGCCCTGCATCAGGCCGATGTTGAGCATTTCCGAGAACGTCACGATGCTGCTCCTGAAGTGGCGCTAGGGGTGGGTCACTGATATCCCTTGGGGAAGGGATCGGGCTTGATGAGATCCGCCGACTCGGCGACCACCTTGAACGTGGCGTCGGGCTGGCCCTGGCCGATGCGCGCCTTGCTCCACAGGTGGTGGTTGGCGTCGAGCTTCACGTAGCCCTCGGGCGCGGTCTTCAGCTCGATGCCGGGCGAGGCCGCCACCACCTTGTCGACGTCGAAGCTGCCGGCCTTCTCCACCGCCGCCTTCCACAGCCAGGGGCCGAGGTAGGCCGCCTGCGTCACGTCGCCGATCACCGCATCCTTGCCGTACTTGGCCTTGAAGGCGGCGACGAACTTCTTGTTGTTCTCGTTGTCCAGCGACTGGAAGTACTTCATCGACGAGTAGAAGCCGGCGAAGTTCTCGCCGCCCACGCCGGTCATCTCGTCTTCCGTCACCGACAGCGTCAGCAGGAATTGCTTGTCGCCGGTGATGCCGGCGGCCTTGAGCTGCTTGTAGAAGGCGACGTTGGAGCCGCCCACCACCGCGCAGAAGATGCAGTCCGGCTTGGCGACCTTGATCTTGTTGATCAGCGAGTTGAAGTTGGTGTTGCCCAGCGGGTAGTACTCCTCGCCGACCACGCGGCCGAGCTTGCCGACCGACTCGATGTGCTTGCGCGCGATCTTCATCGAGGTGCGCGGCCAGATGTAGTCGCTGCCGACCAGGAAGAAGGTCTTGGCCTTCTTCTCCTTGGCGCCCCAGTCCAGGCCCCAGATGATCTGCTGGGTGGCTTCCTGGCCGGTGTAGATGACGTTCTTGCTCTGCTCCAGGCCTTCGTAGAAGGTCGGGTAGTACAGCAGGCCGTTCTCCTTCTCGAACACCGGCAGCACCGCCTTGCGCGAGGCGCTGGTCCAGCAGCCGAACACGGTGGCGACGCGGTCGTTGACGAGCAGCTTCTTGCTCTTCTCGGCGAAGGTCGGCCAGTCGCTGGCGCCGTCTTCCTTGATGACCTTGATCTTGCGGCCGAGGATGCCGCCCATCGCGTTGATCTGGTCGATGGCGAGCTGCTCGGCCTGGATCGAGCCGGTCTCGCTGATCGCCATCGTGCCGGTGGCGCTGTGCAGCTGGCCGACCGTCACCTCGGTGTCGGTGATCGCCAGCTTGGTGGTGTTCACCTTCGCGGTCGGGAACTGCTGGGCCAGCGCCCACGCGGGCAGCCCGGCGAGCGGCAGCGCGGCGGCGCCTTGCAGCAGGCGGCGGCGCTGCAGCGATTTCGGGTCGAGGTCGTGATCGTGGGACATTCAGCTCTCCTGGCGGGTTGAGGACAAATCCGTGCGCCGGGCACCAACGCTGTGCATCAGCGGCCGTGGCATGGCGCCTAAGGTAGGAGAGGGCGCGCGCATCCCGAATACGTCATTCGACGTAGCCCCCGTTCACGCCGTTGCGGGACCGCTTCTTGCAGACTCACGCGCCACCATGGCGCTCGCTCCGCAGAAGATCTTCCGCATCCGTCGCGACTACAACAGCTGGGTCGCGAACGAGACGCTGGAGGACTACGCGCTGCGCTACACGCCGCGCCACTTCCGCAAGTGGAGCGAGTTCCGCGTCGCCAACACCGCCTTCGGTGCCACGTCCTTCCTCGCGCTGGAGGCGATCGGCGGCGCGATCGCGCTGAGCTACGGCTTCGCCAACGCAGTGGCCGCGATCCTGGTGGTCGGCGCGATCGTCTTCCTCACCGGGCTGCCGATCAGCTACTACGCGGCCAAGCACGGCCTGGACATGGACCTGCTCACCCGCGGCGCAGGCTTCGGCTACCTCGGCTCGACGCTGACCTCGCTGATCTACGCCAGCTTCACCTTCATCTTCTTCGCGCTCGAGGCGGCCATCCTCGCGCTGGCGCTGCAGATGTACACCGACTGGCCGATGTGGATCTGCTACCTGATCGCCTCGCTCGGCGTGATCCCGCTGGTGATGCATGGCATCACGCTCATCTCGCGGCTGCAGCTGTGGACGCAGCCGCTGTGGATCGTGCTGTGCCTGTTGCCCTACGC
>NZ_JBFXIO010000110.1:0-12393 GCF_050175855.1 Piscinibacter sp.
ACAACGCCGACGTGGCCAAGTTCCGCGACTACTTCGACTATGCCGAGCCGATCCGCACCGTGCCCTCGCACCGCGCGCTGGCGGTGTTCCGTGGCCGCACGCAGGAGTTCCTCGACGCCAAGCTGGTGCTCGACGAGGAAGTGGTGCCGGGCCAGCCGACGCTGGCCGAAGGCCGCATCGCCGTGCACCTCGGCTGGCGCCACTCGAAGCGCCCCGGCGACGAGCTGATCCGCAAGACGATCGCCTGGACCTGGAAGGTCAAGCTCAGCCTCAGCCTCGAGCGCGACCTGTTCTCGCGCCTGCGCGAAGAGGCGGAAAAGGTGGCGATCAAGGTCTTCGCCGAGAACCTGCGCGATCTGCTGCTGGCCGCGCCGGCCGGCCAGCGCGTGGTGATGGGCCTGGACCCGGGCATCCGCACCGGCTGCAAGGTGGCGGTGGTGGATGCCACCGGCAAGGTGCTGGATACGAACACGGTCTACCCGCACGAGCCGCGCAACGACTGGGAAGGCTCGCTGCACACCCTCGGACGCCTGGTCGCGACGCACGGCGTGAACCTGATCGCCATCGGCAACGGCACCGCCAGCCGCGAGACCGACAAGCTCGCTGCCGACCTGATCAAGCGCATCCAGCAGATGGCGCCGGAGGTGAAGCTGGAGAAGATCGTCGTCAGCGAAGCCGGCGCGTCGGTCTATTCGGCCAGCGAGTTCGCCAGCAAGGAACTGCCCGAGCTCGACGTCAGCCTGCGCGGTGCGGTGAGCATCGCGCGGCGACTGCAGGATCCGCTGGCCGAGCTGGTCAAGATCGACCCGAAGAGCATCGGCGTGGGCCAGTACCAGCACGACGTCAACCAGAGCGAGCTGGCCCGCAGCCTCGACGCCGTGGTCGAGGACTGCGTGAACTCGGTGGGCGTGGACCTGAACACCGCCTCGGCGCCGCTGCTGGCGCGGGTGTCGGGCCTGTCGAGCGCGGTGGCCTCGAGCATCGTGCGATGGCGCGATGCGAACGGCGCCTTCCGCAGCCGCCAGCAGCTGCTCGACGTCAGCGGCCTGGGCGCCAAGACCTTCGAGCAGTGCGCCGGCTTCCTGCGCATCCGCGGCGGCGACAACCCGTTGGACCAGAGCGGCGTTCACCCGGAGACCTACCCGGTGGTCGAGCGCGTGCTGGCGAAGGTCGGCAAGCCGATCGGCGAGGTGATGGGCCGCAGCGACGTGATCCGTACACTGATGTCCAAAGAGCGGCCCGAGGCCTTCGCCGACGAGCATTTCGGCGCGATCACCGTCAAGGACATCCTCGCCGAGCTGGAGAAGCCCGGCCGCGACCCGCGCCCCGACTTCAAGGTGGCGCGCTTCAACGACGGCGTGGAAGACATCAAGGACCTGCAACCCGGCATGACGCTGGAAGGCACGGTCAGCAACGTGGCGCAGTTCGGTGCCTTCGTCGACCTCGGCGTGCACCAGGACGGCCTGGTGCATGTGAGCCAGCTGTCGAACAAGTTCGTCAACGATGCGCGCGAGGTCGTGAAGACCGGCGACATCGTCAAGGTGAAGGTGCTGGAGGTCGATCTGGCGCGCAAGCGCATCTCGCTGACGATGAAGCTGGATGCGAAACCGGTGGCCAAGGGCGAGCGTGGCGACAACAGCTACCGGCCGGCAGGGCGCGGCGAGCGTGCCATGCCGCCGCGCGGCGCGGCGCAGCCCCAGGGCCAGTCGGCGATGGCCGCGGCCTTCGCCAAGCTGCAGACGCGCAAGTAGGCCAGCGGGGCGCTGCCCGCGTCAGGCTGCGAAGTCGCGCGGCTGCAGCTCGATCGGCTGGCCGTGGGGCGTGCGGTCGGCGGCGCGGTCCCAGGCGTCGCGGTAGTGCTCGAGCTCCTGCGCGGAGCTCGCGCCTTTCTCGGCCACCAGCCTCTCCAGCGCGGCCAGCCAGTGGCGGTAGTAGGTGTCGCCGAGGTCGGCGTCGCCCATGGCCTGAGCCTTCGTGATCTGGGCCGACAGCGCGGCGGCCCATTCCGTCCAGGTGAACAGGCCGCGCTGGTGCAGCGTCACCGCCATCGCGAAGGCATGGGCCTCCCAGGGCTCGCGGAAGACGGGTTCGTCGCCGCTCATGGGCTGGCCGGGCAGGGCGGAGGGCTTCATGCGGGTTCCAGGTAGTCGTCCCAGGCGTCGATCGAGACGCTGAGACCGGGCTGGGTCTCGTCGCCCCACAGTTCGCGACCCTCGAAGCGAACCGCGTAGAGCCACTGCGGCTGTTCGCCCAGGCCCTGCGCATTCGTGTCGGCGAAGACATGCGTGCCGTGCACGCGCTCGACGGTGCCGGCACGGCCGGCGGCATAGCCCGGCAGCCGGGTGTGATGGCCGACGCGGCCGGCTCGGGTGCGCACGCGGTCGCCCACCGCGAAGCGCGCTGCGGCGGTGGCCGGCCGCTCGGTGGCGGAGCCGCGGGCCAGCACGGCGGGCACGTCGGCAGCGCGCAGCACGCGAGCCAGCGGCTTCGTCGCGGTTTGCGCACGGGCTTCGGCCAGCTCGCCTTCGGTGACGAGGCCGTGTTCGATCATCAGCTTCGTCAGCGCCGCGAGCCAGATCTGGTAGTAGCTGAGCGACGCATAGTCGGGCAGCGTTTCGCGCGCGCTGCGGCTGGCGTCGATGTTCCAGCTGCCGGTGGCGCCCATGGCCAGCGTGAGCGCCAGCGCCTTCGGCTCCCAGGCGGCGTGCCAGAGCTCGCCCTCGGGCTCGGGCACCACGCGGCCGAAGCCTTCACGGCCACCGAGGTCGGCGTGCGTGGTGTAGCTCATGCCACCTCCGCGGGGCTTCTCGCCAGCCCGGTGCCGATCATCGAATCGCGCGTGACGAGCGCAGCGAGCTCTTCTTCGTTCATGCCCTCCGTGCCGGCCGGCCGCATCGGGATGACGAGGTAACGCACCTCGGCGGTGGAGTCCCACACGCGGATGCGAGTGGCCTCGGGCAGCGTGACGCCGAAGTCGGCCAGCACGCCGCGCGGATCCTTCACCGCGCGCGAGCGGTAGGGCGCGCTCTTGTACCAGGTGGGCGGCAGGCCCAGCACCGGCCAGGGGTAGCAGCTGCACAGCGTGCACACCACCATGTGGTGCTCTTCGGGCGTGTCGAACAGCGCCACCATGTGCTCGCCCTGCCGCCCCGTGTAGCCGAGCGAGGCGATCGCCGCGGTGGCATCGTGCTTCAGCCAGTCGGCGAAGGCCGGGTCGGCCCAGGCCTTCGCAACCACGCGGGCGCCGTTGCGCGGGCCGATCTTCGTCTGGTAGGTGTCGATCAGCACGTCGAGCGCGGCCGGGTCGATGTAGCCCTTCTGGGCGAGCACGGTCTCGAGGGCGCGCACGCGCAGGTCCATCTCGCCGAGCTCGCTGTGGTCGTGATCGTGGTCGTGGTGGTCGTGTGCCATGGCGGCGATCGTAGCGGTGCCTTCGCTACAGTGCGAGCCCATGCGAGCCCTGCAGATCCATGCCGGCCCGCGCGCCCTGCGCCATCTGCGCGAGCGCGGGCTGCAGCCCCACGACATCCGCGCCATTCCCGCGGCGGCCGGCGGCCCTAAGGGCCTGATCCTCAATCCGCTCGACCGTTTCGTGTTCGGTCGGTGGCTGGCCGGCAGCACGCACAGCGTTCACCTGCTCGGCGCCTCGATCGGCGCCTGGCGCATGGCCACGGCCTGCCTGCCCGATGCGGAGGCCGCCTTCGCCCAGCTGGCCCACGACTACGTCGGCCAGACCTACGAGCACGCGCCGGGCAAACCACCCAAGGCTGCGCACGTGAGCGAAGTGTTCGGCGCCAAGCTGGCCGAGCGCTTCGGCGGCCGTGAGGCCGAGGTGCTGGGCCATTCGCGCTACCGGCTGCACGTGTTCACCAGCCGCGGCCGGCACCTGCTTGGCCGCGAGGGCCGGCTGCGCACGCCGCTGGGCTATCTCGGCGCCTTTGCCACCAACGCGCTCAGCCGCAAGGCCATGGGTGGCTGGCTGGAGCGGGTGATCTTTTCGGATGCGCGCGAGCCTTTGCCGGTGCACCTGCGCGACTTCCGCACTCACGTCGTGCCGCTGGCCGTGGCCAACCTGCTGCCGAGCATCCTGGCGAGCTGTTCGATTCCATTCTGGCTGCAGGCGGTGCACGACATTCCCGGTGGCCCGAGGGGCGCCTACTGGGACGGCGGCATCACCGACTACCACCTGCACCTCGACTATGCGTCGATGCACGAAGGGCTGGTGCTGTACCCGCACTTCCAGAAGACCGTGATCCCGGGCTGGCTGGACAAGGCGCTGCGCCATCGCCATCGCGCCACCGCACACCTCGACAACGTGATCGTGCTGTCGCCGCGTGCGGAGTGGATCGCCACGCTGCCCGATGCCAAGCTGCCCGATCGCAACGACTTCAAGCGCTTCGGCGACGACCTGGCGGCTCGGGTGGCGGCGTGGTCGCGTGCGGTGGCCGAAAGCCAGCGGCTGGCCGACGAGTTCGCGCAGTGGCTGGAGCAGCCCGGCTCGGTCGAGGTGCAGCCGCTGGCCTGAGTTGTCCACAGCCGCGCAGGCAGGCGGCACGAGGGCGCAACACTACTTTGCACGCCGGCGCGGCAACCGGACGTGATCGCGTGCGTTCAATGGCGTATCCCACCCGAGAAGGAGACGCTCATGCAACGCACCCTCCACCTGGCCGCCGCCGCACTGGCCACCATCCTCGCCACCGGCTGTGCCGTCCATCCCGCCACCCAGCCGTCACCGCCCACCCCCTCGGCCTACCGCATCGAGTACGGCCAGGTGCAAAGCATCGACCTCGTGCGCGCCGAGAGCCAGACCACTGGTGGCGGTGCGTTGCTCGGCGGCGTGATCGGTGCCGTGGTCGGCCGCCAGATCGGCAGCGGCTCGGGCAGGGCCGCCGGCGCCGCCGTCGGCGCGCTGGGCGGTGCGATCATCGGCAACCAGATCGAGAAGAACAACCGCGGCGCGCGCGACTTCTACCGCGTGGCCATCGTCACCCAGGCCGGGCAGGTGCGCACCTTCGACTACCAGCAGCTTGTCGACCTGCGCGTCGGCGACCGGGTGCGCATCGAGGACAACCAGGTGTTCCGCTACTGAAATACAATGCGGGCATCGAACACACCAGCAAGAACGAGAAAGGCATGACGGTTATGACACCGCGGACTACGCGCTGGGCCTGGAAGGTCTAGCGGAGCTGCGCGCGTCGATCTTCATCTCTCGTCCCTGTTCATCCAAGGCGCGGCACGGTCCGCGCCTTTTGTTTTTCGGAGTCACGCCATGGTCTCGATTCAATTGCCCGACGGTTCGCGCCGGGAGTTCCCCGGCCCGGTGACGGTGGCCGAGGTGGCTGCGTCCATCGGCCCCGGCCTGGCCAAGGCGGCGATCGCCGGCCGCGTGGGGCAGGGCGATGCCGCGAAGGTGGTCGATACCAGCCATCGCATCGAGAGCGACGCCGCACTGGCGATCCTGACGGACAAGGACGCCGAAGGTCTGGAGGTCATCCGCCACTCGACGGCGCACCTGCTCGCCTATGCCGTGAAGGAGCTCTTCCCCGACGCACAGGTGACCATCGGGCCGGTGATCGAGAACGGCTTCTACTACGACTTCTCGTACAAGCGGCCCTTCACGCCGGAGGACCTCGCGGCCATCGAGGCCAAGATGACCGAGCTGGCGAAGAAGGACGAGAAGGTCGAGCGCCGCGTGCTGCCGCGCGACGAGGCGGTGGCCTACTTCAAGGGTCTGGGCGAGCACTACAAGGCCGAGATCATCTCCAGCATCCCGGCCGGCGAAGACGTCTCGCTGTACCGCGAAGGCCAATTCGAGGATCTCTGCCGCGGCCCGCACGTCCCGTCCACGGGCAAGCTCAAGCACTTCAAGCTGATGAAGGTGGCCGGCGCCTACTGGCGCGGCGACCACCGCAACGAGATGCTGCAGCGTGTCTACGGCACGGCCTGGGCGAGCAAGGACGACCTGCAGAAGTACCTCACGATGCTCGAGGAGGCCGAGAAGCGCGACCACCGCAGGCTCGGCCGCGAACTCGACCTGTTCCACCTCGACGAGCACTCGCCCGGCACGGTGTTCTGGCACCCCAAGGGCTGGGCGCTGTGGCAGGAGGTGGAGCAGTACATGCGCCGCGTCTACCGCGACAACGGCTACCAGGAGGTCAAGGGCCCGCAGTTGCTCGACAAGGCGCTGTGGGAGAAGACCGGCCACTGGGACAAGTACCGCGAGAACATGTTCACGACGGAGTCGGAGAAGCGCGACTACGCGCTCAAGCCGATGAACTGCCCGGGCCACATCCTGATCTTCAAGCAGGGCATCAAGAGCTACCGCGACCTGCCGCTGCGCTACGGCGAGTTCGGCCAGTGCCACCGCAACGAGCCCACCGGCGGCCTGCACGGCATCATGCGCGTGCGCGGCTTCACGCAGGACGACGGCCACATCTTCTGCTCGGAAGACATGATCCTCGAGGAGTGCGTGGCCTACACGGCGCTGCTGCAGAAGGTCTATGCCGACTTCGGCTTCACCGACATCCTCTACAAGGTGGCGACGCGCCCGGCCGCGCGCATCGGCTCCGACGAGATCTGGGACAAGGCCGAGCATGCGCTGATGGAGAGCCTGCGCCGCTCCGGCGTGGAGTTCGTCATCGCCCCGGGCGACGGCGCCTTCTACGGCCCGAAGATCGAATACACGCTGAAGGACGCGATCGGCCGGCAGTGGCAGTGCGGCACGATGCAGGTCGACTTCTCGATGGCCGAGCGGCTGGGGGCGGAATACGTCGCGGAAGATGGCTCGCGCCGTCATCCGGTGATGCTGCACCGGGCGATCGTGGGCAGCCTGGAGCGATTCATCGGCATCCTGATCGAGCAGCACGCCGGCGCGCTGCCGGTCTGGCTGGCGCCGCGGCAGGTCAGCGTGCTCACCATCACCGACGCGCAGGCGGATTACGCTGCAGACGTTACCAAAACGCTGCAAAAACAAGGACTTAGAGCCGCCAGCGATTTGCGGAACGAGAAGATTACCTATAAAATCCGCGAGCATTCGTTGCAGAAGGTCCCGTACATCCTCGTCGTGGGTGACAAGGAGAAGGCAAACGGGGCCGTTGCCGTGCGCGCCCGGGGCAACCAGGACCTCGGCGTGATGCCTCTGGCAGACTTCCTCGAGAAGATCGCCTCAGACGTCGCCCGCAAGCTGTGATCACGACGGTGGCCACACGCTGGATGTCCGGCGCGCAAAGTGTTGTTTGGGCTTCTTCCTGCCTTGGGAGTCCGCTGAAAGGTACCCACCATCGCTACTTTTGTTGACCGCCGTACGCCGAACGCCGAGCGCAAGCACCGGTTGAACCGCGAGATCATGGCCCCCGAAGTCCGTCTGAACGGCCCCGAGAACGAACCACTGGGCATCGTGCCCCTCCAGGAAGCGCTGCGCATGGCCGGCGACCTGGACGTCGATCTGGTCGAGATCGTGGCCCAGGCGGATCCCCCGGTGTGCCGGCTGATGGACTACGGCAAGTTCAAGTACCAGGAACAAAAGCGCGCAGCGGAAGCCAAGGCCAAGCAGAAGGTCATCGAAGTCAAGGAAGTGAAGTTCCGTCCGGGAACGGACGAAGGCGATTACCAGATCAAGATGCGCAACCTGCGCCGCTTCATCGAGGAAGACGGCGACAAGGGCAAGGTCACGCTGCGCTACCGCGGCCGCGAGATCACGCACCAGGACATCGGCATGCGGCTGCTCGAGCGCATCCGCGACGAACTGGCCGACGTGGCGGTGGTGGAGCACATGCCCAAGCTCGAAGGCCGCCAGATGATCATGGTGCTCGCGCCGAAACGTAAGTAGTTCGAAGAGTTCAGTGCCTCGGTGGGGTCGCCGGGGCGCTGTCAGAAGCGGCTGCAGGCCAACAAGACGTGGGAGTTTCCCCGGCGCCTGTCAGCAGCAAATCAAGAAGGAGCAGTCATGCCCAAGATGAAGACCAAGAGCAGCGCGAAGAAGCGCTTCCGCGTGCGCCCGGGTGGCACCGTGAAGCGGGGCCAGGCGTTCAAGCGCCACATCCTCACCAAGAAGACCACGAAGAACAAGCGCCACCTGCGTGGCGCGGTCACCGTGCACGAGACCAACATGGGCCACATGGCTCAGATGTTGCCGTTCGCGGGTCTTTGAGTCGCCAAGGTAAAGGAGAAGAGAAATGCCTCGCGTCAAACGTGGTGTCACCGCCCGCGCTCGTCACAAGAAGGTCCTGGCCCTGGCCAAGGGCTTCCGCGGCCGCCGGAAGAACGTCTTCCGCATCGCCAAGGAAGCGGTCATGCGGGCTGGGCAGTATGCCTACCGTGACCGCCGCAACAAGAAGCGCGTGTTCCGCCAGCTCTGGATTGCCCGTATCAACGCGGCGAGCCGGGGCCTGGGGCTCACCTACAGCAAGTTCATGGCCGGCCTGAAGAAGGCCAACATCGACATCGACCGCAAGGTCCTTGCCGACATGGCCGTGAACGATCCTGCCGGCTTCGGCAGCATCGTCGAGAAGGTGAAGGCCCAGCTCGCTTGATCCACCGCGCCACCAGCGCCCTCACGGGTGCCGGCGGCCGGCTCAGCTTTCGAAGGCCGACCTCGTGTGCGGCCTTTTTTGTTTCTGGAAACGATGAACGATCTCGCTCCCCTCGTCGACGACGCGAAGGCCGACTTCGCGGCCGCGACGACGCCTGCCGAACTCGAGAACGCGAAGGCGCGCTACCTCGGCAAGACCGGCCGTCTCACCGAGCAGCTCAAGGCGCTCGGCGCGCTCCCGGTCGAGGAGAAGAAGGCCCGCGGCGCGCTGATCAACGCGGCCAAGCAGCAGGTCGAAGTGCTGCTGCAGGCGCGCCGCGACGCGCTCGGCCAGGCCGAGCTGGAGGCGCAGCTCAAGGCCGAGGCGCTCGACGTCACGCTGCCGGGGCGCCAGCGCGGGGTGGGTGGCCTGCACCCGGTCACGCGCACGATCGAGCGCATCGAGGCGATCTTCGGCTCGATGGGCTTCGACGTCGCCGACGGTCCGGAGATCGAGACCGACTGGTACAACTTCACCGCGCTGAACAGCCCGGAGAACCACCCGGCGCGCTCGATGCAGGACACCTTCTACGTCGACATGAAGGACGCCGAGGGCCGCTGGTTGAACCTGCGCACCCACACCTCGCCGATGCAGGTGCGCTATGCGCGCCGCCACGCGAAGCTGCATGCGGGTAAGGCGCATATGCCCGAGATCCGCGTCATCGCCCCGGGGCGCACCTACCGCGTTGACAGCGACGCCACGCATTCGCCGATGTTCCACCAGTGCGAAGGCCTGTGGATCGGCGAGAACGTCAGCTTCAAGGACCTCAAGGTCGTGTTCACCGACTTCTGCCGCCGCTTCTTCGAGACCGACGAGCTGGAGCTGCGCTTCCGCCCGTCGTTCTTCCCGTTCACCGAGCCGAGCGCCGAGATCGACATCGCGTTTGCCAGCGGGCCGCTGAAGGGCAAGTGGCTGGAGGTGGCCGGCTCCGGCCAGGTGCACCCGAACGTGGTGCGCAACTTCGGCCTCGACCCGGAACGCCATATCGGTTTTGCTTTCGGCATGGGGCCGGACCGGCTGACGATGCTGCGCTATGGCGTGAACGACCTGCGCCTGTTCTTCGAGAACGACCTGCGCTTCCTGGCGCAGTTCAACTGAGCACGAGATCCATGCAGTTTCCCGAATCCTGGTTGCGCGAGTTCTGCAACCCGCCGATCTCCACCGCCGAGCTGGCCGAACTGCTGACCATGTCCGGCATGGAGGTGGAAGAGACGCGCCCTGCCGCGCCGGCCTTCAGCGGCGTGGTGGTGGCGCAGGTGCTGTCGGTGGCGCAGCACGCCAACGCCGACAAGCTCAAGGTCTGCGAGGTCGACGCCGGCACTGGCACGACGCTGCAGATCGTCTGCGGCGCGCCCAACGTGCGCGCCGGCATCCGTGTCCCGTGTGCGCTGGTCGGTGCGCAGCTTCCTCCTGGCGAGGATGGCAAGCCCTTCGTCATCAAGCTCGGCAAGCTGCGTGGCGTGGAGAGCCAGGGCATGCTGTGCTCGGCGCGCGAGCTGAAGCTTTCCGACGACCATGGCGGCCTGCTGATCCTGGCCGACGACGCGCCGGTGGGCACCGACATCCGCACCCACCTGCAGCTCGACGACACGATCTTCACGCTCAAGCTCACGCCGAACCTGGCGCATGGCCTGAGCGTCTACGGCATCGCCCGCGAGGTCTCGGCATTGACCGGCGCCCCGCTGAAGACACCCGCGATCGCGCCGGTGAAGCCGGTGCACGACGCGAAGCTGAAGGTAAGAGTCGAAGCCAGCGACCTCTGCGGCCGCTTCTCCGGCCGCATCGTGCGCGGCGTCGACACCACCGCGAAGACACCGGCCTGGATGGTCGATCGCCTGGCGCGCTGCGGCCAGCGCTCGGTGACGGCGCTGGTCGACATCTCGAACTACGTGATGTTCGAGTACGGCCGGCCTTCGCACATCTTCGACCTCGACAAGATCCACGGCGGCCTGACGGTGCGCTGGGGTCGCGCCGGCGAGACCCTGGAACTGCTCAACGGCAACACCATCGAGGTCGACGAGAAGGTCGGCGTGATCGCCGATGACAAGGCGGTCGAATCGCTCGCCGGCATCATGGGCGGCGAGTCGACGGCGGTGTCGGATGCCACGCGCAACGTCTACGTCGAGGCGGCCTTCTGGTGGCCCGAGGCCGTGGCTGGGCGCTCGCGGCGCTACGGCTTCGCCACCGACGCCGGGCACCGCTTCGAGCGCGGCGTCGACCCGGCGCTGACCGTCGAGCACATCGAGCGCATCACGCAGCTGATCATCGACATCTGCGGTGGCGAGGCCGGACCGATGGACGACCAGGTGCTGGCGCTGCCGAAGGCCGAACCGGTGACGCTGCGCGTGGCGCGCGCCGCCAAGGTGATCGGCATGCCGGTCACTCAGGAACAGTGCGAGGGCGTGATGCAGCGCCTCGGCCTGCAGTTCAGCAGCGCACCGGGCACGATCACCGTCACGCCGCCGTCGTGGCGCTTCGACCTGAAGATCGAGGAAGACCTGATCGAGGAAGTGGCGCGCGTGGTCGGCTATCGCCTGCTGCCCGATACGCCGCCGGTGGCGCCGGTCACGGCCCACATCCGCCCGGAGGCCCAGCGCGGGCTGAGCGCAGTGCGCCATGCGCTGGCGCAGCTCGGCTACCAGGAGACCATCGGCTTCAGCTTCGTCGAGGAGCGCTGGGAGCACGAACTGGCGGGCAACCCCGATCCGATCCGCGTGCTCAACCCGATCGCCAGCCCGCTGGCCGTGATGCGCTCGTCGCTGATCGGCAGCCTGGTCTCGGTGCTGCAGACCAACCTGGCACGCAGGGCCAGCCGCGTGCGGGTGTTCGAGACCGGCCGCGTCTTCCGGCGCGACGCTTCGGTGGTCGAAGGCGACCACAGCGTGGCCGGCGTCGACCAGCCGCGTCGCATCGCCGGCCTGGCCTGGGGGCGGGTCGACGCGTTGCAGTGGGGCAGCAAGGAACGCGCGGTCGACTTCTTCGACGTCAAGGGCGACATCGAAGCGTTGCTGGCGCCCCGCGTGGCGCGCTTCGTGCCCGCGGAACATCCGGCCCTCCATCCCGGCCGGTGTGCGCGGGTGGAGCTCGACGGCCGCACCATCGGGCATGTCGGCGAACTGCATCCGCGCTGGCGGCAAGGCTACGAGCTGCCGTCGGCGCCGATCCTCTTCGAGCTCGACCTAGAGGCCGTGATCGAGCGGGACATCCCATCCTTCGCACCGCTGCCGAGGCAGCAGTCGGTGTTCCGTGACATCGCGGTGGTGGCGAAGGAGCAAGTCAGCCATGCGGCCCTGATGGAGGCGATCGGCGCCGGGCAGGGCGGTCTGGTGCGATCCGCGCGCCTGTTCGACATCTACAAGCCGGCCGCGCCTGCGGCCGACCTCCAGGCCGGCGAGCGCAGCCTGGCGGTGCGGCTGGAACTGCTGGACAACGACAACACCCTCACCGACGAACGCATCGATGCCACCGTGGCCGAGGTGATCGAGCGGCTGGGTGCGCGCCTGGGCGTGCGCCTTCGGGGCTAGGGGCAAGAGGCATCATGGACGACAACGACAAGCCGCGCGAGCGGGTGATCCTGCCGACGATCGAGACGCCGACGCTGACCAAGGCGGAACTGGCCGATCTGCTGTTCGAGCGGCTCGGCCTGAACAAGCGCGAGTCCAAGGACATGGTCGAGGGCTTCTTCGACATCATCCACGCCACCCTGGTCAAGGGCGAGGACGTCAAGCTGTCAAGCTGCGGCAATTTCAACATCCGCCGCAAGGCGCCGCGGCCGGGGCGCAACCCGCGCACCGGCGAGGCCATTCCGATCAAGGCACGCAAC
>NZ_JBFXIO010000111.1:0-12375 GCF_050175855.1 Piscinibacter sp.
ATCGGCCATGAACTCGAAAAGACGTGACGTGCACCGCCATTTCGACATCGCGCCGGCATTCGCGTGAGAAAGTGCGCGCGCAATCGGCCCCGAACCTCGAGCCGGGGGCTTGACGCGACAATCCGCCCATGCCTCGACTCGACACGCTGCCCGTTGCCCCTGAACCCGCTCCCGTCACCCGCCCGCGCGGCGTGCCCGCCGATCCGCAGAAGTACGCCGTGCAGGTGGCGCCGAGCCGCATCGATGGCCAGGGCGCCTTCGCCGCCGAGGCGGTGCCCGCGCGGCGCAAGATCGGCGAGATCCGCGGCGAGCCGATCAGCGTGCGCGAGGCGCGGCGCCGCGCGAAGGGCCGGCAGCGCATCATGATCGTCGAAGTGAGCGAGACGCGCGCCATCGACGCCACCGACTCCGCCGACCCGCTGCGCTATACCAACCATTCCTGCCGCCCCAACGCGGTGCTGCGCATCCGCCAGGGCCGCGTGGAGTTCTACGCGATGCGCGACATCGCCGCGGGCGAGGAGATCACCGTGAACTACGGCGAGACCCACCACGAGGGCAGGCTCGCCTGCCGCTGCGGCGCGCCGGGCTGCGTGGGCGCGATCTGAGCGTGGCCATGGGCGCGATCGCGGTCATCGACTTCGAGACCACCGGCATGTCGCCGTCGATGGGATCGCGCGCCACCGAGGTGGCGGCGGTGCTGGTGGAGGACGGCCGCATCGTCGGCCGCTTCCAGAGCCTGATGAACAGCGGCGCGTGGATCCCGCCCTTCATCGAGGCGCTCACCGGCATCAGCAACGCGATGCTGGCCGATGCGCCGCCGGCACGCGCGGTGATGCACGAGGTGATGCGCTTCACCCGCGGCGTGCCGCTGGTGGCGCACAACGCCGCCTTCGACCGCGGCTTCTGGCTGGCCGAAGCGGCGCGCGCCGAGTGCGAGGCCGACCCGGCGCACCGCTTCGCCTGCACCATGCTGCTGTCGCGCCGCCTCTACCCCGACGCGCCCAACCACCGCCTGGGCACGCTGGCCGACTGGCATGGCCTGCCGAAGAACGGCCGTGCCCACCGCGCCCTGGCCGACGCCGAGGTGACGGCGCACCTGCTGCTGCGCCTGCAGGCCGACCTGCGCGAGCGCCACGCCGCGCTGCTGGAAGACTGCGGCGGCGAGCCCGGCCACGACGCGCTGTGCGCGCTGCAGCGGCTGTCGCGTCGCGAGATTGCGCGCTTCAGCGCGGCGGCCGCGTCAGCGCGGTGAGGGCGATCGAGCCTTCCTTCGTGAAGCGCACCGCACCGAAGGCGCCGCCGGCGAGCTTGCCGCGCAGCACGTAGGGCACGGCCTCGCGCGGCGTGCCGTCGGTGAACACCAGGGCCTGGCGCACCGCGTTCATCGCCGAGATGCTCACCGGCACCACCAGCACGGTCTCGCCGTAGCGCGGCACGCTGCCGCGCTGGTCGCTCACGCCGGTGGCCAGTGTCTTGCCGTTGACCTCGAGCTCCAGCGCGGTGCCGTCGTACTCCACCGGGGCGTCGTTGGGGTTCTGCACGCGCAGCTTCACGGCCAGGCGCAACTCCAGCCCCTGGCCCTCGATCGGCTCGATGCCGACCAGCTCCACGCGCAGCGGGTCGCGCCCCGGCAGGGCGGCGCAGCCCGCCATCAGCAGCGACAGCAGGGCGGCGAGGGCGAGCGTGAACAGGCGCATCGAGAGGCCTCCAGGCGAAGGAAGTGACGCCGCCGAGTATGCGCCCGCGCCCGATCGACCCCGGGTGACCGATTGATTCAGTTCAACACGCGGCGTGCCCAGCGGCCTACGATGGGGCCGTTGATTGCCGAGGGCCAGCCATGAAGTCGTTGAAAGCCACGCTGAACACCCCGCCGGAGCCCGGCTTCGACGAGGCGTCGCTGGCCGACACCTCGCTGCCCGACGACGGCAGCCTGGTGCGCCACCCCGACGGCTACTACTGGGTCGCGCCCGACGGCCACCAGGAGTTCGGCCCCTTCGCCACCGCCGAGGAGGCGCTGGCCGACATGAACGCCGGCAGCGACGAGGCGCCCGAACCCGGCGAGACGCTGCAGGAGGCCGAGCAGGAGCTGGGCCTGGCCGACTGGGTGGACGCCGATACCGGCGAACTCGCCGAGGGCACCGGCACCCGGCTCGAGGACCACTGAGCCGCAGCGTCAGCGCATCGCCATCCGCAGCGGGATGCGGCGCCGGCCGAAGCCGCCGGCGGCGGTGCCGAAGCGGCCAGCCAGCGCGGTGCCGCAGTGCGGGCAGGCACCGGCGGCGTCGAGCTCGTAGCGCGTGACGGCGTGCCAGTCGCGCTCGATCAGCGCCGCGCCGCAGCCGCTGCACGAGGTGGTGCCGCCCTCGCGGTCGTGCACGTTGCCGGTGTAGACGTGCCGCAGGCCGTTGTCCAGCGCGATGCGGCGCGCGCGCTGCAGTGTTGCGCGCGGCGTGGGCGGCACGTCGGTCATCCGGTAGTCCGGGTGGAAGGCGGTGAAGTGCAGCGGCACCGCAGGTCCGAGGTGGTCGGCGATCCAGCGTGTCATCGCGTCCAGTTCGGCGTCGCCGTCGTTCTGGCCCGGGATCAGCAGCGTGGTGATCTCCAGCCAGCAATCGGTGTCTTGCACGATGTACTGCAGCGTGTCGAGCACCGGCGCGAGGTGCGCGCCGGTCTGCTGGAAGTAGAACGACTCGGTGAACCCCTTCAGGTCGACGTTGGCCGCGTCCATCTTCGCGTAGAAGGCGCGGCGCGGCTCGGCATGCATGTAGCCGGCCGTCACCGCCACGGTCTGCACGCCCAGGGCATGGCAGGCGTCGGCGGCGTCCATCGCGTACTCGGCGAAGATCACCGGGTCGTTGTAGGTGAAGGCCACGCTGGTGCAGCCGCTGTCCTGCGCGGCCCGGGCAATGCCCTCGGGCGAGGCGGCGTCCATCAGCCTGTCCATCTCGCGGCTCTTCGAGATGTCCCAGTTCTGGCAGAACTTGCAGGCGAGGTTGCAGCCCGCGGTGCCGAACGAGAACACCGCGCTTCCCGGGTGGAAGTGGTTGAGCGGCTTCTTCTCGATCGGGTCGATGCAGAAGCCCGAGCTGCGGCCGTAGGTGGTCAGCACCATCGCGTCGCCCCGTTCACCCGTTCCTCGTGCGCGCACGAAGCACAGGCCGCGCTGGCCTTCGTGCAGCCTGCAGTCGCGCGGGCACAGGTCGCACTGCAGCCGGCCATCGTCCAGCCGGTGCCACCACCGGGCCGGGTGCGTGCCGTCGACGGCGTCGTCGCGTGCGCTCACGGTCGCAGCTCCGCGAACTTGCGCACGCGGTAGCGCGCCAGGCGCAGCGCCTCGGTCCAGAAGTCCTCCGGCAGGCCGGCCTTGCGCTTGAGCGCGGCCAGGAAGTCGACCGGCGCGGGCAGCTGCTCCCACACCTGCGGCAGGAAGGTGGCGTGACGGCCGCGGTACTCGAGGACCACGCCGTCGACACCGGGCTGCAGCGCACGCAGCGCCTCGGCCTCGCTGGACGCGGCGATCGGCTCGCTGGGATCCAGCAGCGAGACCTCGATCTCGAGCGACTCGAACTCCCAGGCGGCCAGCGGCGCGAAGCGGCTGTCGCGGAAGGCGGCGCCCAGCGCGTGCAGGCGCACGTCGTGCGCCAGCGGGCGCTGGGCCTCGAGCGTGCCGATGCAGCCGCGCAGCTCGCCGCCGCGGCGCAGCGTCACGAAGGTGGCGCCGGGTTCGTCCAGCGCGTGGTGGCCCGGCTCCGGGCCGGTGGGCAGGCCGAGTGCGTCGGCGATGGCATTGCGCGCTCGGGCAAGCAGCGCCGCGCCGAGCGGATCGGGGGACTCGAACGCCACCGCGGCGTAGCCGACCACGCGCGCGCGGTCGCCGGCGGTATCGCCGGAGTTGCGCAGGTCGAGCAGGCGAGGCTGCAGGCCGTGCCGGCGCGCCGCCAGCAGCGCGCCGCCCAGCGGCGTGGCGCCGCAGGCCTGCTCGTGGGCCAGCGCGGGGTCGAGGTGCAGCACCTGGTCGATCGTGGCGCGGTCCGACGCCTGGGCCTGTGCGTAGGGCAGGTAGTGCGACAGGTCGGAGCTGATCAGGATGAGCGTCTCGTCGCCGCCCCACAGCCGCTCGATCACCTCGGCCACTTCGGCGGGCGAGGCGTGGCCCACCACCAGCGGCACCAGGGTGAAGTCACCCAGCAACGACTGCAGGAACGGCAGCTGCACTTCCAGCGAATGCTCGGTCGCATGGGCGTCGTCGCGGCGGCTCAGCTGCGGCAGATCGGCGAGCGAGGCGATCGCGGCCTGGTCGACGGCCACGCGGCCGAGCGGGGTCTCGAAGGCCGAGGCGGTCGGCGCCGCCAGGCCGCGCAGCGCGACCCGGTGCGCCGGGCCGAGCAGCACGACGCGGCGGATGCGGCCGCGTGCGCCGGCCAGGGTGGCATAGGCGTGCGCCGCGACCGGCCCCGAGTACACATAGCCGGCATGCGGAACCAGCAGCATCTTCGGCGGGAGCTGCGTCGACCCGGCCTTCACGGCGGCGAGCTCACCGTCGATCTGCGTGCGCAGCACCGCGGCCTGGCCCGGATAGAACAGGCCGGCGACGGCGGCGGGGCGGACGGTGGACGGTGTCATGGCAATCTCCTGGCACGCACGTGGGCACGCAGGGCGCAAGATCAAGGGCGGGCAGCCGCTTTCAGAGTCGTCTCACCAGGGCCGCGCAGCGGCGCGCCACGGTCGCGCGGTCGGCGTCGGTGTCCAGCCGCAGCGCGGCCTCCTCGGAGGCCGGGATCTCGCAGACGCGCAGCTGCAACGAGAGCACCTCCTGCCCGGCGTCGGAGGCGTCGAGGCCCGCGGCGGCGCGGCGGGCGATGCGTGCGCGCAGCACCGACTCCGGGGCCACGCACTCGACGAGGCGGAAGTCGGCGCCGTGCAGCGCGGCGAGGGCACGCAGGTCGTCGCGCTCGTGGCGGCGCAGCGCCGCCGCGTCGACGATCACGTTCAACCCGGCCGCCAGCAGCGTGCCGGCGAGCGAGCCAAGCCGCGCGTAGGTGCGCCGGGTCATCGCGGCGCCGTAAAGCCGTGCGGTTTGCTCCGGCGTGGGGCGTGCGGTGGCCGCCAGGCCGGCCAGCCGCTTGCGCTCGACGTCGGAGCGCACGCGCACCGCGCCGAGCCCCTGCAGCAGCTCCAGCGCCACCGTGCTCTTGCCCGAGCCCGACAGGCCGCAGGTCAGCAGCAGCAGCGGCCGCGGGCGGCACAGGTGGGCGAGCGCGCCGGCCACGCGCAGGTCGCGCTGCAGCGCGTCGTCGTCGCTGCGGATCGCCGCCACCTGGGCACGCACCAGCGCGCGGTAGACGGCGAAGAAGGGCAGCAGCGCCAGCCCGGCGAAATCGCCGCCGCGCTCGGCGTAGCCGCTGGCGAAGCGCCAGGCGCCGCGCGGCAGGCCGTGGCGCCACAGGTCCATGAAGACGAAGGCGGCGTCGGCCATCGTGTCGGTGTGGCGCAGCGCCGGGTTGAACTCGATGCCGTCGAAGGGCAGCGGCTCGCCATCGACACGCACGATGTTGCCCAGGTGCAGGTCGCCGTGGCCTTCGCGCACGAAGCCCTGTGCGCGGCGCAGCGCCAGCAGCGGCGCGATGCGCTCGAACTCGCGTTCGGTCCAGTCGTGCAGGTCCGTTGGGGCCCGGGCGCCGAGCGCGGCGAAGTTGGCGCGCGCCCAGGCGAGCACGCCGGCCGGATCTCCCCAGGCGGCCGGCGAGGCGGGCAGCGCGGTGTGGAAGTCGGCCACGCAGCTTGCGAGTGCGTCGATGTCGCCGTCGGCCAGCGCGCCGTGCGTGGCCAGGCGGTCGAGCAGCTGGTCGTTGTCGAAGCGGCGCATGCGCAGCAGCCAGTCGATCGCCCCGTCGCTCTCGTCCGGCTCGCCGATGCGCGGGGCCTCGGGCGAGCCCCGCACCGGCCGCACCTCCAGGTAGAGCTGCGGCGCGGTGCGCCGGTTCAGGCGCAGTTCCTCCTCGCAGTCGCGCCGGCGCGCGGCGGCGCTGGCGAAGTCGAGGAAGGGCAGGCTCAGCGGCTTGCGCAGCTTGTCGGCGAAGCCGCCGTGCAGCAGCAGCGTGGAGATGTGCGTCTCGATGCGCTCGGTCTGCGGCCCGAGCGTGGCCTGCAGCGCCGCCACCATCGTGCGGTGCTGCTCGAGCGTCAGGTCGCGGGCGGAGTCCACCCGCGCGAGGTTACAGCCCGCTGCGGGTGAAGCGCGCGACGATGCCGGCAAACTGCGCCGGCCATTGACGGATCGCAGCCTCGTCGCCCTCGAACACCCGCTTCAGGAAGGCCACCGACAGCGCGCGAGTCGCCTCCTTGACCTGCGGGTTGAGCGTGGCGCCGCCGGTGCCGCGCCGGTCGGTGAAGATGCTGTGCGAGCCGCCCTCGAACACCGCCAGTGCCTTGGCGCGGCTGCCGGTGGCCTCGAACACGCTGACGCGGTCCTGCGCATCGGAGTAGTAGCCGGGGATGCGGATCACGTCTTCGGTGGCGGTCACGTGCAGCGTCGGCACGGTGACGTGCGCGAGGATGCCCGCCGGGTCGCTCTCGCCGTAGAAGGGCGGGGCCGACAGCACGATCGCCGCCTTGATGCGCGGGTCGCGGAAGTCGACGGTCAGGCCCTGTCGTTCAAGCCGGGCGCCGGCGGCCAGCAGCGTGGTGTTGGCGCCGTAGGAATGGCCCGCGGCGACGATGCGCGTGGCGTCGATGCGCGGCGCCAGCGGCCCGGCCAGCAGCGTGTCGAGCGCGAAGCGCAGGTCGAGCACGCGGGCGATGGCCTCGCCGTCCTGCGCCGCGCCCTGCAGCCGGTCGACCAGCGAGAACGGGTTGCCGCCCCACAGGCTGCGGTCGCTGCCCACGTGCTGCAGGTGCAGGCTGGCGTAGCCCTGCGCCGCCCAGTGCTCGCCGAGGTAGCGGTAGCCCATGCGCGAGCCGCCGATGCCGTGCGAGAACACCACCAGCGGCACCGGACGCGCGGCGTCGGCCTGCACCGGCAGGTACAGGCGCACCGGCACCGGGCGTTGCCGGGCGCCGTCGTGCCAGTCGAGGTCCAGCGTGGTGAAGCCGGCGGCGCCGTCGGCCCAGGCTGCCGGCGCCAGCGCAGCAGACAGCAGCAGCGCGAAGCAGGCTCGCCGCTTCATGACTGTGCTCCCGCCGCCGGCAGCGCGCTCGCCGCGGGGCGGCGCCGATGGACGAGGCGGCCGAACCACTGCACCAGGTCGTCGACGAAGGTGAACACCACCGGGATGACCAGCAGGCTGAGGAAGGTGCTGGTGATCAGGCCGCCGATCACGACGATGGCCATCGGCGCGCGGAAGCTCGGGTCGACGCCGATGCCCAGCGCGATCGGCATCATGCCGGCGCCCATCGCGATGGTGGTCATCACGATCGGCCGCGCCCGCTTGCGGCAGGCGTCGAGCAGCGCCTCCCAGCGCGACAGGCCGTGCTCGCGCCGCGCCAGCACCACGTAGTCGATCAGCAGGATCGAGTTCTTCGTCGCGATGCCCATCAGCATGATCAGGCCGATCATCGACGGCATCGACAGCGACGACTGGGTGACGAACAGCGCCAGGAACGCGCCCGGGATCGACAGCACCAGCGCGGCGAGGATGGTCACCGGCTGCACGAAGTCCTTGAACAGCAGTACCAGCACCACGTAGATGCACAGCACCCCCGTGGCCATGGCCAGGCCGAAGCTGGCGAACAGCTCGGCCATCGCCTCGGCGTCGCCCACCGAGGTCTGCATCACGCCCGGCGGCAGGTTCTTCAGCGAAGGCAGTGCCAGCGCCGCCTGCTCGACCTCGCCGAGCGGCTGGCCGTTGAGCTCGATCTCGAAGTTGATGTTGCGCATGCGGTCGTAGCGGGCGATCTCGGCCGGGCCGGAATCGAGCGCCAGCGTGGCCACGTTGGACAGCGGCACCGGTCCGCGCGCGCCGGGCACCGGCAGGCGCGAGAGCAGGTCGATGTCGGCGCGCGCGTCTTCCGCGAGCTTGACCACCACCGGTACCTGGCGCTGGCTGAGGTTGAGCTTGGGCAGGCCCTGGTCGTAGTCGCCGTTGGTGGCGATGCGCAGCGTGTCGGCGATGGACTGCGAGGTCACGCCGAGGTCGGCGGCGCGGGCGAAGTCGGGCCGCACGATCAGCTCCGGCCGCACCAGGCTGGCGGTCGACGTCACCGCGCCGATGCCCGGGATGGTGCGCAGCTCCCGCTCCACTTGCGCGGCATGCGCGCCGAGCACGCGGCCGTCCTCGCCGGCCAGCACCAGCACGTACTTCTCGCTCGAGGCGCCCAGGCCCACCTTCACGCGCGCGCCCGGCAGCACGGCCAGCGCCTCGCGCAGCTGGCCCTCGATGTCCTGCTTGGACAGGCCCGGGCGGTCGCTGCGGTGCGTCATGTTGATCGTCAGCACCGCCTTGCGCACCTCGGGCACGCCGCCGGCGGCGAACGGGTCGGAGCCGGCCGCACCGCCGCCGATGGCGGTGTAGACCAGCTTCACGTGCTCGTTCTTCTGCACCAGCGCGCGCGCCTGCTCGGCGGCGGCGTAGGTTTCCTTCAGGGTGCTGCCCGGCGGCAGCGTCACCGTCACCTGCGTCTGCGACAGGTCATCGGGCGGGATGAAGCCGGTGGGCAGCAGCGGCACCAGGGCGAACGAGCCGACGAAGAACACCGCCGCGCCGAGCAGTGTCAGGAAGCGGTGCTTCAGGCACCACCGCGCCCAGCCGAGGTAGGTGGTGATCCAGCGCGGCTCCTTCTCCTCGTGCTTCGGGGCTTTCAGGATGTAGGCCGCCATCATCGGCGTCAGCATGCGCGCCACCACCAGCGAGAAGAACACCGCGATCGCCGCCGTCCAGCCGAACTGCACGAAGAACTTGCCGGCCACGCCGCTCATGAAGGCGGTGGGCAGGAACACCGCGATCAGCGTGAAGGTGGTGGCGATCACCGCCAGGCCGATCTCGTCGGCCGCTTCCATCGCCGCCTGGTAGGGCGTCTTGCCCATGCGCAGGTGGCGCATGATGTTCTCGATCTCGACGATCGCGTCGTCGACCAGGATGCCGACCACCAGCGACAGGCTCAGCAGCGTCACCACGTTGATCGAGAAGCCCATCAGCCACATCACGAAGAAGGTCGGGATGGCCGACAGCGGCAGCGCCACCGCCGAGACGAAGGTGGCTCGCCAGTCGCGCAGGAACAGCCAGACCACCAGCACCGCCAGCAGCGCGCCCTCGTAAAGCAGCTTCATCGAGCCGTCGTAGTTCTCCTGCACCGGGTCGACGAAGTTGAAGGCCTCGGTGATGGTGATGTCGGGGTGCTCGGCCTTGAGCTTGTCGAGCGCGGCACGCACGCCGTCGGTGACCTCGATCTCGCCGGCGCCGCGCGAGCGCACGATCTCGAAGCCGACCACCGGCTTGCCGTCGAGCAGCGCGGCCGAGCGCGGCTCGGCCACGGTGTCGTGCACCTTGGCCACCTGGTCGAGGCGGATGCGGCGGCCGTCGGACAGCGCCACTTCCATCGCGGCGAGCTGCGCGGCCGATTGCACCGTGGCGATGGTGCGCACCGACTGCTCGGCGCCGCCGAGGTCGGCGCGGCCGCCGGAGGCCTCCTGCTGCACGCTGCGCAGCTGGCGCGAGATGTCGGCGGCGGTGGCGTTCAGCGCCAGCAGCCGCGCCGGGTCGAGCTCGACGCGCACCTCGCGCGACACGCCGCCCACGCGGGATACGGCACCGACGCCGCGCACCGACAGCATCGCCTTGGTGACCTGGTTGTCGACGAACCACGACAGGGCCTCGTCGTCCATCTGCGCGGAGGCGACCGTGTAGGTGAGGATGGGCGTGCCGGCGAGGTCGACCTTCTTGATGACCGGGTCGCGCAGATCGGCCGGCAGGTCGGAGCGCACGCGCGAGACGGCGTCCCGCACGTCGTCCACCGCCTCCTGGGGTGGCTTCTCCAGGCGGAACTCGGCGGTGATCGAGACGGTGCCGTCCTGGATCGTCGTGTACTGGTGCTTGAGCCCCTGCACCGTGGCCAGCGAGTTCTCGATCTTGCGCGCCACCTCGGTTTCGAGCTGGCCCGGCGAGGCGCCGGGCAGCGCGGCGGTGATCGAGACCATCGGCAGGTCGATGTCGGGGAAGTTCTGGATCTTCATCGACTGGAAGCCGATCAGGCCCGCCAGCGTGAGCATCAGGAACAGCAGGATGGACGGGGTCGGGTTGCGGATCGACCAGGCCGAGACGTTGATCGCCATGGCGCGCTCCTTACTTCGAGGCCGTCTGCTGCGCGGCGGCGGGGGCCGCGTCGACCACGCGGACCAGGTCGCCATCGCCGAGGAAGCCGCCGCCGGCCGCGACCACGCGCACGTTCTTGTCCAGCCCGCCGGTAATCTCGACGCGCTCGCCCCAGCGCCGGCCGGTGCTCACCTTGACCTGCTGCACCTTGGAGTCGGGGCCGACCTTGAGCACATAGCTGAAGCCCTCGCGCAGCAGCACCGCGCTCTGCGGCAGCGACAGGCCCTGGGACTGGCCGATCTCGAACTCGCCGCGCGCGAACATGCCGGCGCGCGCGGTGCCGGGCTGCGGCAGGTCGACGTAGACGATGCCGTTGCGGGTGGCGGGGTCGACCGTCGGCGCGACCATGCGCACCTTGCCGACGATGGGCGTGCCGCCGGCCGGTGTGACGGCGGCGGCGAGGCCGGGCTTGAGCTGCGCGAGATCGGCCGCCGCGACCTCGGCGCGCCACTCCAGCCGGCCGCCGCGGATCAGTCGGAACAGCTCCTGGCCGGCCGGCAGCACCGCGCCCACGGTGGCGCTGCGCGCCGAGATCACGCCGTTGTCGGGCGCCAGCACCTGGGTCTGCGCCAGGCGCAGCTGCTGCGTCTTGGCCGCGGCGCGCTGCGCTTCCAGGCGCGCCTGCGCAGTGCGCTCGGCGGTGAGGTACTGGTTGATCGCCTGGGCCGACAGTGCGCCGGTGGCCTGCAGTTCGCGGGCCCGCTGGGCGTTGGCACTGGCTTCGGCCAGCGTGGCCTCGGCCTCGGCGACGGCGGCGCGGGTTTGCGCCAGCTCGGCGGCGATGGTGTCGGCGGCGAAGGTGGCGAGCACCTGGCCGCGCTTGACGACATCGCCCACGTTGACGCGCACCTCGGCCAGGCGCAGGCCGTTGGCCTCGGTGCCGATGCTGGCTTCCTGCCAGGCGGCGACGTTGCCGTTGGCCGCGATCTTCAGCGGCACGGTGGACGCTTGCGGCGACGTGACGGTGACCGTCAGCGCCGGCTTGGCCGGGGCGGCTGCGGCGGGCTTGTCGGCGGCGTGCACGGCCAGCGTGACGACCAGGGCGGTCAGGGCCACGGCGATCGGCGTGGCAACGAGCAGGAGGCGAGTGGAGCTGGGCATGGTGGTGGGTCCAGTGGAGGCGTCGGGCTTCGTGGGCGGTCGGCCGGTGTCGTTCAGCTGCGGGGTTGGGCTTCGGTCTGGGCCTGGGCGGGCTCTTCGGTGGTCCAGCCGCCGCCGAGCGATCGGTACAGAGAGATCCAGGCGGCAACGCGTTCCCGCTGCAGTTCGATCAGCGCGGCCTGCGCGGCGACGGCGCTGCGGCGGGCGTCTTCCAGCTCGAACAGGCTGGCCAGGCCGCCGCGGTAGCGCGACTCGACAGCGCGGTAGCTGCGCTCGAAGCCTTCAGCGGCGGTGCGCGCATCCTCGCCGCGTGCCGCCGTGCTCTGCAGCGCGACCAGCGCGTCCTCGACCTCGCGTATCGCCGTTCGCAGCCGGGCGGCGTAACGAACCGCCGCGGCGTCGTAGGCAGCCTGCGCGGCAGCGGCGTTGGCGCGGCGTACGCCGCCGTCGAAGATCGGCAGGCTCACGCTGACCGGGCCCACGCTCCACAGCGTGCCGCTGCTGCTCACGCCGCCGGTTTCGAAGCGCGAGGGGCCGATGCTGCCGGCCAGGGCGATGCGTGGATAGCGCTGCGCGCGGGCCTGGCTCACGTCGGCCAGAGCGGCGGCGAGTTCGCGCTCGGCAGCGGCGAGGTCGGGCCGTTGCGCCAGCACCTGCGCCGGCACGGCGGCCACGCCGAGCTGCGCCGGCTTCGGCAGCGAGGCGCGGCGCGCCTGCAGCTGCGTGCGCAGCTCGGGCTCGGGCAGCGCGGTGAGCGCCACCAGCGACTTGACCGCCAGGTCGCAGGCGGCGCGCTGCTGCGTCAGCGTGGCGTTGCCCTGCGCGGCGCTGGCGCGGGCTAGGTCGGCGCTGGCCGGGGCCTGGAAGCCGGCCTTGGCCGACAGCTCGGTCAGCCGCGCGGTCTCGGCGCGCGAGGCGGCGTCGAGCTCGGTCTGGGCGAGCTGCGCCTCGCAGGCGCGCAGCGCCA
>NZ_JBFXIO010000112.1:0-12365 GCF_050175855.1 Piscinibacter sp.
GATCGGCCGCTTCGTCGAGAAGGCGCGCAGCCACCCCTGGTTCGGCCGCACCGTGTTCGTGTTCGTCGCCGACCACAGCTCGATCGCCCGCGGGCGCAGCGACCTGCCGATGGACCGCTTCCACATCCCGATGGTGGTGTGGGCGCCGGGGCTGGTGGCGCCGCAGCGCATCGATGCACTGGCCTCGCAGATCGACGTGGCGCCCACGCTGCTCGGGCTGCTCAATGTTTCGTATGTCTCGGAGTTCTTCGGCCGCGACGTGCTGCGCGACGCCGAGGTGCCGCCTTCGCTGTTCATGGCGAACTACCAGACGGTGGGCTTCGTCGGCGAGGGCGAGCAGGTGGAGCTGCGGCCGCGGCGGGCCACGCGTGTCGTGCCCACGGACGGTGGCGCCCACGATGCCCGTCTCGAGCAGGCCGCCCTGGAGGAAGGCATCGCCTTCTACCAGGTGGCGGCCGAGCGGTTCTCGTCACGCCACAGCGCAGACCCCGCGCCGGCGCGTCCGGGCGGCCACTTCTAGAATCGCGGCTTCTCTCCACCCGAGAAGCCGCCATGTCGCCTGCCACCAGCAACCCGCTGCTGCAGCCCTGGGACACCCCCTTCGGCCTGCCGCCGTTCGACCAGATCCGTGCCGAGCACTTCCCGCCGGCCTTCGAGGCGGCGCGGGCCGCCCACCTCGCCGAGATCGACGCCATCGCGGCGCAGCCCGAGCCGCCGACCTTCGAGAACACCGTCGCCGCGCTGGACCGCAGCGGCCGCCTGTATTACCGGGTCGAGGGCGTGTTCCACAATCTCGCCTCCAGCGAGACCTCGCCGGCGCTGCAGCAGGTCGAGCGCGAGCTGGCGCCGCAGCTGGCTGCGCACCAGAGCGCGATCTACATGCACCGCGGTCTGTTCGAGCGTATCGATGGGCTGCACGCGCGCCGCGACGAGCTCGGCCTGAGCGCGGAGCAGCGCCGGCTGCTGGAGCGCTTCCACTTCGACTTCGTGCGCGCCGGCGCGCGCCTGTCCGGCGACGTGCAGAAGCGTTATGCGCAGGTGATGCAGCGCCTGGCCGAGCTGACCACGCGCTTCGGCCAGAACGTGCTGGCCGACGAGTCGTCGTTCCGCCTCGAACTGCGCAGCGAGGAAGAACTCGCCGGCCTGCCCGAGTTCGTGCGTGCGGCGGCGCGGCAGGCGGCGGCCGACCGCGGCATCGCCGACGCCCATGTGATCACGCTGTCGCGTTCGCTGATCGTGCCTTTCCTGACCTTCTCGGAACGGCGTGACCTGCGCGAGCAGGCCTGGCGAGCCTGGACCAGCCGCGGCGAGCACGACGGCGAGCGCGACAACCGGCCGGTGGCGCGCGAGATCCTCGCGCTGCGCCACGAACAGGCGCGCGCCCACGGCTATGCCTGCTATGCCGACTACGCGCTGGCCGACACCATGGCCGGCACGCGCGCGGCGGTGGGCGGGCTGCTCGAACAGGTGTGGACCCGCGCCGTCGCCCGCGTCGAGGAGGAACGCGAGGCGCTGCAGGCGCTGGTGCTGTCGCGCGGCGAGTCGCTCACCCTCGAGGCCTGGGACTGGCGCTACTACGCCGAGAAGGTGCGCGCGCTGCGCTACGACCTCGACGAGGCGCAGGTCAAGCCGTACTTCCCGCTGGAGCGCATGGTCGAGGCCGTGTTCGACTGCGCCAGGCAACTCTTCGGCCTGGAGTTCGTGCGCCGGCCCGACCTGAAGGCCTACCACCCCGACGTGAAGGTGTACGAGGTGCGCGGCCGTGACGGCGCGCACGTGGGCGTGTTCCTGCACGACAACTTCGCGCGGCCGAGCAAGCGCAGCGGCGCGTGGATGAGCAACTACCGCCAGCAGTCACGCAACGTGGCCGGCGGCGGCACGATCTCGCCGATCGTGGTGAACAACAACAACTTCGCCAAAGGCGCGCCCGGCGAGCCCACGCTGCTGAGCTTCGACGACGCCCGCACGCTGTTCCACGAGTTCGGCCACGGCCTGCACGGGCTGCTGTCCAGCGTCACCTACGAGCGTCTGTCGGGCACCAACGTGCTGCGCGATTTCGTCGAGCTGCCCTCGCAGCTGTTCGAGCACTGGCTGACCGAACCGGCGGTGCTGAAGAAGCACGCCCGCCACTTCGCCAGCGGCGAGCCCATCCCCGATGCGCTGGTCGACAAGCTGCACGCGGCACGCCGGTTCAACCAGGGCTACGAGACGGTGCGCTACACCGCGTCGGCGCTGGTCGACATGGCGGTGCACTCGACGGCGGAGCCGGGCGGCGTCGACATCGTCGCCGCGGAAGCGGCCGAGCTGCGGCGCATCGGGCTGCCGCACGGCGTGGGCCTGAACCACCGGCTGCCGCACTTCCAGCACCTGTTCTCCGGCTCGCACTATGCCGCCGGCTACTACGTCTACCTGTGGGCCGAGGTGCTCGACGCGGATGGCTTCGATGCCTTCGCCGAAGCCGGCAACCCGTTCGACCCGGCAGTGGCGCAGCGCCTGCAGCAGTTCATCTACTCGGCCGGTGATTCGCTCGAGCCGCGCGCGGCCTACCGGGCCTTCCGCGGTCGCGAGGCCACGGTCGACCCGATGCTGCGCAAGAAGGGGCTGGTGCCGGAGCGCGCCTGAGCGCCCCTCAGGCCGACGGGAAGCGCGATTCGAGGGCGGCGAGGAAGGCGCGGAAGTCGATCGGCTTGGTCCAGTAGTCGTCGAAACCGGCGGCGCGGGCGCGCTCGATGTCCTGCGGCATCGCGTTGGCCGACAGCGCCACGCAGGGAATGGCCGCGGTCTCGGGTTGCGAGCGCAGGCGGCGCAACACCTCGAAGCCGTCGAAGTCGGGCAACTGCATGTCGATCAGCACCAGGTCGGGCCGCAGCGACGCGGCGCGCGCCACACCGGCCGTGCCGTTGCCTTCGCTGTGAATGCGCAGCCCCGAGAGGTTGCGCACCAGTTCCTCGACCAGCAGCACGTTGACGGGGTTGTCCTCGATGTACAGCAGCTGGCCGCGGGTGGCTTCGAGAGGCGAGGGGGTCGAGGCGACGGGCTCGGGCGGTGGCGCCAGCTCGACGCCGGCCGGCGCGCGCGGCAGCGTGACTTCGAAGCGGCTGCCCACGCCGGGCTCGCTGCGCACGTCGACGTGCCCGCCCATGCTGCCCACCAGCGCCTTCACGATGGTCAGCCCGATGCCGGTGCCCTCGATGCCCTCGCGTTCGGCGCCGAGGCGGTTGAAGGGCTCGAACAGATGCTCGAGCTGCGCGGCGCTCATGCCGCGGCCGGTGTCGGCCACCTCGATCGTCACCGCCCGCACTCCGGCGCGGGCCGACAGGCGGACCTCGCCGCCCGGGCGGTTGTACTTGATCGCGTTGGTCAGCAGGTTCATCACCACCTGCAGCGTCCGTGTGCGATCGGCCAGGGCCACGCCCTCGACCTCTCCGCGCATCAGGCGCACGCCCTGGCGCTGCGCCAGCACCGACACCAGTGGCAGCGCCTGGTCGGCCAGCGCGGCAAGCTCGATCGGCTGAGGCTGCAAGCGCAGGTTGCCGGCCTCCAGGCTGGACAGGTCGAGAACCCCGTCGATCAGCGATAGCAGGTGCTCGCCGGCGGCGCGGATGTGGCCGAGCTTGGCGCTGCGCGCCGGGTCGGTGTCCTCGAATTGCAGCAGCTGGGTGAAACCAAGCACGGCGTTCAGCGGCGTGCGCAGCTCGTGGCTCATGCGGGCGAGAAACTGCGACTTGGCCTGGCTGGCGCGCTCGGCCACGGCGGTGGCGGCGCGGGCGGCTTCGGCCTCCTTGGCGTCGGTGACGTCCCAGTTCACGCCGATGCGGCGCAGCGCGCGCCCTTGTTCGTCGGTCACCGCGATCGAGCGCGAGGCCAGCCAGCGCACGCTGCCGTCGGGCAGCAGCACGCGGAACTCGTAGCGCATCGGGCGCCGCTCACCGGCCGACTGCGGCCGCGCATCCATGGTGCGGTCACGGTCCGCCGGGTGAACGATCGACAGCCGCTCCTCGCGCAACGGCGGATCGCGCCGCGGCTCGAGCCCGCGCAGGCGGAACATCTGCTCGTCCCAGCGCTCGGCGCCACTCTCGAAATCCACTTCCCAGGTGCCGATCCCGGCGCTGCGCGCGGCCAGTGCGGCACGCTGGTCGGTGCTGCGCCGCGCCTGCTCGGCCAGCCGCCGTTCGGTGATGTCGAGGGTCACGCCGAAGATCAGCGTGCGGCCGCCCCAGGGCAGCAGCCGCGCGCGGTTGACCAGCCAGCGCACCGCGCCGTCGGGTCGGACGATGCGGTACTCGTGCTCGACCATGCCCTTGGGCGACTCGATCAGCTCCTCGCGGACGCTGCTCATGCGCGGCCGGTCGTCGGGGTGCATGATCTCGTCGATCCACTGGCGGCGCGTCGGCACGCCGGCCTCGGGCGGCCGGCCGTTCAGGGCGAACATCTCGCGATTCCACTCGCCGACTTCGGTCACGGGGTCACGCGTCCAGATGCCCACGCCGGCCGCGCTGGTGGCCATCTCCAGCCGCAACGCCAGCTCGCTGGCTTCGCGCTGGCGCTCGACCTGGTCGGTGAGGTCGAGCGCCACGCCGAGGAAGGCCAGCGGCGTGCCGTCGGGGGCGCGTTGCACCACGCGGCGCGTCAGCACGTGGCGCCAGCTGCCGTCGCTGCGGCGGTAGCGCGCCTGCATGTCGGTCGGCCGGTCGCTGGCCAGGGCACGCTGCGCCGAGGCCAGCACCTCGGGCATGTCGTCGGGATGGATGAAGCTGCGCACTTCGTCGATCGACATGCCGTCGTGCCGAGGCTCGATGCCGAGCACGGCGAAGGCGCGGTCGTTGTAGTGCATGCGATCGGTGCGCAGGTCGTGGCGCCAGATCGCGATGTCGGCCAGCTCGACGGCCAGTTTCAGCTGCGCGCTGGCGTCGCCCAGCGAGCGGGCGAGCTCGTAGACCTCGGTGTCGTCCATCATCACGCCGACGACGCGCTCTGGCCTGCCCGAGGGACCGGTCTTCACCTCCCACTGGGAGTGGATGCGGCAGACCGTGCCGTCCGGCCGCAGCACGCGGTAGTGCTGCGAGTAGCGGCCAGGGGCCATCATCGACTGCCCGAAGGTGTCGTCGAAGCGGTCGTCCGGGTGGATGAATCGTGTGGCTTCCTCGAGATCGGGCGTTCCCTGCGCCGGATCGAGGCCCCAGAAGTCGAACACGTGCCGGTCCCAGCGGCCCTGTCCGCCGCTGATCTCGCGTTCCCACAGGCCGAGCCGCCCGAACTCCTGCGCGATGTCGAGCCGTTCACGCAGCCGTGCCGCTTCACGGCGCTCGCCCAGGTCCTCGAGTTGCCAGGCGACGCCCTCCGGCACCGTGCGGACGCGTACGGCGAAGAGATCCTCGCCGATGGCGACTTCCTCGCCGGGCTTCGCCGGGGGTGCGATGAGCAGCGGCGCCGGCAGGATCGCGCCGAATCGCTGCTGGAAGGCGGCGTTGCTCCACAGCACCGTTCCGTCGGCGGCGGTCAGGGCCAGCAGTTCCCGGGAGGCGGCGGCCCACGCGGACAGCGTCTGGGGAGAGGGGAGGGACTCGGTCGCCACGCGCGAAGTCTAGGCGCCCGACCCCTCGCGCCGGCAGCCGGGCACACCCTGAAGCGAGAAATCCGTCCTATCCGACGCGCAGAACCAGCTTGCCGAAGTTCTGCCCATTGAACAGCTTGAGCAGTGTCGCGGGGAAGTTGGCCAGACCGTCGACCACGTCTTCCTTGCTCTTCATGCGGCCGTCCTTCAGGTAGCCGGCCATCTCGGCGATGGCCTGCGGGTAGCGGTCGGCGTAGTCGAACACCACGATGCCTTCCATGCGCGCGCGGTTGACCAGCAGCGACAGGTAGTTCTTCGGGCCCTGCACCGGCGTGGTGTTGTTGTACTGGCTGATCGCGCCGCAGATCACGATGCGTGCCTTGCGGTTGATGCGCGTGAGCACGGTGTCGAGGATCTCGCCGCCGACGTTGTCGAAGTAGATGTCGATGCCGTCGGGGCAGTGCTGCTTCAGCCCGTCGCGCACGCTGCCTGCCTTGTAGTCGATGCAGGCGTCGAAGCCGAGTTCCTCGACGACCCAGCGGCACTTGTCCGGACCGCCGGCGATGCCGACGACGCGGCAGCCCTTGATCTTGGCCAGCTGACCGACCGTCTGGCCCACCGCGCCGGCCGCGCCGGAGACCACCAGCGTCTCGCCGGCCTTCGGCTGGCCCACGTCCATCAGCCCGAAGTAGCCGGTCATGCCGGGCATGCCCAGCACGTTCAGCCACTGCGTGGGGCTGCCCAGCCGGATGTCGATCTTCACCAGGCCCGAGCGCTTGATCTGGTCGGCCGGGATCAGGCAGTACTCCTGCACGCCCAGGCCGGCGCTGACCGTGTCGCCGACCGCGAAGGCGGCATGGCGCGAGGCGACCACCTCGCCGATGCCGCCGGCGCGCATCACTTCGCCGATGCCCACCGGCGGGATGTAGCTCTTGCCTTCGTTCATCCAGCCGCGCATGGCCGGGTCGAGCGAGAGGTGCGTGGTGCGCACCAGCACGCCGCCGTCGGCCGGCGCGGCCACCGGTTCCTCGGTGAACGACCAGTCGCTGTCCTTCGGCAAGCCCACCGGGCGGGCGGCGAGGCGGATCTGGTGGTTGATGGTGGTGGCGAGATCGGTCATGGGGTCGACTCCGGCTGAAGAGCGCCGGATGTTAGGCGCCTGGGCGAGACCCCGGCGTCGCCTGGGCGACGCGGCGCGCAGAAACGAAAAAGCCGCGGCGGTGCCGCGGCTTCGTCCTTCAGGCGGGCACGTGGCCCGCCATCCGGTCAGCGAGGGATCACAGTGGGCGGATGTTGGCCGCCTGCAGGCCCTTCTGGCCTTGCTTGACTTCGAATTCGACGCGCTGGTTTTCCTGCAGCGTCTTGAAGCCGGTGCCCTGGATGTCGCGGAAGTGGGCGAAGAGGTCGGCACCGCCGGCGTCTTGCGCGATGAAGCCATAGCCCTTGGCTTCGTTGAACCACTTCACGGTACCGGTCTGGGTCGTCATGGACGGATCCTATCTATCAAAAACAATGAGTACGAAAAAGCGCCGGAGTGCCGGCGCACTCAGCACACTCAAGCAACGAGCAGGGGATTTCGAACGATGCCGACTGCGGCGTGCGCAGTGGGAAGAACGGAGATCACGAACGATCGGTGACTTGCGTAGAACTGTGGGCCGTAATGTACACGAGGGGCCCGGATGTGCCCCGTCGCTTCGTGACGTGATGCACGAGCTCGTCGATTGCGTGGGGCGGCATGGGCTGGCGACACATTCGCTCACCGCCGGGCGGGGCTGCTCCGTGGGATGCTCTCGGCCATGAACATCCGCTCCCTCACCGCCCTCGGCGTTCTTTCGCTGGTCAGCCTGCACGCCGCGGCCGCCGACCCCATCGTCAACATCAGCGTCGGCGGCGAGATCGCCCCCGGCGTGTACGGCCGCGTCGACTTCGGCAACGCGCCGCCGCCGCCGGTGCTCTATCCGCAGCCGGTGGTCATCGCTCAGCCGACCCGGCACGTGGTGATGCAGCCGGTCTACCTGCATGTTCCGCCCGGTCATGCGAAGAACTGGGGCAAGCACTGCCACCGTTACGACGCCTGCGGCCGGCCGGTGTACTTCGTCAAGTCGTCGGAGTACGAGCCGCGCGAGGGCAAGGGCCACGGCAAGCACGGTCGCGGTCACGGCAAGCACGGCCGCGACGACTGAGCGCCGCCCGCGCTGCAGCGCGGCGCGCGATGTGCCAAGCTCTCGGCTTTGCCGGGCCTCACATCGCGCATGACCCTTCGTCTCTCCGTACTCGACCAGTCCATCGCCCTGGAAGGCCAGGGTGAGGATGCGGCCATCCGCGACACGCTGGCGCTCGCCGAACACGCCGAGGCGCTCGGCTACGCGCGCTTCTGGCTGAGCGAACACCACGGCCTGCCCACCATCGTCGGCAGCGCGCCGGAGGTGCTGATGGCCGCGGTGGCCGCACGCACGCGGCGCATCCGCATCGGCAGCGCCGGTGTGATGCTGACCCACTACAGCGCGCTCAAGGTGGCCGAGCAGTTCCGCGTTCTCGAGGCGCTGGCGCCCGGGCGCATCGACCTCGGCGTGGGCCGCGCGCCGGGCGGCGAGATGCGCTTCGCGCGGGCGCTGAATCCGAACGCGCACCACGCCGCCGAGCAGTTCCCCGAGCAGGTGATGGACCTGCAGGCCTGGACCTCGCAGCCGTCTCATCACGGCCTCACGGCCCACCCGCGCGGCGAGACGGCGCCCACCCTGTGGATCCTCGGCAGCTCCGACTACGGCGCGCAGCTCGCCGCGCACCTCGGCCTGCCCTATGCCTTCGCCTACTTCTTCATGGACGGGCAGGGCGTGGAGCGCGCGCTCTCGCTGTACCGCGAGCTGTACCGGCCGAGCCCGAAGCACCCGAGGCCGCAGGCCACGATCTGCGTCTGGGCGCTCGTGGCCGAACGCGCCGACGAGGCGCGCCACCACGCGCTCAGCCGCGACCACTGGCGCATGGACCGGCAGCGCGGCGTGCTCGGCGCCCTGCGCGATCCGGCCCGGCTGGCCGCGCAGGGCTTTCGCCCCGAGGACGAACCGACGCTGGCGGCGATGCGTGCCAAGGCCTTCGTCGGCGAAGCGGGCGAGGTGGCCGAGCGCTTGCGCCGGCTCGCCGCCGAACTGCAGCTCGACGAACTGGTGATCAACACCTGGGCTTTCGATCCCGCCGTGCGCCGTCGCTCCTATGCGCTGCTGGCGCGCGAGTTCGATCTTTCTACCCTGGAGCGCTGATGCGCAGCATCGATTTCCCGCTGCGTGGCGACTTCGTCACCCTCGACGCCCTGCTCAAGGCCACCGGCCTGGCCCCCAGCGGCGGCGCGGCCAAGGCCATGGTGGCCGATGGCCGCGTGCAGGTCGACGGCCGCGACGAACTGCGCAAGACCTGCAAGATCCGCGCGGGCCAAGTGGTGGCGGTGGCCGGCGCGCGCGTGCGCGTCATGGCCGATCCCGATGCGCCGGCGGGCTGAAAAGGCGAGCATCGGGGCCTGACTCCACAGAGGCCCTCACCATGTTCGACACCTGCATCGCGGGCAGCCTGCCCAAGCCCGGCTGGCTGGCCGAGACCGAGAAGCTGTGGCCGCAGTGGCGCAGCAGCGGCCCCGAGCTCGACGCGGCCAAGCGTGACGCCACGCTGCTGGCCATCAAGGAACAGGAAGACGCCGGGCTCACCATCGTCGGCGACGGCGAGCAGGCCCGGCAGCATTTCGTGCACGGCTTCGTCGAGCGCGTCGAAGGCATCGACTTCGAGCACAAGGTGAAGATGGGCATCCGCAACAACCGCTACGACGCGATGGTGCCGCAGGTGGTGGCGCCGCTGCGCCTGAGCGGCCGGGTGCATGCGATGGAAGCCCGGCTGGCGCGCGCCCACACGAAGCACCGGCTGAAGTTCACGCTGCCCGGCCCGATGACCATCGTCGACACGGTGGCCGACCGCTATTACGGCGACAAGGTCAAACTCGCCTTCGCCTTCGCCGAACTGCTCAACCAGGAAGCGCTGGCGCTGGAAGCCGACGGCGTCGACATCGTGCAGTTCGACGAGCCGGCCTTCAACGTCTACATGAAGGAAGCCGCCGAGTGGGGCGTGGCCGCGCTGGAGCGCGCCGCGCAGGGGCTGAAGTGCAAGACCGCGGTGCACATCTGCTACGGCTACGGCATCCAGGCCAACGTCGACTGGAAGGCCACGCTGGGTGACCAGTGGCGCCAGTACGAGCAGGTGTTTCCGGCGCTGGCGAAGAGCCGCATCGACCAGGTCTCGCTGGAGTGCTACCACTCCCACGTTCCGCCCGAGCTGATGGCGCTGCTCAAGGGCAAGGACGTGATGGTCGGCGTGATCGACGTGGCCTCCGAGGTGATCGAGACGCCGGAAGAGGTGGCCGACACCATCGGCCGCGCGCTGCAGTTCGTGCCGAAGGAGCGGTTGTTCCCCTGCACGAACTGCGGCCTCGCGCCGATGTCGCGCGAGGTGGCGGTGAAGAAACTGGAGGCGCTGGCACGCGGTGCGGAGATCGCGCGCCAGCGCTACGGTTCCTGAAGCGGGCGTCAGAACTTGTAGTTCAGGCCCACCGAGTACATGTCGGCGTTCGACTTCGAGCCCAGCGCGTCGAAGCGGTAGCGCTCCCACTCGCCGCGGATGCCGAGCTTCGGGTCGAAGTCGTACTGCACGCCGGCGCCGACCTTGTAGCTGGTGCCGCGGTCGTCGCCGCCGAGGCTGCTGTCGAGCTTGCCGTTGAACACGCCGACGCGGCCCAGTGCCGAGAAGCCGTTGCCCAGCGGCAACGTGCCCACCGCGTCGGCATAGAAGCCGTCGGCCTTGAGGCTGCCGGCAGCGCTCTGGTACTTGCCGAAGGTGGCATAGCCGGCCTCGAGCCCGAAGTTCGGCGTGAACGAGTAGCCGCCGTAGATCTTGCCGCCGGTGGCCGACTTGTCGGTCGACAGGCCGCCGATGTCGTCGCCCTTCCACTTCGTGCTGGCCAGGCTGCCGCCGATGGACAGGCCTTCGGCATGCACTGCGGCCGCGCCGAGCATCGAGACACACAGGAGAGCGTTGGCGATCTTCTTCATGGAGAGACTCCTTGTCGTGAGTGAAGGCCGCGGGCTTGGTCGTCCGCGGCCAGTGCACGATGCCCCGCTCGCGTGAAGCAGGTGCTCTCCTTGAGTGAAGTTGTGTGGGCCCGGGTAACGCCGGGTGAAAGCGTCGACTCCGCGTCGCTTCCGGTGGAACTTGCCGGCGCGCCCGGCCTCGAAGGCACGCCCTGGCACGAAGCCTGTCGGCCGGATGCAGGCATGATCCGGGCATGACCCAACTGCTCGCCCCACCGATCACGCCGCCGGCTGCGCTCGACGAAGCCCTGCGCCGCGACGGCCACGCCACGCTCGCGCCCGAGGGCCTCGCGCAACTCACTGGCCTCGACCTGGCTGCGCTCGACGCCTGGATGCCGTCGTGGGATCGCCTGCCGCCCGACGCCCATCTGCGCGACGGTGGCCGCTATCGCCGCCGCCGCCACGGCAACTTCGTGGTCTCCGGCGGCGCGGTGACGCAGGTGCCGCACCGCGCGCACTGGCAGCCGGTGTCGTACAACGCGCTGCACGGCGGCATCGAGCGATGGTTCGAGCCGCTCGAGCCCGCACTGGCCGGCGACGCGGCATTCGCACGCCTGCTGGTGGCGCTCGGCACCGCCTGCTCTGCGCGCAAGGGCGAGCAGCCCTGGTACGTCGAGGCGCACCAGTTCCGCATCGACACCGAAGGCGGCATCGGGCGGCCCACGCCGGAAGGTGCACACCGCGACGGCGTCGACTTCGTGGCCGTTGTGCTGGTTGCGCGCGCTGGCGTGAAGGGCGGCGAGTCGCGCGTGTTCGAAGCCGACGGCCCGAGCGGGCTGCGCTTCACGCTGACGCGGCCGTGGACCACGCTGCTGCTCGACGACGAGCGCGTGATCCACGAGACCACGCCCATCCAGCCGGCCGAACCCGGCGGCCATCGCGACACGCTGGTGCTGACCTTCCGCGCGCACGGCTTCCAGGATCCGCAGCCGGCGCGCTGAAGCCTTGATGCAGCGCAACACACCCTGGGGGGCATGAGGAACAGACTCTCCTACACGAACAAGAAGGAGGTTCCTCATGCACGCACTTCGCGACTTCTTCTCCACCGACTACGGTCTGCTCAGCGCCGGCGTGATCGCCTTCATGCTCGGCATGGGCGCGTTCTACGTGCGCTTCTTCCTCAAGCACATGCACGAGGACGAGGCACGCGCCCGCGCCGCCGGGCAGAAGTGAACGGCCAGCCGCGTTCGCGCGGCTACTTCAGCAGCGTCTCACGCAGGAACAGCGTCGTTGCCCAGAACAGGTAATCGGCGTTCTCCTTGCGCCGGAAGCCGTGGCCCTCGTTCTCGGCACGCAGATACCACACCGGCGTGCCGCGTTCGCGCACCTTCTCGACGATCTGCTCGGCCTCGGTGTAGGGCACGCGGGGGTCGTTGCGCCCCTGCACCACGAACAGCGGCTTGATGATCTTCGCTGCGTTGGTGGTCGGCGAGATGCGTTCGAGGAACTCGCGCATCGCCGGGTCGCGCTCGTCGCCGTATTCGACGCGGCGCAGGTCACGCCGGTAGCTCTCGGTGCTGCGCAGGAAGGTCACGAAATTCGAGATGCCCACGATGTCGATCGCGCCGGCGATGCGTTGCGGGTAGGTGGCGGCCACCGCCAGGCTCATGTAGCCGCCGTAGCTGCCGCCGCGCACCACCACGCGTGAAGCGTCGAGCCGGGGCTGCGTGGCGATCCAGTCGAGC
>NZ_JBFXIO010000113.1:0-12334 GCF_050175855.1 Piscinibacter sp.
GTGACCAGCTCCTTCACGTACTCCGGCGAGCGCACCGCCAGGTCGTAGCGCAGCCCCGAGCCGATCAGGATCTTCTTGATGCCGCGCAGCGCCCGGGCACGGCGGTACATGTGCACCAGCGGGCCGTGGTCGGTGTTCAGGTTCGGGCAGATACCGGGATAGACGCAGCTCGGCTTGCGGCAGGCCGCCTCGATTTCCGGGCTCTTGCAGCCGATGCGGTACATGTTGGCCGTCGGCCCGCCGAGATCGCTGATCACCCCGGTGAAGCCCTTGACCTTGTCGCGGATCTCCTCGATCTCGCGGATCACCGAGTCTTCGCTGCGGCTCTGGATGATGCGTCCCTCGTGCTCGGTGATCGAGCAGAAGGTGCAGCCGCCGAAGCAGCCGCGCATGATGTTGACGCTGAAGCGGATCATCTCCCACGCCGGGATCTTGGTCGGCCCGTCGTGGCCGCCGCCCTCGTCGGCATAGCGCGGATGCGGGCAGCGCGCGTAGGGCAGGTCGAACACATGGTCCATCTCCGCGGTGCTCAGCGGGATGGGCGGTGGGTTGATCCAGACATCCCGGTCCGCATGACGCTGCACCAGCGCCCGCGCATTGCCGGGGTTGGTCTCCAGGTGCAGCACGCGGTTGGCGTGGGCGTAGAGCACCGGGTCGCTCTTCACCTGTTCGTAGCTCGGCAGGCGGATCACCGTGCGCTCGCGCGGCGGCATCGTGATGCGGCCGGTGGCTTTGGGCACGAACCTGATCGGCTTGACGTCTTCGGCCTTCGCGCCCTCTTCCTTCGCACAGCTCGCGCCCTGCGACGCGGCCGCTTCGGACGTGGTCAGGTACGGATTGATGTGCGAGTCGATGCGGCCCGGGCGGTCGACCTCGGTCGAATCGATCTCGAACCAGCCCTCGGCCGTCGGGTCGTCGGCGCGGCGCATGAAGGCGGTGCCGCGAACGTCGGTGATTGCCTCCACCGGTTCCTTGCGCGCCAGGCGGTGGGCGATCTCGACGATCGCGCGCTCGGCGTTGCCGTACAGCAGCAGGTCGGCCTTGCTGTCGACCAGGATGGAGCGGCGCACCTTGTCCTGCCAGTAGTCGTAGTGGGCGATGCGGCGCAGGCTGGCCTCGATGCCGCCGAGCACTACGGCGACGTCGTTGTAGGCTTCCTTGCAGCGCTGCGCGTAGACCAGCGAGCTGCGGTCGGGCCGCTTGCCGCCCTCGCCGCCGGGCGTGTAGGCGTCGTCGCTGCGGATCTTCCGGTCGGCGGTGTACCGGTTGATCATCGAATCCATGTTGCCGGCGGTCACGCCGAAGAACAGGTTCGGCTTGCCCAGCACCTTGAACGGATCGGCCGACTGCCAGTCGGGCTGCGCGATGATGCCGACGCGAAAGCCCTGCGCCTCCAGCGTGCGGCCGATCACCGCCATGCCGAAGCTCGGGTGGTCGACGTAGGCGTCGCCCGTCACCACGATCACGTCGCACGAATCCCAGCCGAGCGCATCCATCTCGGCGCGGCTCATCGGCAGGAAGGGCGCCGGCCCGAAGCGCCGTGCCCAGTACGGCTTGTAGCTGGTCAGCGCGCGGGCGCCGGCAGGCGGGCGGCGGGTGTCGAGGGCGGTACTCACGCCCGGATTGTCGTTGCTCGCCGGCTCCCTAGGGGTTGGGGGGTGATCGCGGGCGCGGCCGGCGCGGCGTGCGCTGGGAGCCGTGCCGGGTCACACTCGCGGCTGTCTTCATACCCCTCCGAGGCCGAATTGAACCGACCCAGCGCCCGCATCCGAATCGCCGTCGCCGGCATTGCCGCTGCCGCACTCGTCGCCTGTGGCGGCGGTGGCGGCGCCGACGAGCCGACCGTCAAATTTCCGAGCGACATCCGCACTGGCGTGGCCTCGGCGGGCGCCGACATCAACACGTCCAATCTGCCCGAAGTGTCCACGGATGCGATCGAGGCACTGCTGTCCGCGCTGGGGGGAGACGTTTCCGTCAGCCAGCCGCTGGGAACGGCGCGCTCGCAACCCCTGCACCTGGCCGGGCGGGCCGCGGCACACCTGACGCGCGCCGAACGCGCGCGGCCGCTGGCGATCGAGCAGGACGTGCAGGCTTGCGTCGCCGGGGGCACGGTGACGGTCACCGTCGATGACGCCGACAACAATCGGCTGCTGACCACCGGCGACACCGTGACGTTCTCGTATGCCGATTGCCTCGGGGGAGCAGGCGCACCGGCGATCAACGGTGGCTTCACGATGCGCTTCAACGCGGTCGTGCTCGATACGCGAGCACAGCCTGCGGCATTCGACGCCACGGTCACGATGGATCTGCTGTCGGTGGCCAGCATCGGCAGCCTGGACGGCTCGGCGCGGCTGTGGGTGTCGCCGGTGATCGGCGGCCTGCGCAGCTTCGTGCGCTACCAGGACATGGTTTCCGTGACCAACACCGACACCGGCGAAGAGGTCGCCATCCTCAACTTCGACGTCGATCGCACCGAGTCTGGCACGACCGTTGTGGCGAGCATCAACGGCAGCCTGCAGCTCGGCAGCGACATCTATGTGCTGACTCAGATCACGCCGTTCGACATCACCACCAGCGACCCGGGCTCGGGACAGCTGCGGATGACCGATGCGCAGGGAGACCGCCTCCTGATGACGGCGCGCGCGAGCGTGGTCGACGTCGATCTGTTCCTGGCCAGCAACAGCACATCGACTCCCGACTCCAGCATCGTCGGGACACCCTGGGCTTCCTTCAGGCAGTGACGCGCCCCACCCGCGCAGGGCGCGATCGGGCGGGCATCAGCCGGTGAGCTGCTCCTTGATGATCACCGAGCCGTTCTCCTGCGTATGGACCATGCCGCGCTCCTCCAGGTCCTTCATCACGCGGCTGACCATCTCGCGCGACGCGCCGACGATCTTGGCCAGGTCCTGCCGCGAGACCTTGTTGCGGATGATCTTGGTGTCACCGTCCATCTCGGCCATGTCGAGCAGGGCGCGGGCGACGCGGCCGTAGACGTCGAGCAGGGCCAGCGACTCGATCTGCCGGTCGGCACTGCGCAGGCGCTGCACCAGGCCACGCATGATCGCGTACGACAGGCTGGAGTTCTCCGGCAGGCAGCGGGCGAACTCGGCGCGGCCGAGGATCAGCATGTCGGTCTGCACCTCGGCACGCACCGTGGCCGAATGCGGCTCGTTGTCGATCAGGCTCATCTCGCCGACGTAGTCGCCGGGCTGCAGCACGGCGAGGATGACCTCGCGGCCGCGCGAGTCGGAGGTCAGCACGCGGGCGCGGCCGGTCAGCAGGATGAACAGCGCGTTGGACTTCTTGCCGTGCTCGACGATGATCTCGCCGCGCCGGAAACGCCGCTTGACGACGCTGTCGGCGATGCTCTGCGCCTGATCGTTGGTGAGCATCGAAAAGAGCGGCACACGCCGGATCAGGTCCAGGTTGGAGAGCATCGCCATACGTTTTCCCTTCGTTCTGTTTCGAGTGCTGTGGCCGGTCGGGCCCTGTCAGCGGACGCCGGGTTGCGCCCGTGCGCGTGAAAATGCCACATTTCAGCGCCGGGGACTATTGTCGTCATTACGAGAAATGACGCCAACCGGTTCCGGCCCCATGCCAGACTCGCGACCCTGAGTTGTGGTGTCATTGCCGACACTTCCCCGTTTTCGAGGCGTTTTCCCATGAGCACCCCCACCCTGCACGCCCAAGTCCTGATCCTCGGCTCCGGCCCGGCGGGCTACCCCGCTGCCGTCTATGCCGCCCGCGCCAACCTCAAGCCGGTGCTGATCACCGGCATCGCCCAGGGCGGGCAGCTGATGACCACCACCGAGGTCGACAACTGGCCGGCCGACGTCGACGGCGTGATGGGCCCCGAGTTGATGGCGCGCTTCCAGCGCCACGCCGAGCGCTTCAACACCCAGATCGTGTTCGACCACATCAACCAGGTCGACCTGAGCCAGCGCCCGTTCACGCTGACCGGCGACTCCGGCAGCTACACCTGCGACGCGCTGATCATCGCCACCGGCGCCAGCGCCAAGTACCTCGGCCTGCCTTCGGAGCAGTCGTTCATGGGCCGCGGCGTCAGCGGCTGCGCCACCTGCGACGGCTTCTTCTACCGCGGGCAGGAGGTCTGCGTGGTCGGCGGCGGCAACACCGCCGTCGAGGAAGCGCTGTACCTGTCGAACATCGCCAGCAAGGTGCACCTGATCCACCGCCGCGACAAGTTCCGCGCCGAACCGATCCTGGTCGACAAGCTGATGGAAAGGGTGAAAGCCGGCACGATGCAACTGCACCTGTGGCACACGCTCGACGAGGTGCTGGGTGACGACTCCGGGGTCACCGGCGTGCGCATCCGGAACACGCAGAGCGACGCCAGCACCGACATCGCGCTCAAGGGCTGCTTCATCGCCATCGGCCATCAGCCCAACACCGACATCTTCAAGGGCCAGTTGGAGATGAAGGACGGCTACATCATCACCCGCGGCGGCCTGAACGGCATGGCCACGATGACCAGCGTGAACGGGGTGTTCGCCGCCGGTGACGTGCAGGACCACGTCTACCGCCAGGCGATCACCAGCGCCGGCACCGGCTGCATGGCGGCGCTGGACGCCCAGCGCTTCCTGGAGCAGTAGAGCCGGCCGGAAATCAGCTATACTCGCGGTCTTTGCCGAAATCCGTCGGCACGAAATCCATTGGATAGACCTGAAGCGAGGTAGCGAGCGATGGCACGCGTCTGTCAAGTCACGGGCAAGCGCCCGATGGTGGGGAACAACGTCTCCCACGCCAACAACAAAACGAAGCGCCGTTTCCTGCCGAACCTGCAGTACCGCCGCTTCTGGCTGGAAACCGAAAACCGCTGGGTGCGTCTGCGCGTCAGCAACGCCGCGCTGCGCCTGATCGACAAGGTCGGCATCGACCAGGTGGTTGCCGATCTTCGCGCCAAGGGCGAACTCTGATCTAGGAGCACGACATGGCCAAAGGTGGACGCGAGAAGATCAAGCTGGAATCGTCGGCCGGCACCGGTCACTTCTACACGACCGACAAGAACAAGAAGACGACGCCCGAGAAGATCGAGATCATGAAGTTCGATCCGAAGGCGCGCAAGCACGTGAAGTACAAGGAAACCAAGCTGAAGTAATCGCTTCAGCCGCTTCCAATGACAAAGGGCCGCTTCCGCGGCCCTTTTGTTTTGGGTGATGCGCCCTCAGGCGTGGGCGGCGCGCAGCTTGAGCGAGAACTCGCGCAGCGCGGCGATGCCGCTGTCCTCGGCCTTGCGGCACCAGGCCTGCAGATCGGCCACCAGCTGCTCGGCCGACACGTTGGTACGCGTCCACAGCTGGCGCAGTTCCTCGCGCATCGCCACCAGCTTCGCCAGCGAATCGGAACTGGCCGCCGCCTGGGCCACCGTTGCGCGCAGCTCGGCGGGGATCTTCTCCTCGTCGCGGTGCAGCCAGCGCTGCGCGAGCAGCATCTGCTTGACGCGCGCGGTGTTCTCGCCGCCCTGCGCCTTCAGGCGCTCGAGTTCGGCGCCGCAGGCAGCGCGCATCTCGTTCGCGTACTTGGCCATCACCTCGTAGCGGTTGGCGATGATCGCCTCCAGCGTCTTGCCGTCGGCCACCGGCTTGACCTCACCGAGCTTGAGCATCGGCGGCGTCTTGCGCACCTTGGCCCAGCCCAGCGTCTCGAGCACGCGGATGTAGAGCCAGCCGATGTCGAACTCGTAGGGCTTGACCGACAGCTTGGCCGAGGTCGGGTAGGTATGGTGGTTGTTGTGCAGTTCCTCGCCACCGATCACGATGCCCCAGGGCGAAACGTTGGTGGAAGCGTCCTGCGCCTCGAAATTGCGATAACCCCACCAGTGGCCGATGCCGTTGATGATGCCGGCCGCGGTGATCGGGATCCACAGCATCTGCACCGCCCACACCGTGGCGCCGATGGCACCGAACAGCATCAGGTCGATGATCAGCATCAGCCCCACCCCCTGCCAGCTGTAGCGGGTGTAGAGGTTGCGCTCGAGCCAGTCATCGGGCGTTCCGTGGCCGTACTTGGTCAGCGTCTCCTGCACCTTGGCTTCGGCGCGGTAGAGCTCGCTGCCTTCGAGCAGCACCTTCTTGATGCCGCGCGTCTGCGGGCTGTGCGGGTCGTCGACCGTCTCGCACTTGGCGTGATGCTTGCGGTGGATGGCCACCCACTCCTTGGTGACCATGCCGGTGGTCAGCCACAGCCAGAAGCGGAAGAAATGGGAGGGGACGGGCCCGAGGTCCAGCGCACGGTGTGCCTGGGAACGGTGCAGGAAGATCGTCACCGCCGCGATGGTGATGTGCGTGGCCACCAGCGTGAAGGCCAGCACCTGCCACCAGGTGGTCTCGATCAAACCATTGGACAGCCACGACACGATGCCGTCCCAAACCGACGAAAGAATTTCCATGAACCCGCCTAGATCGCCGTCAAGAACAACGGCAGTGCGATTGTAAGTGGCGGGGCTCCGGATGGAACGCGGAAACTACGTGATGTCACACCGCCACTTGACTGCAGATGGCGGCTATTTGCGACCGATCAAGTCTTTTGCCACAACGCAGCAAAGAAGCCATCGGTGGCGTGCCGATGCGGCCAGAGCCGCAGGCAGCCATTGCGCACCAGTTCGAAGCTCCTGTCCACGCGGGCAGCGGCGAGCGCCTGCTCCGCCGGCAGCGGAGTGAAGCTGCCCTGGCTGGCCACGGTGAACGCCTCGGCAATGGCTTCGTTCTCTTCCCTGAGCAGGCTGCAGGTGGCGTAGACGAGGCGACCGCCCGGCTTGAGCAGGCGTGCCGCGCTGGCCAGGATGGCCGCCTGCTTGGCGCGCAGCTCCTCGATGCCCTGCGGCGTCTGGCGCCACTTGAGGTCGGGGTTGCGGCGCAGTGTGCCCAGGCCCGAGCAGGGCGCGTCGACCAGCACGCGGTCGATCTTGCCGGCCAGGCGCTTGATGCGCTCGTCGCGCTCGTGGGCAATCTGCACCGGGTAGACGTTGGACAGCCCGCTGCGCGCCAGCCGCGGCTTGAGCGCCGCCAGCCGGTGACCCGAAGTGTCGAACGCGTACAACCGACCGGTGTTGCGCATTGCCGCGCCGAGCGCCAGCGTCTTGCCGCCGGCGCCGGCGCAGAAATCCACCACCATCTCGCCGCGCTTGGCATCGAGAAGCAGCGCCAGCAGCTGGCTGCCCTCGTCCTGCACCTCGACGTCGCCGCGGGTGAAGACCTCGAGCTTGTGCAGCGCCGGCTTGCCGTGCACGCGCAGGCCGATCGGCGAGTACGGCGTGTCCTCGGCTTCGATGCCCACCTGGGCGAGCGCCGCCTTCACCTCGTCGCGCCTGGCCTTGAAGGTGTTGACGCGCAGGTCCAGCGGCGCACCCGCACTCATGCTCTCGACGAACGGCCAGAAGTCGTCGCCGAGCTCGCGCTGCAGCGCCTCGGCCAGCCAGTCGGGCAGGTTGTGGCGCAGCTTCTCGGCCAGCGCCGAGCGGTCGACGGCCTGCACCTGGGCCAGCCACTGCTGCTCGGCCTCGGACAGCGCGGCGCGCAGGAAGCCCTCGTTGCCCTGCCAGCCGAGGACGGCCAGGCGCCGCTCCATCTCGCCCTTGCCCGACTGCGCCAGATGCTGGAACAGCAGGCGCTGGCGCAGCACGGCGTAGGTGGTCTCGGCCAGGGTGTGGCGCTCGCGGCTGCCCAGCGCCTTGTGCTGGCGGAAGAAGTCCGACACCACGCCGTCGGCCGGGTGCTTGAACTGCAGCACGCGGTGCAGCAGTTCGGTGGCGAGTTCGAGCAGGGCGTTCGGATGCATCAGACGAGAAGCTGGGGTTCGCCGCGCAGGTGTCGCACGCTCTGGCCTTCCACGCGCAGCAGGCCGTCGACCAGCCAGCGCACGGCGCGCGGATAGAGCACGTGCTCCCGTGCGAGTACGCGGGCGGCCAGCGTCTCTTCGGTGTCGCCGGGCAGCACCGGCACCACGGCCTGGGCGATGATCGGCCCGTGGTCGAGTTCGGCGGTGACGAAATGCACCGTCGCGCCGGCCGCCTTGCAGCCGGCCTCGATGGCGCGCCGATGCGTCTGCAGCCCGGTGAAGGCCGGCAGCAGCGAGGGATGCACGTTGACCATGCGGCCGGCGTAGTGCGCCACGAAGCCCGGCGTGAGGATGCGCATGAAGCCCGCCAGCACCAGCAGGTCGGGCGCGAAGGCGTCGATGGCCTCGCGCAGTGCCGCGTCGAAGGCCTCCCGCGACGGATGCGCGCGATGGTCGACCACCGCGGTGGCGATGCCGCGTGCGCGGGCGAAGTCCAGGCCGGCTGCGTCGGTCTGGTTGCTCACCACGGCCGCGATGCGCGCGTTCCAGCCCTCGGTGGCGCAGGCCTGCACGATGGCCTCCATGTTGGAGCCGCGTCCCGAGATCAGGACGACGATGTTCTTCATTCCTCGGCCATCAGCTGCACCAGTGCGGCAGCGACGTCGGCCTCGCCGACGCCTTCCGGCCGCGCGGCAGGCACCCCGGCCAGCGCCGCCGCACCTTCGCGCTTCAGGCGGGCCACGCACTGGCCCGCGTCCTTGCCGGAGGCGAAGCCCTCGCTCTGCAGCAGCAGCCGGCCGTCGCCCGACAGCAGCTTGAAGTAGAAGCGGCCGTCGGCCTCGCGGTACTGCTTGAACTCGGGCTGCTTCGGCTTGCCCTGCGCCCGCTTCTCGCCCGCCGTCGACAGCGCCGCCGTCATGCGCCGCAGGCCGACCGCCTCGCGCAACTGCGCGAGGAACGGCGCGGCAATGGTGCGGGCCTTGCGCGCACCTTCCATCAGCGCCTCCTCGATGCGCGCCGGGTGGGCGATCAGCGACTCGTAGCGTTCGCGCATCGGCGCGATGTCGCGCTCCAGCCGCTCGTACACGCGCTGCTTGGCGTCACCCCAGCCGAGCCCGGCCTTCAGGTCGGCGCGGAACTGCACCCGCTCGTCGGCGCCGGCGAAGGCCTCGTAGATCGTCACCAGGTGCGCGCTGTCCGGGTCCTTTGGCTCGCCGGGCAGCTTCGAATCGGTGACCACGCGCGCCAGCGCCGCCTGCAGCCCCTTGGCGCCGCCTTCGAACAGCGGAATGGTGTTGTCGTAGCTCTTCGACATCTTGCGGCCGTCGAGCCCGGGCAGCGTGGCCACCTGCTCGTCGACCACCACCTCTGGCAGCACGAAATGCTCGCGGCCTTGGCCGAAGAGGTGGTTGAAGCGCTGCGCAATGTCGCGTGCCGTCTCGAGGTGCTGGACCTGGTCGCGGCCCACCGGCACTTGGTGCGCGTTGAACATCAGGATGTCGGCGGCCATCAGGATCGGGTAGCTGAACAGGCCCATGGTCACGCCGGCGTCGACGTCCTCGCCCGCCTCGAGGTTGGCGTCCGCCGAGGCCTTGTAGGCGTGCGCCCGGTTCATCAGCCCCTTGGGCGTGACGCAGGTCAGCAGCCAGGTCAGCTCGGGGATCTCGGGGATGTCGCTCTGGCGGTAGAAGTAGACACGCTCGGTGTCGAGGCCGGCCGCGAGCCAGGTCGCCGCGATCTCCAGGCGCGAGCGCTCGATGCGCGCGGGCTCGTCGCACTTGATCAGCGCGTGGTAGTCGGCGAGGAAGAAGAAGCTCTCCACGCCGGGCTGCCGGCTGGCGGCGATGGCCGGGCGGATGGCGCCGACGTAGTTGCCCAGGTGCGGCGTGCCGGTGGTGGTGATGCCGGTGAGGACTCGTGTGGTCATAACCCCGTATTGTCGCCGCGCTCGCGGCGTCGCCGGCATCAGATGGCCGCGGTGACCACGATCTCGATCTTCCACTCCGGCCGGGCCAGCTTCGCCTGCACCGTGGCGCGCGGCGGTGCGTCGCCTGGCGGCACCCAGTCGTCCCAGACGGCGTTCATGCCGTCGAAGTCGGCCATGTCGGCCAGGTAGACCTGCGCCATGAGGATGCGCGCGCGATCGGTGCCGGCCTCGGCCAGCAGCCTGTCGACCATCGCCAGCACCTGCGCGGTCTGGCCGCGGATGTCCTGCGTGGCATCGTCGGGCACCTGCCCGGCCAGGTAGACCGTGCCGTTGTGCACCGCCATCTCCGACAGGCGATCGCCGACGTGGAAGCGGTGCAGGCCGTGCTCGAGGTTCATGGCTTGCCTCCGTGGGGCTTGGCTTTCTGGCCCAGTTTGCTTTCGTTGCCCTTGAGCAGCTTCTGGATGTTGGCGCTGTGGCGCCAGATCAGCAGCAGGCCCATCACGGCCACCGCGATCGCGGTCGGCCCGGCGCCCCAGATCAGCAGCTGGTAGAACGGCGCGAAGGCTGCCGAAACGATGGCCGCCAGCGACGAATAGCGGAAGAAGGCGGCGATGATGATCCAGGTCAGCAGCGTCGCCGCGCCCAGCCAGGGGTTGAGCGCGAGCAGCACGCCGGCTGCGGTGGCCACGCCCTTGCCGCCCTGGAACTTGAAGAACACTGGCCAGAGGTGGCCGAGGAAGGCGGCCAGGCCCACCAGCGCGGCCGTGCCCTCGCCCAGGCCGTACCGTCCGCCATAGATCGCCACCAGCAGCACCGGCACGTAGCCCTTGAGCGCATCGAACACCAGCGTGAGGATCGCCGCCGCCTTGTTGCCCGAGCGCAGCACGTTGGTGGCGCCGGGGTTGCCCGAGCCGTAGGTGCGCGGATCGGACAGACCCATCAGCCGGCTGATGATCACCGCGAACGACAGCGAGCCGATCAGGTAGGCCGCGAGCGCGGCGAGAAGCGGGAGCAGACCCTGCATGGGAAGCGGAGAAGGTGCGTGCGACGGGCCGCCATTCTGCACCCGCACGCGGCACCCGCCGCCCCGGTGCAGCCCGGGGGTCAGGCCGCTGGCAGGGCGAGCACGAAGACGCTGCCGCCGCCGGGCCGTGCCTCGCAGCGCACGCTGCCGCCGTGGCGCTGGGCGATCTGCCGCACCAGGCTCAGGCCGAGTCCGACGCCGCCGGCCTGCTCGGCGTGGCCGGGCAGTCGGTAGAACGGCTCGAAGATGCGCTCGCGCAGCGTCTCGGGCACGCCGGGGCCGCGGTCGCAGACCCGTGCTTCGGCCCCGGCCGGGGTTCGCGCAAGTTCCACCTTCACCTCGTCGCCGCCATAGCGGCGCGCGTTCTCCAGCAGGTTGCGCAGGGCGCGCCGCAGCAGCCGCTCGTCGCCGCGCACCTGCAGCGACGGCCCGTCCACCTCCGCGTCGACGCGCGCGGCCTCCTCGGCGGCCAGGCCGAGCAGGTCGACCGAGTCGCGGCGGTCCAGCGTTTCCGAGGCGTCGAGCCGGCTGGCCAGCAGCACCTCTTCCACCAGCGCGTCGAGCTCGGCCACGTTGGTCTCGATCTCGCGCTTGAGCTGATCGCGCTGTGCCGGCGACACCTCGTCGAGCATCGACACGGCCATCTTCATGCGGGCCAGCGGCGATCGCAGCTCGTGGCTGGCATTGGCCAGCAGCGACTTGTTGGACTGCACCAGGGCCTCCACGCGCGCCGCTGCGTGGTTGAAACTCGCAGCCACGGCCGCCACCTCGTCGCGACCGCTCACCACGACGCGGTGGTCGAGCTGCCCGGCGCCGAAGCGCTCGACACCACGCTTGAGCGACTCCAGCCGTCGCGTCAGTCGCCGAACGACCGGATAGGCGCCCGCCGCCACGGCGACGAACAGCACCGACAGGAACACCACGACACCCACGCCACGCGGCAGGCCCGGCGGCATGAAGGGCAGCAGAACGTCGTCGGGCGGCCCGCCGCGCGGGTCACGCCGCGGGCCCGGCGGCTCGCCCGGTCCCGGAGGGGGCGGGCGCAGGCGCGGCCGCACGATCCACAGCGTGCGCCCATCGTCGAGCTTCACCGACGAGATGCGCGCGCCCTGCTCGCCCTGGCGGCGCTCGAACAGCTCGGTAGCCACGATGCGCTGGCCTTGCGCGTCGTCGAGTGCCAGCGCGATGCGCAGGCGGGTCGACCAGTCGCGCACGGCCGCCGCCTGTTCGTCGGCCGGCGCTCCTGCCCCGGGCAGCGCCCGCTGCAGCAGCTCGGCCCAGGCGACGGTTCGGTCGCCCACCAGGCCCTCGACGCGCACGCGCTCCTGGTCGAGGTGGCGCTGGAACACCCAGCCCGACACCGCCGCGAACAGCAGCAGCACGGTCACCACCGTCAGGTAGATGCGCAGGTACAGCGACTTCATCGAGGCTCAGGACTCGTCGTCGGCGTCCTGCTTCTTCGCGAAGACGTAGCCGGCGCCGCGCACAGTGAGCACGCGCCGCGGCGTCTTCGGGTCGTCCTCGATGACCGCCCGGATGCGCGAGATGTGCACGTCGATCGAGCGGTCGAAGGCCTCCAGCGG
>NZ_JBFXIO010000114.1:0-12295 GCF_050175855.1 Piscinibacter sp.
CCCACGAGGCCGGCGTCGTGCACCATGATCTGCAGCCCTACCAGTTGCTGGTCAGCCCGCAGGGGCAGGTGCGGGTGGCGGCCTTCGGTGCCGTGGAGCAGGCCGCTTCCACCTTCGATGCGCCCGGCGACCGCGGCATGGCCGTGGATGCCGCCTCCTTGCGCGCCCAGCGCGACGGCGCCCAGCGCGACGTGCTGGCCATCGGCGTGCTGCTGCACCAGCTGCTGTCCGGCGCGGCCGTGCTCGACGAGCCCGACATTTCGCTGGTCATCGACCGCATGCAGCCACAAGGCCGCGATCTCGTCCGCCTGCCCTGGACCACGCCGCAGCCGGTGCCCGAGGGGCTTCGCGCCATCGCCAACCGCTGCACTGCCACCCAGGAGCGCCAGCGCTACCACAGCGCCCGCACGCTGCTGCGCGCGCTCGAGGGCTGGCGAGAGGTCGAGGCGCAGGGGCAGGGCGATCCGATCGCGCTGCTGATCGACCGGCTGCGCACGGTGGGCCACCTGCCGGCGCTGCCGGGCATCACTCGGCGTCTGGCGCGTCTGTCGCTCACCGACAACCAGCGCACCGACGAGATGGCCGAGCTGCTGCTGCAGGACCTGGCGCTGTGCTTCGAGCTGCTGCGCACGGTGAACTCCGCCCAGGTGCGCGGAACGCAGGTGGCCGGCAACGGCCCGGTGCTGACGCTGCGCCGCGCGATCGCGCTGCTCGGCGTCGATGGCGTGCGCGCTGCCGCCAACGCGCTGCGCCACTGGCCGGGCCCGATGGGCGAAGGCGCTGCCGCAGCCATGGCCCGGCTGATGAACATCGTGCGCCTGGCCGGCCATGCCGCGCAGGCGCTGCGCCCGCCGGGCTACGACGCGGAGGTGGTGTTCCTGGTCGCCGTGCTGCAGAACCTCGGCCGGCTGCTGGTGCAGTACCACTTCCCGGAGGAATCCGAGCAGATCCGCCTGCTGATGCAGCCGGTGCCGCCGGCCCAGCCGGGCGGCAACGAACATCCGGGGCTCAGTGAGGCATCGGCCTCCTATGCGGTGCTCGGCACCGATATCGAATCGCTTGGCGCCGCCGTGGCGCGCCACTGGGGCCTGGGCGACGAGGTGCAGCACATGATCCGCCGCCTGCCGGTCAACAAGCCGGTGCGCCACCCCGACAGCGACGCCGACATGCTGCGCGCCGCAGCCAGCGCGGCCAACGAGGCCGTCGACGCGATGACGCGGCTGCCCGCGGCGAAGATTCCGGCGGCGATCGTGCAGGTGTCGCAGCGTTATGCGCGCGTGCTCGAGCTCAGCCCGCGCGAGGTGCAGGAGGCGCTGCAGGGCGCGCGCGCCTCGCTGCAGAGCGGCACCGCCGCAGCGGCCATGCCGCGCACCGCCACGCAAGGCATGCCGCCCGAGGGCCCGGCGGTTCACACCGCCGCGGGGGCAGCATGAGCGCCGTGCTGAACGCTGCACCGGCCCAGCGCCTCGGCCGCTTCGAACTGCGCCGCGTGCTCGGCAAGGGCGCGCAGGCCAGCGTGTGGCTGGGCTTCGATCCGCGTCTGGAGCGCGAGGTGGCCGTCAAGGTCATCACCGCCGGCGCCGACGTCGATCCGCAGGACATCACCCACTGGCTGCAGGAGGCACGCAGCGTCAGCCGCCTCACGCACCCGAACATCGTGCCGGTGTTCGAGGCCGACGTGCAGGACGGCCGGCCCTACCTCGTCTTCGAGTTCGTGCCCGGCCGCACACTGGCCGAGCACCTGCGCGCCCGCGGCAGCCTGCCGCCGCCGGAGGCGCTGGCGCTGATGCTGGGTGTGCTGGATGCGCTGCAGACCGCGCATGCGGCCGGCGTAGTGCACCGCGACCTCAAGCCGTCGAACATCCTGGTCGATGGTGGCGGCCGTGCACGGGTGATGGACTTCGGCATCGCCGCAAGGCTGAACGACCGTCGTGGCCCGGCCGGGCAGGGCCTGGTGGTGGGCACGCCGAACTACATGTCGCCCGAGGCCACGCGCGGCGCATCGCCGACGCCGGCAATGGATGTCTTCGCTGCCGGCCTGGTGCTCGTCGAGATACTCGCCGGCCAGCCGCTGGTGCGCGAGCGCGACCCCTATGCCGCGATGCGCCGCATTGCCGAGCAGGACCTCGCGTTGCCGACCGAACTGCCCTCGACGGTGGACGACCCGCTGCGCGCCGTGCTGCGCCGCGCCATCGCGCGCGACCCGGCGCAGCGCTACGCCGACGCCTCGGCCTTCGCCGACGCACTGCGCCAGTGGATGACGCCGCGTGCCGCCGAGAACGACGCCGCCGCCGCGGCCAACAGCGGCACGCTCGACTTCCTGCTGCGCCGCATGCGCCACAAGAGCGACTTCCCGGCGCTGTCGGATTCGATCGCGCGCATCCAGCGCATCGCCGCGTCGGAGAACGAGAGCCTGGCCAGCCTGTCCAACGAGATCCTCAAGGACGTGGCGCTGACCAACAAGCTGCTGCGGCTGGTCAACAGCGCGCACTTCAGCCACGCCGGCGGCGGCAGCATCAGCACGGTGTCGCGCGCGGTGGCGCTGATCGGCTTCGCCGGCATCCGCAACATGGCGCTCAGTCTGGTGCTGCTCGAGCACATGCACGACAAGGGCCATGCCAACCAGCTCAAGGAGGAGTTCCTGCGCGCGCTGATGGCCGGCTCGCTGGCCGGCGAGATGTGCCACGTGGCGCGCGAGGGCGAGGAAGCCTTCATCGGCGCGATGTTCCAGAACCTCGGCCGGCTGCTGACCGAGTACTACTTTCCGGAAGAGGCGCGGCAGATCCGCAGTGCCGTGGCGGCGAGCGTGCGCGATGCCTCGTCGCTGGCGGCCGTCGTGCAGGCCGAGACAGCAGCGTCGATCGGCGTGCTGGGCCTGAGCTTCGAAGACCTGGGCCTGGGCATCGCCAAGAGCTGGGGCCTGCCCGACAACCTGCAGCGCTGCATGCGCCGCCCCGACGGCGAGCCGCCGGCGCGCGTGCCCGACAAGACGCCCGAGCGGCTGCGCTGGCTGACGCTGGCCGCCAACGAGCTGACCGACACGCTGCTGCGCACCGAGGGCGACCCGACCGCTCGCCTGGCCAGCGTGGCCGAGCGCCACGCCCGTGCGATCGGCCTGAGCGTGCGCGAGATCCAGGCTGCCACCGAGCAGGCGCGCCAGCGCCTGGCGCAGGCGGCCGAGGCCATGAACCTGCAGGTGGCGCCGCATTCGCCGGCGCGGCGCCTGCTGGCCACGGTGGTGGTGGCGCCGCCGGCCGGCTCGGCCGATGCCGACACGCTCTCGCCGCACAGCCTGCAGGCCACCGTGGCCGCCTTCGAGGCCACGCGCATCGACGCCACACTGGTCGAGCCGCCGCGCGAGAGCGCCGCCGAGGTGCTGGCCGCGGGCATCGCCGACATCACCAATTCGATGGTCGAGAGCTTCAAGCTCAACGAGGTGCTGCGCATGATCCTCGAGACCATGTTCCGTGCGCTCGGCTTCCGCCGCATCGTCTTCTGCCTGCGTGACCCGAAGACCGAGACGCTGACCGGCCGCTTCGGCCTGGGCGAAGGCGCCGAGTCGGTGGCGGCGCAGTTCAAGGTGCCGCTGCGCGGCGGCAGCGATCTGTTCGCGCTGGTGTGCGCCAAGGGCGCCGACACGTTGATCAGCGACGCGACGGTGGCCAGCATCGAGGCCAAGCTGCCGGCCTGGTACCGCAGCGGGGTCAAGGCGCCCGCCTTCCTGTTGCTGCCGCTGATGCTCAAGGGGGCACCGTTCGCGCTCATCTACGCCGACAAGGCGGAGCCGGGCGGCATCGCGCTGGGGGAGAAGGAGCTCTCGCTGCTGCGCACCTTGCGCAACCAGGCCGTGATGGCCTTCCGGCAGACGAGTGGGTGACGAGCCTTACCCCCGGCACTGGTTGCAACGCTTAGGGCTGCTTGGTTCCCCACCTGACCCGGTTGGGCGCGCTCCCATGCGGGGAGGCCCGTCACCGCGCATTGTAGGCGAGGGGCGCGATGCCCCTTCGCAGGCGACGCGGGATCAGCGCAGCTGCAGCGCGTCGTCGCCCCACTCGAGCCCGAGCGGCTCGACGATCAGGCGCTTGGGGCCGGCCTCGACGCGGCCGGCGACCATCGCCGCCACGCCCTGCGCCTGCGCGATCTCCACGCAGCGCTGCGCGTGTTCGGCGGCAACGAAGATCGCGAACCCCGCGCCCATGTTGAGCGTGCCGTAGGCCTCGTGGTCGTCCTGCCGGGCGTGCTGCTGGATGAACTTGAGCACCGGCGGCACCGGCGGCACGGCATGGATGCGGTAGGTCAGCGTGGCCGGGTGGCGCAGCAGCTTGCGCCAGCCGTGGCCGGTGATGTTGGCGCAGTAGTGCGGCACGACGCCGGCCTTCGCCAGCGCCTCGGTGACGGGCGAATACAGCACCGTGGGCGCGAGCAGCGCCTCGCCGTAGCTCAGGCCCGGCGCCACCTCGGTGAGGTAGCCCTGCGGCAGCCGCTCCACCAGCTTGCGCGCCAGGCTCAGGCCGTTGGCATGGATGCCGCTGGAGGCGAGCAGCACGATGGCGTCGCCGGCACCGAGCCGGTCGCCGAGCGACAGCCGCGCCTTCGGGTTGACGATGCCGGTGCAACTCGCCGCCAGGTCGATGCGGCCGCCTTCGACGATGCCCGCCAGCGCCGGTGTCTCGCCGCCGCCCCAGGCCACGCCACAGGTGTCGCAGGCGCGCTTCCAGCCGGACACCAGCGCCTGAGCGCGCTGCGCGTCACCGAACCAGTCGCTGCCGCCGGCGGCCCAGTAGGCCTGCACCACCAGCGGCGTGGCGCCGACGGTGATCAGGTCGTTGATCGCCATCGCGATGGTGTCCTGCGCGATCGCGTCGTAGAAGCTACGGCCGGTCAGCGCCTTCATCTCGTCGGCCACCAGCGCCTTGGAGCCGAGGCATTCGACGATGCTGGCCAGGTAGAAAGGCCCGACGTCGACCACGTAGGCCGACTCGCCGCGCGAGGCCGCCACTTCCGAGAAGCCGTGCGGCGCCAGGTTGGCGGCGGTGGCGGCGGCTGCGCGCTGCGCGGCCACCTTCAGCGGGTCGATCAGCTCGTAGTTGACGCCGGCCTGTTCGTAGCTGAGCGTGCTGCCCGTGTCGGGGGCGGAATCGGGGTGGGCGGCGTCGGTCATGGGCCGGGATTATCGGTCAGCCGGTGCGGCCGGCCGACCCGCTCGGCGTGCAGGCCGGCCCGTAGAATGAACCGCATGAGTTACCTGGTGCTCGCCCGCAAATACCGGCCACGCAGCTTCGAAGCGATGGTCGGGCAGGAGCATGTCGTGCAGGCGCTGTCCAACGCGCTCACGCAGCAGCGGCTGCACCACGCCTACCTGTTCACCGGCACCCGCGGCGTGGGCAAGACCACGGTCTCGCGCATCCTCGCCAAGTCGCTGAACTGCACCGGTGCCGACGGGCGCGGCGGCATCACCGCGCAGCCCTGCGGCGTGTGCGACGCCTGCCGCGACATCGACGCCGGCCGCTTCGTCGACTATGTGGAGCTGGACGCGGCATCGAACCGCGGCGTCGAGGAGATCTCGCAGCTGCTGGATCAGGCCGTCTACAAGCCGGTGCTCGGCCGCTTCAAGGTCTACATGATCGACGAAGTGCACATGCTCTCGAACACCGCGTTCAACGCGATGCTCAAGACGCTGGAGGAACCGCCCGAGTACCTCAAATTCGTGCTGGCCACCACCGACCCGCAGAAGGTGCCGCCCACCGTGCTATCGCGCTGTCTGCAGTTCAACCTGCGGCCGATGGCGCCGCAGACGGTGCAGGAGCACCTCGCCGCGGTGCTGGGCGAAGAAGGCATCGCGGCCGAGCCGGGTGCGCTTCGTCTGCTGGCGCGCGCGGCGCGAGGCTCGATGCGCGACGCGCTGTCGCTGACCGACCAGGCGATCGCCTTCGGGTCCGGCACGCTGGCAGAGGCCGGCGTGCGGCAGATGCTCGGCGCGGTCGACCGCGGCCATGCGGTGCGGCTGGTCGAGGCGCTGTCGGCGGGCGACGGCGCCGCCGTGATCGCCGCGGTCGATGGGCTGCGCGAGCTGGGCCTGTCGGCCAGCGGCACCTTGGAGGAGATGGCGGCGCTGCTGCAGCAGATGGCGGTGCAGCAGGCCGTGCCCGGCGCGCTCGATGCGAACGACCCGGACACGCCCACCGTCGAGCGGCTGGCCGCGGCCTTGCCGGCCGACGAGACGCAACTGCTCTACAGCATCGTGGTGCACGGCCGTGGCGAACTGCCGCTCGCGCCTGACGAGTACAGCGGCCTGGTGATGGTGCTGCTGCGCATGCTCGCCTTCCGGCCGGCGGGCGCCGGCAGCGCCGAGCGGGCGGCGCCGCGGCCCGCGCACGTGCCGCCTGCCAGGGCCCCGGTGGCGGCCCAGCCGGCGGCGGTGGCTGCCGCCCCGGCCCTGCGCGTGCCGGCCCCGCCGCCGGTGGCGCGTTCACCGGAGCCGCCGCCCTGGGTCGACGCGCCCGACGAGTTCGAGGCGGCGGAAGCCGCGCCGCTACCGGTCGCCCCCGTGCCTCAGCCGCCGCCGCGCAAGCCGGTCGCCGCCGTGGCGACCACACCACTGGGCGACCGCTGGGCCGCGCTGACGGCGCAGATGGCCGGCGCCGGCAGCATCGGCGCGCTGGTGCGCGAGCTGGCCGTGCAGTCCGAGTGCACCTCGTTCGACGACACGGCGCAGCCGGTTCGCATCGGCCTGCGTGTCGAACGCGAGACGCTGCGCAGCGCCGCCAACGTCGACAAGCTGCAGGCCGCGCTCGCCCAGGCGCTGGGCCGCCCGGTGCAACTGCAGGTCGAGGCCGGCGTGGCGGAGGATTCGCCGGCGCGTCGCGACGCTGCCGAGCGCGCGCGCCGCCAGGCCGAAGCCGAACAGATCATCCACGACGACCCGCTGGTGCAGGCCCTGATGGCGCAGTACAAGACCGCGCGCATCGTGCCCGGCTCGGTCAAGCCGCATTGATTTCCAAGGAGCATCCACGATGATGAAGAACCAGCTGGCCGGCCTGATGAAGCAGGCCCAGGCGATGCAGGACAACCTGAAGAAGGCGCAGGAGGAACTTGCGCTGATCGAGGTCGAGGGCCAGTCTGGCGCCGGCCTGGTGAAGGTGACGATGACCTGCAAGCACGACGTCAAGCGGGTCGCCATCGACCCCAGCCTGCTCGCGGACGACAAGGACATGCTCGAGGACCTGGTGGCCGCGGCCTTCAACGACGCGATCCGCCGCGCCGAGCAGGTCAGCCAGGAGAAGATGGGCAAGCTGACCGCTGGCATGCCGCTGCCTCCGGGCATGAAGTTCCCGTTCTGAATCCTTCGTGGCCGGATCCTCGCTCGACGCGCTGATCGACGCGCTGCGCCGGCTGCCCGGCATCGGCGTGAAGTCGGCGCAGCGGCTGGCCTTCCACCTGCTGCAGCACGACCGCGAGGGCGCGCAGCGCCTCGCGCTGGCGCTGCAGGCGGCCTGCGCCAGCGTGCGCCACTGCGAACGCTGTCATACCTTCACCGAGGCGCCGGTGTGCGACATCTGCCTCGACCCGCAACGTGACGCACGCCAGCTCTGCGTGGTGGAGACGCCGGCCGACCAGGCGGCGCTCGAGCGAACCGGCAGCTACCGCGGCCTGTACTTCGTGCTGATGGGCCGCATCAGCCCGCTCGACGGTCTGGGCGCGCGCGACATCGGCGTGGCCGAACTGCTGCAGCGCGCCGACGACGGCGTGACCGAGGAGGTCATCGTCGCCACCAACTTCACCGCCGAGGGGGAGGCGACCGCGCACGTGATCGGTGAGGCGCTGAGGTCGCGCGGCCTGAAGGTCACGCGGCTGGCGCGCGGTGTGCCGATCGGCAGCGAGCTGGAGTACGTCGACCTCGGCACCATTGCCCACGCGCTGAGCGACCGGCGCTGAACGCCGGCCGGCGCTACTTGCGGGCGCGCTTCTTCGGCGCGGCCGAAGCCTTCTTCGAGGTCGCGCCTCTTGGCTTCTTCGCGCTGGCGGCCGACTTCGCCTTCGAGCCGGCCTTGGCCGGCTTGTGTGCCACGTACACGATGATCGACTGGCCGGGGCGGAACCGCGTCCCTGCGCTCACCCCATTCCACTGCGCGACCTGATCCGCGCTGACGCGGTAGCGGCGCGCCACGCTGGCCACGCTGTCACGCTTGCCGGCCTTGAGGGCGACGCGGCGCATCCGCGGGCCATCGGGTGCCAGCGCGAGGCTGGCGTTGTCGGCCAGGTGCTCGGAGACATCCGCCTCGCGCTGCGCACTGCGCGGCACGAGCAGCGTGGAGCCGGCGCGGATGAGCATGCGCGGCGGGATCTTGTTCACCTCGCGAAGGTCGTTCTCGTCCATGCCGACCATGCGGGCGGCGTCGGCCGGCTTGAGCGTCTTCGGCGCCACCCAGGCGGTCCAGCTGGCCAGGCGGCCGCGGTGCTGTGGCAGCTCGCGCACGAAGTGGTTGGCGTTGTCGTAGGGCAGCAGCACCTGGGGCGTGCCGGCCGCCAGGATCACCGGCTTGTTCAGCTGCGGGTTGAGCGCCTTGAACTCGTCCAAAGGCAACCGGGCGAGCTGCGCAGCGAGCTCGACGTCGATGTCGCGCTCGATGCCCACGGCGAGGAAGTAGGGGTGGTTGGCCACCGGCGGCAGCTCGAGGCCGAAGTCGCCGGGGCGGGCGACGATGTTCTTCACCGCCTGCAGCTTGGGCACGTACCAGCGCGTCTCGGCGGGCATGCGCAGGCTCTGGTAGTCGGTGCCCTTGCCGGCGCGGCGGTTCTTCGCGATTGCCCGCTGCACGTTGCCCTCGCCCCAGTTGTAGGCCGCCAGGGCCAGGTGCCAGTCGCCGAACATGCCGTACAGCCGCTCGAGGTAGTCGAGCGCGGCGCGCGTGGACGCGAGCACGTCGCGCCGGTCGTCGCGGAACAGGTTCTGGCGCAGGTCGAAGTGGCGGCCGGTGGCGGGCATGAACTGCCAGATGCCCGAGGCCTTGGCCGACGACAGCGCGGTGGGGTTGAAGGCGCTCTCGATGAACGGCAGCAGCGCCAGTTCGCTGGGCAGGCCGCGCTTCTCGACCTCCTCGACGATGTGGAAGAGGTAGCGGCTGCCGCGCTCGGTCATGCGCTGAACGTAGTCGGGGCGCTCGGCATACCAGCGCTCGCGGCTGCTCACCAGCTCGCCTTCGAGGTCGGTCAGCGCGAAGCCCTCGCGCACGCGCTGCCACAGGTCGGCCTGCGCACTGCGATCGTCGAGGTCGAGCCGTACGTCGGGGCGCAGCGGATCGGTGGCCTCCGGCACGGGCGGCGGTGGTTCGGGCGCTGGCGCTTCGGCCGGTGCCGGCGGCGGCTCTGCTGCGGGGGCCGGAGACGGTTCGGCCGCGGGGGGCGGCGGCGATTCGACGGAAGCCTCCGGCGCGATGCCCGGGGTGGTGGCGCAACCCGCCAGCGCGGCCAGCATCAGCCAGGTCAGGGCGGACGCGGCCGCGGTACGGATTCGGGTCATCGGAACTCGTTCTTCCAGCGGCGCAACGTGGCGAACACCTCGGTGCCTTCGGCGCTGCGTGCACCCTGCGTGCGTGCCGAGGCGGTCACCTCGGGCTGGTCGCAACGCAGGAAGGGATTGATGGCGCGCTCGACGGCGATCGTCGAGGGCAGCGTCGGCCGGCCGGCCGCGCGCGTGGCTTCGCAGTCGGCCTTGTAGCGGGCCAGCGCCGCGTTGCCCGGCTCGACCGCACGCGCGAACTTCAGGTTCGACAGGGTGTACTCGTGGGCGCAGCAGACCCGTGTGTCGCCCGGCAGCGAGGCCAGGCGCGCGAGCGACGCATGCATTTGCTCGGCCGTGCCCTCGAACAGCCGGCCGCAGCCGCCGGAGAACAGCGTGTCGCCGCAGAAGAGGATCGGGGCGCCCTCGCGCCCCGCATGGAAGTAGGCGACGTGGCCGGCAGTGTGCCCGGGTACCTCGATCACCTCGAAGTGCAGGCCCAGCAGGTCGACGACGTCGCCGTCGGCGACGGCGACGAAGGGCTCGGGAATGCGCTCGCGCTTCGGCCCGTAGACGGTGCCCTTCAACCGGCTGCGCAATTCGTCGACGCCACCGACATGGTCGCCGTGATGGTGGGTCACTAGAATGCCCGACAGCGCCAGTTGCCGCTCGTCGAGCGCCGACAGCACCGGCGCAGCTTCACCCGGATCGACGACCACCGCATCGGTGCCGTCATGAAGCATCCAGATGTAGTTGTCGGCGAAGGCGGGCAGGGCAATCAGTTCCATGGCGCAAAGCGAGCGAATTATAGGTTTGGCCCAGTGGCTGGCCACGCCGGCGGGTCGATACCTGCTCGCGTGGGAACAGCACCATCTCGACCTCGCAGTGGCCGACCTGTTCGGCTTCCATGCGCTGCAGGTGGGCCTGCCCGAGCTCGACGCGCTGCGCAACAACCGCATGCCGCACCGCTGGGTGGCCAGCGACGAACCGAACGGCATCGTCGACGGCCCCGAGGCCACGCCGCGTGCCGCGGTGGCGTTGCATCTCGATTACGACGCCCTGCCGTTCGACACGGCCAGCCTCGACCTGGTCGTGCTGCCGCACACGCTGGAACTGGCCCACGATCCGCACCAGACGCTGCGCGAGGTCGAGCGCGTGCTGCGGCCCGAGGGGCGCGTGGTGGTGGTGGGCTTCAACCCGGCCAGCCTGTGGGGCCTTCGCCAGAAGCTCGGCCGCATGCGCCGTGGCATCGGGCTGGGCCGGCAGCAGCCGCTGTTCCTGCCGCCCAGCGGCGAGTTCCTCGGCTACCGTCGCCTGCGCGACTGGCTGCAGTTGCTGAGTTTCGAGGTCGAGTCGGGGCGCTTCGGCTGCTACCGGCTTCCGGTGGTGTCGGAGCGCTGGCTGCAGCGCTGCGAATGGATGGACGTGCACGGCGAGCGCTGGTGGCCGGTGTTCGGCGCGGCGTATTTCGTCGTCGCCGTCAAGCGGGTGCGCGGCATGCGGCTGGTGGGCCTGGCGCGCGAGCAGCGCAAGCGCGCCCGGGCCGGCGCCGTCGTCGCCACGCAGAAGCGCCGCGAGCGCGAGGAAGAGACTGCATGACGGATTCGAAGTCGGCCATCCAGCGGCCGCATGTGGTGATCTACACCGACGGCGCCTGCAAGGGCAATCCGGGCCCGGGTGGATGGGGCGCCTGGCTGCGAACGGGGGTCCACGAGAAGGAACTGTTCGGCGGCGAGGCAATGACCACGAACAACCGCATGGAACTCACGGCGGTGATCGAGGCGCTGGCTTCGCTCAAGCGAACCTGCGACGTCACGGTTCACACCGACAGCGAATATGTTCGCAAGGGCATCACCGAGTGGATCCACGGCTGGCAGCAGCGCGGCTGGAAGACGGCGGACCGCAAGCCGGTGAAGAACGCCGAGCTGTGGCAGCGCCTGGACGCGCTGCGCCACCTGCATCACGTGCAGTGGCGCTGGGTGAAGGGCCATGCCGGCGATCCGGGCAACGAGCGCGCGGATGCGCTGGCCAACCGGGGCGTGGCCTCGATTGGTTGAGAAAACCATAGGTTCGTGGCTTGAACGCTAGAGTTCACGAACAACGACAACGAGAGCCGTGAATTGAAGACCCTTCACACCGTGGTGGCCGTCGTGGGCATCGCCTTCGCCAGTGGCGCGGCGTGGTGGTGGCAGCACCAGTCGCCGGCATCCCGGGACGGTGCCGCGCGCGGCAACGGCGCGGCCGCCGTCGCCACGGGTCCGGCGGCCGGCGCGGTGACGGTCGAGGTCTCGCGGGCACGCGCGACGAGGCTGGAGGACGACGCGCAGTCGGTCGGTTCGCTGCGCTCGCGCCAGGGCGTGATGCTGCGGCCCGAGGTCAGCGGGCGTATCGCGCGCATCGGTTTCGCAGATGGTCAGCGGGTGCGCCGCGGCCAGCTGCTCGTCCAGCTCGACGACACGCTGCAGCGCGCGCAGCTGCAGCAGGCACGCGCGCAGGCCAGCATCGCGCGGACCACACTGGAACGCAACCGCGAGCTGCTGGCGCAGAACTTCGTCAGCGCCAGCGCGGTCGACCAGAGCGCCGCGGCGCTGGAGGTGGCCGAGGCCCAGGTGGCACTGGCCAGTGCGCAGGCCGAGCGGATGCGTATCGTTGCGCCCTTCGACGGCGTGGTGGGCATTGCGACGGTGAACGTCGGTGACTATGTCAAGGACGGCGCCGACCTCGTCAACATCGAGGATGCGTCGTCGATGTCGGTGGACTTCCGTCTGCCGGAGCGCTATCTGGCGCGGCTGAAGA
>NZ_JBFXIO010000115.1:0-12206 GCF_050175855.1 Piscinibacter sp.
CCGGCCTGCGCACCACCGGCTTCGGCGTCATCGAGACCGAAGGTGCGAAGCTGCACTACGTGGCCAGCGGCACCATCAAGACCGATGCGGCGGCCACCGGCGACCTGCCCGGGCGGCTGAAGATCATCTTCGAGGGCGTGCGCGAGGTCACGGCGCGCTACCGGCCCGACTGCGCCTCGATGGAGATCGTCTTCGTCAACGTCAACCCGCAGTCGACGCTGCTGCTGGGGCAGGCGCGCGGCGCGGCGCTGGCGGCGCTGGTGTCCACCGACCTGGCGGTGTCCGAATACACCGCGTTGCAGATGAAGAAGGCGGTGGTCGGCCACGGCCAGGCGCGCAAGGAGCAGGTGCAGGCCATGGTCGCGCGGCTGCTGGCCCTGCCCGGCGAGCCGGGCAAGGACGCGGCCGACGCGCTCGGGCTGGCGATCTGTCACGCCCATGCCGGCGCCTCGTTCGCGGCGATTTCGCGAACCACGACACTGTCTCCCCGCGCCCATGCCCAGTACCGCAAAGGGCGAAGCTACTGAGGGCGGCCGGCTTCAGGCGACAATCCCGCCTTCCATGTATGCCCTGTTCGAAGACGCCGGGAAGTTCCACGCCGGCCGCGTGATGACCGAAGCCGAGAGCTCGATGCAGATCGAGCTGGAGTCGGGCAAGCGCGTGAAGGTGAAGTCGGCCAACGTGCTGTTGAAGTTCGACAAGCCGCAGCCCGCCGAGCTGATCGCCTCGGCGCAGACGCTCGCGCGCGACATCGACCTCGACCTCGCCTGGGAGTTCGCCCCCGAGCAGGAGTTCGGCTTCGCCGACCTGGCGCGCGATTACTTCGAGGCCGGCGCCGGCGTCGAGAAGCAGGCCGCGGCGCTGTTCCGCCTGTTCGAGGCGCCGCACTACTTCCGCCGCCTCGGCAAGGGCAATTTCCGCAAGGCGCCGGAAGAGACGGTCAAGGCCGCGCTGCTCGGCATCGAGCGCAAGAAGGCGCTGCAGGCGCAGATCGAGGCCTGGGCCGGCGAGATCCTGCAGGGCCAGTGCCCGGCGCCGGTGCGCGAGCAGCTCTACAGGATCCTCTTCAAGCCGGACAAGAACGCCGCCGAGTACAAGGCCGTGGTCGAGGCCGCGCGGCGTTCGCAGAAGCCGCCGCTGGAACTGCTCAAGGCCGCCGGCGCGATCGACTCGCCCTACCAGTTCCACTGGCGGCGCTTCCTGTTCGACAACTTCCCCAAGGGCACCGGCTTCCCGGCCGTGGCCGCGCCGCCGGTCAAGGAGGAGCTGCCCTTGTCGCCGGCGCAGGCCTTCTCGATCGACGACTCGCACACCACCGAGATCGACGACGCGCTTTCGGTGCAGGGCCTCGGCTCGGGCACGGTGGTGTTCGGCATCCACATCGCCGCGCCGGGGCTGGCGATCGCGGCCGACTCGGCGCTCGACAAGCTGGCGCGCGAGCGGCTGTCCACCGTCTACATGCCCGGCTGGAAGCTGACCATGCTGCCCGACGAGGTGGTGCAGGCCTACACGCTGACGGCTGGCCAGGCCTGCCCGGCGGTGTCGCTGTACGTCACGCTCGACGAGGCCACGCTCGAGGTGAAGGCCAGCGAAACCCGGCTCGAGCGCGTGCAGATCGTCTCCAACCTGCGTCATGACAAGCTCGACGCCGTCATCACCGAGGCCTCGCTCACCGGCGACGCGCCGGCAGCGTACGAACATGCCGTGGAACTGGCCTTCGCTTTCCGCCTCGCCCGCCACCTGAAGGCGCAGCGCGAGGTGGTGCGCGGCAAGCCGGAGACCTTCAACCGGCCCGACTACACCTTCCGCCTCGAAGGCAACGAAGGCCGCGAGCCGCAGGGCACCGAGCGCGTGCAGATCAGCACGCGGCAGCGCGGCGCGCCGCTGGACCTGATCGTCGCCGAGGCGATGATTCTGGCCAACAGCACCTGGGGCGGCTGGATCGCCGAATGTGGCGTGCCCGGCATCTACCGCAGCCAGGCGAGCCTGGCGCCGGGCGTGAAGGTGCGCATGGGCGTGAAGCCGGCGCCGCACGCCGGCATGGGCGTGGCGCAGTACACCTGGGCGACCTCGCCGCTGCGCCGCTACGTCGACCTGGTCAACCAGTGGCAGATCATTGCCTGCGCGCGCCACGGCCGCACGGCAGCGCTGGCCGCGCCGTTCAAGCCCAAGGACGCGGCGCTGTTCTCGGTCATCTCGGCCTTCGACGCGGCCTACGCGGAGTACAACGGCTTCCAGTCGGCCATCGAGCGCTACTGGACGCTTCGCTACCTCGAGCAGAACGGCTTGGCCGAACTCGACGCCGCAGTGATGAAGGATGGCTTGGTGCGCGCCGACACGCTGCCGCTGGTGTTCCGCGCCCTCGGCGCCGAGAGCCTGCCGCGCGGCGCTCGCGTGCGCGTGAAGGTGACCGGCACCGACCTGCTCACGCTCGACGTGCACGCCAGCCTGCTCAGCCGCATCGACGACCCGGCCACAACGGCCGACGATGCACCGGTCGACGAGACCGAGGCCGAAGACGCCCCCGAGAGCGCCGGGCCGCTGACGCTGGCCATCGACGTTGCGGCCGACGGCGACACGCCGGCCGAGACGGGCAGCCCCACGACGGCAGGCTGACATGGCATTGCGGCGGCTGCGCAAGCTCTCGACCCTGCAGATCGCGCTGGCGTTCTCGGTCGCGGTGCATGCAGCGCTGCTGGGGGTCCGCTTCGTCGACCCGGAGGGCTTCAACCGGGTGTTCCAGGACACGCCGCTGGAGGTCATCCTCGTCAACTCGCGCTCGGGCGAGGCGCCGTCGGTTGCCGCCGCGATCGCCCAGGCCAACCTGCAGGGCGGCGGCGAGGCCGAGCGCGGCCGCGCCACCTCGCCGCTGCCGCCTGCGGCCACCATCGAGCTCGGCGACTCGACCGAGGACGCCCGGCGACAGGTCGAGCAGTTGCAGGAGACACAGCAGCAGCTGCTGGCGCAGATGCGCCGCGAGCTCGCGCTGCTGCCGCCTCCCGACCCGCAACGCGACCAGGGCTCCCCGCAGGAACGTGCGCTGGAGGAGAAGCGTCGCCGCCTGATCGAGCTGCTCGCCGAGATCGAGAAGCGCATCAACGAAGAGAACGCGCGGCCGAAGAAGCGCTACATCAGCCCGGCCACCCGCGAGGAGGTCTACGCGCTCTACTACGACCGGCTGCGCCGCAAGATCGAGGAGCGCGGCACGCGCAACTTCCCCGAGTACCAGGGCCGCAAGCTTTACGGCGAGCTGGTGATGAACGTGACGGTCGATGCCGAAGGCCGCGTGATCGACACCGAGGTGGTGCGGCCTTCGGGCACGCCGATCCTCGACCGGCGCGCGGTGGCCATCGTCAAGGCGGCGGCGCCGTTCGGCCCGTTCAGCGCGGCGATGCGGCGCAAGGCCGACCAGCTCGTGATCACCTCGCGATTCAAGTTCACCCGCGAAGAAGGCCTGTCGACCACCCTCAGCGCCCAATGACCGACGCCCTCCCCGACCGCTACGCGGTGGCCGGCCATCCCGTCGAGCACAGCCAGTCGCCCTTCATCCATGCCGAGTTCGCGCGGCAGACCGGGCAATCGATAGCCTATGGGCGCCTGCTGTGCCCGCTGGACGGTTTCGCCGCCACGGTACGCGCCTTCGCGGCCGACCGCTCGGCCGGCACAGTGCGCGGCTGCAACGTCACCGTGCCGTTCAAGTTCGAGGCCTTCGAACTCGCCGCGCGGCGCACGCCGCGGGCCGAACTCGCGCAGGCTGCCAACACGCTGCGCTTCGATGCCGACGAGGCCGGCGGCTGGCTCGCCGACAACACCGACGGCATCGGCCTGGTGCGCGACATCGAGCGCAATGCCGGCCTGAGCCTGGCCGGGCGCCGCGTGCTGCTGCTCGGCGCGGGCGGTGCCGCCGCCGGCACGCTCGGGCCGCTGCTGCAGGCGCGGCCGGCCGCGCTGGTGGTGGCCAACCGCACGCGGGCCAAGGCCGAGTCGCTGGTGGCGCGTCATCTCGCCCTGGCCTGCGACGTGGCGCTCTCGGCCTGCACGCCCGCCGAGGCCGGCGCTGGTTTCGACGTGGTGATCAACGCCACCGCCTCCAGCCTGCAGGGGGCGGAGATCCCGGTCGATGCCCGCGTGCTGGCGCCCGGCGCGTTGGCGCTGGACATGATGTACGGGCCGGCCGCGCAGGGCTTCCTCGCCTGGGCCGAAGCCCACGGCGCGCTCGGCCGCGACGGCCTGGGCATGCTGGTCGAGCAGGCAGCCGAGGCTTTCTTCCTCTGGCGCGGCGTGCGGCCCGCTACGGCGCCGGTGCTCGCGGCCCTGCGCGCGCGGCTGGCCGCCAAGGCGCCCTGATGCGCGCGGTGCTGCGCGCCGCGGCGCGCCTCTTCACGCTGATGCTGCTGTCGGTGATGGCGCTGCAGCTCTACTTCCTCGCCCGCGTGGCGCTGATGATCGTGGTCGATCCGCAATCCACGAGCTTCCAGCGTTCCGAAGCCTGGCGGCTGCTGGTCGAGAAGCAACAGATCCTGTGGGCGCAGGAGTGGGTGGATTACGAGCGCATCTCGCCGCACCTCAAGCGCGCGGTGATCGCCTCCGAGGATGCCGAGTTCGCCGAGCACAGCGGCGTCGACTGGGACGCCATCGAGAGGGCCTGGGAGCGCAACCAGCGCGCCGAGGCGCTGGCCGAGCGCCTGGCGGCCCAGAACGAGCGGCGCGCCGCGAAGCTGCCGGCCGGCAAGGCGCCGGCCGCGCCCCGGCCGGCGAAGGTGGTGGGCGGCTCCACCATCACCCAGCAGCTGGCCAAGAACCTGTTCCTCGGCAGCGAGCGCAGCCTCGCCCGCAAGGGGCAGGAGTTCGTGATCACGATGATGCTGGAGGCGTTGCTTTCCAAGCAGCGCATCCTGGAGATCTACCTGAACAGCGTCGAATGGGGCGAAGGCCTGTTCGGCGCGGAAGCCGCGGCGCGGCACTACTTTCGCACCGGCGCGCAGTCTCTCGGCGTCATGCAGTCGGCCCGGCTGGCGGTGATGCTGCCGGCACCGAAGCGCTTCGAGAAGCGGCCGAACTCCGCCTACGTGGCCGGCCGCGCGGCCACCATCGCCGCGCGGATGGGCGCGATCGACCCGCCCTGAGCCCGGTCTTGGGGGCCTGCCTAGAATGAGCCGATGGCCCCGACCCTGACCGAAGAGATCGCCGCCGCCGCTGCGCGACTGGTGGTGGAGGAAGGCATGGAGTACGGCCCGGCCAAGCGCAAGGCGGCCAAGGTGCTCGGCCGGCACAGCGTGCGCCCGGCCGAGATGCCGGCCAACGAGGCGGTGGAAGACGAGGTGCGCGCCTACCTGCAGCTGTTCTGCGCCGACACTCAGCCCGCGGAACTGCGGGCGCTGCGTGCCGTGGCCGCGCAGTGGATGGAGCGACTCGCGCCGCTGCGGCCGCACCTGGCCGGCGCGGTGTGGCGGGGAACGGCCACGCGACTGTCGACCGTGCACCTTCAGCTCTATTGCGACGACTCCAAGCAGGCCGAGATCTTCCTGATCGACCTCGGTGTGCCTTACGACGTGGGCAGCCGGCCCGGCCCGCGCGGCGAGAGCGTGGACGTGCTGACCGTCTCCAGCCCCAGCCGTGAACTGGACGACACGGTGACGGTGCACCTGACGGTGCTCGACCACGACGACCTGCGCGGCGCGCTCAGGCCCGATGCCCGTGGCCTGAGCACCTGCGGTGACCTGGTGGCACTGCGCCGCCTGATGGCCGCCTCATGAAGCGCCGGCCGCTCTTGCTCGGGGCCGCCGTCGGCGCGGTGGCCGCGGCCACCGGCGCCGGTGTCGCGTGGTGGCGGCTGCGACCTCAGGAGAATCCGCTGCCGCCAGGCTTCTGGGAGAGCCGATTCGAACGGCCGGAGGGAGGGGAGTTTGCGCTTGCTGACTTTCGAGGCAAGCCGCTGGTCCTGAACTTCTGGGCCACCTGGTGCCCGCCTTGCGTCACCGAGTTGCCGCTTCTCGACCGCTTCCACCGCGAGCAGAATCCGTCCGGCTGGACGGTGGTGGCCCTGGCCATCGACAGCCCGACGCCGGTGCGGGAGTTCCTGCTCAAGCGGCCGTTGTCCATGCCGGTCGGGCTGGCCGGGCTGGAAGGGGTGGAGTTCGGCCGCTCGCTCGGCAACGATCAGGGGGGATTGCCTTTCACGGTGGTGCTGGATCGGGCCGGGAACGTGCACACCCGGCACCTCGGCGAGCTGAAGCCACCCGACATCGCCGCCTGGAAGGGCGCGATCTCGTGATCCAGGTCGCAGTTCTCAAGCACTAAAGCCGCCTCTTGTCAATTGCGCTCAAGTTGCGCCAAAGCGCGTAAAGTCGCGGCCTTCGCGCACGAAATCAGGCACAAGCAAATCGCCGTCGGCGACCAGAGCCAGAGAGCAACCAGGCCGTCACTGGATCGCCGTGGCGCAGCAGATGCCTTGAGTTGAGCGCCGATCGGCGCAGTTTGCCGGCGGCACGGCCACACGAGAGGCCTCAGACCTCGAATCACCGTTGGAGAGAGCATGGACCTTCGCAAGCTCAAGACACTGATCGACCTGGTGTCGGAATCGAACATCTCGGAACTGGAAATCACCGAGGCCGACGGCAAGGTCCGCATCGTCAAGGCCGATCCGGCCGGCGTGGCCATGGTGCCGGCCGCCAGCGTCGCACCCGTCGCCGCGCCGGTGGTGGCAGCACCCATCGCCGCGGCGCCGGCGGTGGCCGCCGCTGCACCCGCTGCCGCAGCGCCCGTCGAAACCGGCCACGTCGTCAAGTCGCCGATGGTCGGCACCTTCTACCGTTCGTCCAGCCCGGGCGGCAAGCCGTTCGTCGAAGTGGGCAGCGAGGTCAAGGAAGGCGAGCCCGTCTGCATCATCGAGGCGATGAAGATCATGAACGAGATCGAGTCCGACAAGGCCGGCAAGATCATCAAGATCCTGTGCGAGAACGGCCAGGCGGTCGAGTTCGGCCAGCCGCTGTTCATCATCGAGTGAGCCGCACTCGATGTTCAAGAAGATCCTGATCGCCAATCGAGGCGAAATCGCCCTGCGGATCCAGCGCGCCTGTCGCGAGATGGGCATCAAGTCGGTGGTCGTCTACTCCGAGGCCGACCGCGACGCCAAGTACGTCAAGCTCGCCGACGAGGCGGTGTGCATCGGCCCGGCGCCGTCCGCGCAGAGCTACCTGAACATGCCGGCGATCATCTCCACCGCCGAGGTGACCGACGCCGAGGCCATCCACCCGGGCTACGGTTTCCTGTCCGAGAACGCCGATTTCGCCGAGCGTGTGGAGCGCAGCGGCTTCACCTTCATCGGGCCGACGCCGGAATCCATCCGCCTGATGGGCGACAAGGTCTCGGCCAAGCAGGCGATGATCAAGTCGGGCGTGCCCTGCGTGCCGGGGTCGGAGGGGGCCCTGCCCGACGATCCGAAGGAGATCATCCGCATCGCCCGCAGCATCGGCTACCCGGTGATCATCAAGGCGGCCGGCGGCGGCGGCGGGCGCGGCATGCGAGTGGTGCACACCGAGGCGGCGCTGATCCACGCCGTGCAGACCACCCGCGGCGAGGCCGGCGCGGCCTTCGGCAACCCGGCGGTGTACATGGAGAAGTTTCTCGAGCGGCCGCGCCACATCGAGATCCAGGTGCTGGCCGACCAGCACAAGAACGCGGTGTGGCTCGGCGAGCGTGACTGCTCGATGCAGCGGCGCCACCAGAAGATCATCGAGGAGGCGCCGGCGCCGGGCATTCCGCGCCGCGTGATCGAGCGCATCGGCGACCGCTGCGCCGCCGCCTGCAAGAAGATCGGCTACCGCGGCGCCGGCACCTTCGAGTTCCTCTACCAGGACGGCGAGTTCTACTTCATCGAGATGAACACCCGCGTGCAGGTGGAGCACCCGGTGACCGAACTCGTGACCGGCATCGACATCGTGCAGATGCAGATCCGCGTGGCGGCCGGCGAGAAGCTGCCCTTCTCCCAGCGCAACATCCAGATGCGCGGCCACGCCATCGAGTGCCGCGTCAACGCCGAGGATCCGTACAAGTTCACGCCCTCGCCCGGCCGCATCACGATGTGGCACCCGCCCGGCGGCCCCGGCGTGCGCGTCGACTCGCACGCGTACACGAACTACTTCGTGCCGCCCAACTACGACTCGATGATCGGCAAGATCATCGTGCACGGCGACACGCGCGACCAGGCGCTGGCGCGCATGCGCATCGCGCTGTCGGAGACGGTGGTCGAGGGCATCCTGACCAACATCCCGCTGCACCGCGAGCTGATGGTGGACGCGAAGTTCATCGAAGGCGGCACGAGCATCCACTACCTCGAAGGGTGGATGGCCGAGCACCGGCGCTGACGCGGCCGGCCATGGTCGAACTGCTGCTGCTGGCGCCGGAAGGCGCCGTCGAGTCGGTCACCGATGCCCTGATCGACGAGCTCGGCGCCTTATCCGCCTCGGTGGAAGACGCCGATGCCGACACCGACGCCGAGCGTGCGTTGTTCGGCGAGCCGGGCCTGCCCGCGCCGTCGGGCGGCTGGCAGCGCTCGCGCATCGTCGCGCTGTTCGACGACGAGCAGACCGCGACCGAGGCCGCCACGCTGCTGCTGGCCCAGGACTGGGCGAGCGATGTGGCCCTGGTGGCCATGCGCCCCGTGCAGGAGCAGGACTGGGTGCGGCTGACGCAGTCGCAGTTCTCGCCGGTGGAGATCTCGAACGGCTTCTGGATCGTGCCGAGCTGGCACGAGGTGCCGGCCGGCGCGCAACGGGTGATCCGCCTCGACCCGGGCCTGGCCTTCGGCACCGGCACGCACCCGACCACGCGCATGTGCCTGCGCTGGACGGCGCGGCAGGCGCCGGCTCTTGCAGCACGCTGGACCCGCGTGCTCGACTACGGCTGCGGCTCGGGCATCCTCGCCATCGGCGCGGCGCTGCACGGCGCCACCCGCATCGACGCCGTCGACATCGACCCGGCCGCGGTGGAATCGACGCGCGCCAACGCTGCGGCCAACGGCGTCAGCTTGAATGCCGGCCTGCCGGATCTGGCGTCGGGGCGCTACCCGCTGGTCTACGCGAACATCCTGGCCACGCCGCTGAAGCTGCTGGCGCCGCTGCTCAGCGGCCACGTAGCGCCGGGCGGCCACCTGGTGCTGGCCGGCATCCTCGAGCGGCAGACCGATGAGCTGAAGGCCGCCTATGCGCCGTGGCTCACGCTCGACGTTGCCGACCGCGACGATGGCTGGGTGCTGATGACGGGCGAAATGGCATGATCCCGGCATGAGCCTGGCCACACGATGCACCTCCTGCGGAACCGTCTTCCGCGTGGTGCAGGACCAGCTCAAGGTGTCCGAAGGCTGGGTGCGATGCGGGCGCTGCAACGAGGTCTTCAACGCGCTCGAGGGCCTGTTCGACCTCGATCGCGACTCGCCGCCGGAGTGGTCTGAATCCAAGCAGATGACCCCGGCCCCCTCCCCCTTCGAGGAAGAGCGCGAGGAGGAACCCGATCCGCACCTGGTCGACAAGATCGATGAGCAGCTGTTCGGCACCACACGCCGCACCGGCTTCGGCGCGCTGACCGGCCTGGGCGGCTCCGATCGCGGCAAGGGGCCCGACTTCGCCGACGCCCGCTTCGATACCGACGTGCCCGACGATGCGCTGCTGCCGGCCCTGGAGGGCTCGCCCCCCGCGAAGCGCATGGCCCCGGCCGCCGACCCGGACGACGCACCGGCCTTCGTTCGCGAAGCGGAGCGCGAGGCGCGCTGGCAGTCTCCGGGCAGGCGCAGGGCCTTGTGGCTGGGCGCGCTGGTGCTGGCCGCGCTGCTCATCGGCCAGGCCGCCCATCAGTTCCGCGACGCTGTGGCGGCGCGGCTGCCCGGCGCCGCGCCCGCACTGCATGCCTGGTGCCAATGGTCGGGCTGCACGATCCAGCCGCCACGGCGGCTGGAAGACATCATCGTGGAGAGCACGGCACTGGCCAAGGCGGCCAGCGGCGACGCCTTCCGGCTCAACGTGGTGCTGCGCAACCGCGCGCCCACCGTGGCCGCCATGCCCTGGGTGGAACTGACGCTGACCGACGCCAACGGCGAACTGCAGGCACGGCGTGCGCTCAGCCCGCAAGACTTGCGAGCCCGCTCCGCCGAGATCGGCGCGGGCGCCGAAGCCACGCTGCAGGCCACACTCTCCACCGGCACCCTGCGTGTGACCGGCTACACAGTCGAGATCTTCTACCCCTGATCGCGGCTGGCGTCGCAGCCCCCTACCCTCAAATTCACCACCTGCGGAGTCTCCATGTCAGTTCTCGTCTGCGGCTCGCTCGCCTTCGACACCATCACCACCTTTCCGGGCCGGTTCTCCGAGCAGATCCTGCCGGAGCAGGTGCACATCCTGAACGTCTCGTTCCTGGTGCCCACGCTGCGGCGTGAGTTCGGCGGCTGCGCGGGCAACATCGCCTACTCGCTGGCGCAGCTCGGCGGCGAGCCGCTGGTGATGGCCGCGCTCGGCAACGACGGCCAGGGCTACCTCGAGCGCATCCGCGGCTGGGGCGCGAGCACCGAGTACGTGCGGGTGATCGAGGACAGCTACACGGCGCAGGCGATCATCATCACCGACACCGACAACAACCAGATCACCGCCTTCCACCCGGGAGCGATGCAGCACGCGCACCTGACCGCGGTGCCCAAGCGCAAGGACATCGAGCTGGCCATCATCGCGCCCGACGGCCGCGACGCGATGCTGCAGCACGCAACTCAACTGTCCGAGGCCGGCATCCCCTTCATCTTCGACCCGGGCCAGGGCCTGCCGATGTTCAACGGCGAGGAGCTGAAAGACTTCATCGCCAAGGCCACCTGGGTGGCGGTGAACGACTACGAGGCCAAGATGCTGTGCGACCGCACGGGGCTCACGATCGAATCACTGTCGAAGTCGCACCTCAAGGGCGTGGTAGTGACTCTGGGTGCGGATGGCTGCGAGGTGTGGGAGCAGGGCCGGCGCACGCACGTGCCGGGCGAGAAGGCCGAGCAGATCGTGGATCCGACGGGATGTGGGGACGCGTTTCGCTCCGGGCTGCTGTCGGGGTTGGTGTCCGGCATGAGCCTGAACGAGAGCGCGGCTTGGGGAAATCGGCTCGGGGCGAGGAAGATTGCGAGTCGGGGGGGGCAGAACTACGCCATTAAGAAGTAGTCCATCTTTGGTCGATGTTTCAGTCTGGATCATTTCTCCCTCGGAGTTCTTCGGTGGCCTGAAAGGAGCCAGAATTTGCTTCTGCCAACTCCTTGACTGATTCGAGTACCACGGCCATCAGGTGCTTCTTGAAGGCATTCACTTCACTCCAGGCGGCAATTGCTCGCTCTGCGAATTCGGTTGCTTTGAGAGAGTTCTCACGGAGCCTGTGAACCTGACTCAATCGCGAGAAGAGCAACGCTAAGTCGTCGCGGTGAGTATCCGCTGAGTTCAGTGCTTGCAGGCTCGCTTCAATGTCGGCGTCAGCGGCGTTCACCTGCCCCAGCATCGCTTGACATAATGCTCGGTCGGCCAGTAATCCTGGCACAAGACGAGTGTATCCGTCTGATTCGGATCTCGCCAGATTTTGATCAATTAACTCAATCGCATCAGCCCATCGACGTTCGAGAACGCTCTCATGGGCAAGTAGTATCGGCGAGAGTGATGGCAGGCTACGAACTCCGACCAGTTCTTCATAGCTCACGACTGACTCCAACTTAATCGAAATCCCCGAAGTTGGTTCGTTGAACTCCCTGTCAAAGAACTCAGCACAGCGCCTAGCGTGGATAGCCATCGCGGCAGTGTCGTAGATAAGTGCCGACAACTCGACTTCATCACCGCAAAGCGTCGTCGCGCTATGACATTTCATGTAGTATTGCCGAGCCATCCCATAATCACCACAGTAGTGAAAGCATAGTCCAATCGTCAAGCACAATCTTGAGATCGCTTGTGGATAGTCTGGCGCGCCATGCGTCAGGGCGATTCGGATGTGCTCACCGATCGCTCCGACTTCTTCAGCTTGATAAGCGGCAAACGCTAGCCAAGCTGATGAAATGGCGACGCCTTCGGCGTGGGAGCACGAAAGGGATATTGCCCGTGAACGCAGCCACTTCTCGACAGCGCTTTGAGCATCACCTGATTTGAGAAGAATGAGCCCTTCCGCAATAGTGACGAGGGATAACAGTGGTGCACCCTATTCTT
>NZ_JBFXIO010000116.1:0-12192 GCF_050175855.1 Piscinibacter sp.
GTGCCGAGCACCAGGAAGATCAGCACCAGCGGCGGGATCAGCACGAAGGTGACCTGCTCGGTCAGCCGCGACAGCAGCCCGATCTTCAGGCCCTTGTTGAGCAGCGCCAGCGCCAGGGCGAGAAGCGAGGCCACCGTCATCGACATGATCAGGATCTCGTCGCCGGGGGCGGGCAGCTGCCGGTCGATCAGCGGGTTGATGATCGACTGGTGCACCTTCGACCAGGCCCAGCCGGCCGCACCGCACAGCGCGAACAGCGCCAGCAGCGACAGATGGCCGCTGGAGCCGTTGGCTTCGCGGTAGATGCGCGCCTCGGGCGGCAGCGCCGGCACCCAGGACGGCTTGACGATCGCCACCAGCACCACGAAGACGAGGTACAGGCCGACCAGCAGCAAACCCGGGATCAGTGCGCCGGAATACATGTCGCCGACCGAGCGGCCGAGCTGGTCGGCCAGCACGATCAGCACCAGCGAGGGCGGGATGGCCTGCGCCAGCGTTCCCGAGGCGGTGATGGTGCCGGTGGCGATGGTGCGGTTGTAGCCGTAGCGCAGCATGATCGGCAGCGAGATCAGGCCCATGCTGATCACCGCTGCGGCCACCACGCCGGTGGTCGCCGCCAGCAGCGCGCCGACCAGGATCACCGCCACCGCCAGGCCGCCGCGAAGCGGGCCGAACACCTGGCCGACGGTCTCGAGCAGGTCTTCGGCCATGCCGGAACGCTCGAGCACGATGCCCATGAAGGTGAAGAAGGGAATGGCCAGCAGCGTGTCGTTCTGCATGATGCCGAACACGCGCAGCGGCAGCGCCTGGAACAGGTTGGCGCCGAACAGGCCCGCTTCCATGCCGATGAAGCCGAACAGCAAGCCGGTGGCGGCCAGGCCGAAGGCGACAGGAATGCCCGACAGCAGGAACACGAACAGCCCCGCGAACATCAGCGGGACGAAGTTCTGGGTGATGAACTCGACCATGGCTCAGCGCGCCTCGTTCTTTTCGTTGTTGTTGCGCTGGGCGAGCTGTTCCTGCTCGTGGCGCTCGGCTTCGGCGGCGAGCTCCTCGGCGAGCTGCTCCTCTTCCGACTTGTGGTGCTCCACGCTGAACGGTTCGGGAATCGCCCCTTGCAGGAAGGCCAGCCGCTTGATCAGCTCGGAGATGCCCTGCAGCAGCAGGATGGCGAAGCCCACCGGCACCAGCAGGTAGACCGGCCAGCGGATCAGGCCGCCGGCGTTCTGCGACATCTCGCCGGTCTCCCAGGCGGTGACGAACAGCGGCCAGCTCAGCGTGATCATGATCAGGCACAGCGGGATCAGGAAGATCGCGATGCCCAGCGCGTCGATCACCGCATTGGTGCGGCGCGACAGCTTGTTGGCGATGAAGTCGATGCGCACGTGCACGTTGCGCAGGAAGGCATAGCCGGCGCCGAGCATGAACACGGCGGCGAACAGGTACCACTGCACCTCGAGGAAGGCGTTCGAGCTGATGTTGAAGGCCTTGCGCACGATGGCATTGATGGCGCTGATCAGCACGGCGGCCAGCACGAACCAGCGTACGAGCAGCCCGATTCCATTGCTGAAGCGGTCGATCAGGCCCGAGAGGGGAAGCAGGGCGTTCAAGAGAATCTCCGAGGGTGGCGCGGTCTGCGCCGCATTGTGCCGATCAGACCTCGCCGGCGGTCCTGGCGCAACCGGTGAAACCGGTACGTGGTACTACGCAGGGTTGGGCTACGCAGGCCCGCGGCAGCGCTCGACGGCGTACTTGATCAGCTCGGCCTGGCCCGCCAGGCCCAGCTTGCGGCGGATGTTCTGCCGGTGCGTCTCGACGGTGCGCACGCTCATGCCCAGCGTTTCGGCCACCTGCTTGCTGGCCATGCCGTCGGCCAGGCAGCGCAGGATCTCGGATTCCCGGGCCGACAGCAGCGGGCGGCCGTTGTCGGGCCGACCCGACGTGGCCGCCAGGCCCGAACCGAGGAACTGGCGCCCCGCTGCCACGGCGGCGATGGCCTCGACGATCTCTTCCGAGGGCGCCTCCTTGAGGACGTAGCCCATCGCGCCAGCGGCAAGCGCGCGGTGCACGTACTCCGGGTTGTCGTACATGCTCAACATCAGCACGCGCAGCGCCGGGTGCATCTCGCGCAGCCGCGCTGTCAGCTCGATGCCGTTGACCTGCTTCATGCCCACGTCCATCAGCACGAGGTCGGGCTGCAGCATGGCCACGCGGGCGAAGGCCTGCTCGGCGTCGCCCGCCTCTCCGACCACCTCGATGCCCGGCGTCTGCGCCAGCCGGGCGCGCAGGCCCTCGCGCACCAGAGGGTGGTCGTCGACGAGCAGGATGCGCGTGCTCATCAGGCGGCCGCCTGCTGCGGGGTGCGCAGCCGTTCGATCGCATCGCCGGGCAGGTCGGCCAGAACGGCGGTGCGCCCGGGCCGCGAGTCGATGCTGAAGCTGCCGCCGATCGACTCGACGCGCTCGCGCATGTTGCGCATGCCGATGCCGCGGCGCGGGTCGGCGCGAATCGCCGGCACGTCGAAGCCGACGCCGTCATCTACGATGCGCAGGCGCAGCCCGGCGGCGTGGAAGATCAGCCGCACCTGCACGCGCGTGGCACGGGCATGCTTCTCGATGTTGGTCAGCGACTCCTGCACGACGCGGAACAGCACGGTGTTGACCTCGTCGGGCAGCGCCTGGGCATCGCCCCACAGCTGCAGCGCCACGCGCAAGCGGCCATGCTGGTTGAACTCCTCCGCCAGGTCGTCGAGCGCGGCCGGCAGGCCCAGGGTGTCGAGTTCGGCGGGGCGCAGTCGGTGCGATATCCGGCGCACCTCGTGAAGCGCGTCGCCGAGGCGCTGCACGGCGCGGTGCAGCGCCGCCGGCGTGTGCTCGCGGCCGAGCTGGCTGGCGGCGGATTCGAGCAGCAGCTTGATCGACACCAGCGTCTGGCTGGTGCTGTCGTGCAGCTCGCGCGACAGGTGCGCGCGCTCGTCTTCCTGCGATTTCACCACCTGGCGCGCCAGGTTGCGCAGCTTGCCGTCGGCCACGCGCGCGTCGCTGAGGTTCAGCGCCAGGCCGCTGCCGGCGATCAGCACCACGCCAAGCACCGCGATGCCGGCGATCCACCCCATCGTCTCGGCGATGTTTTCGTCGACCTGGGCGTCCAGCTGTGACAGGGTGACCTGGATGTCGTCGAGATAGACGCCGGTGCCGATCACCATGTTCCAGCGCGGCATCGAGATCGCATAGGCCAGCTTGGGCGTCAGCTCGCGGGTGGAGGGTTTCTCCCAGAGGTAGCGCACGAAACCGCCGCCCTCGTGGCCGCGGGCGATCAGCTCGCGGATCACCGGCACGCCCTGGGTGTCGCGCAGGTCCCAGAGGTCCTGGCCCTGCAGTTCCGGCTGGCGCGGATGCTGCAGGTTGCGGCCGCCGGTGTCGAAGACGAAGAAGTAGCCGTCGATGCCGTAGTCCAGCTGCGCCAGCAGGCGCAGCGCCTCGGCGATGGTTTCGGGGTCGTCCCGGCGCGTGTCGTACAGCGGTGCCAGCGCGCTGCGGGCCATGCCGGCCAGGTTGAGCAGCTCGGCCTCCTTGGCGGCCATGGTGGCCTGCTCGATCACCTGCCGCTCGCGGCGGGAGAGGTCCTGCTGCTGCTGGACCATCGCCAGCGCGATCAGCGTCAGCGTCAGCAGCAGCGGCAGGATCGCCAGCAGCAGGAAGGTCGAGCGCGGGCGCATGGCGGGCGGGGCAGGGGGCGCGCCGCGCCGCGCTCAGCGCGAGATGGCCGCCTGGTAGAGCTTGCCGGAGCGCGTGCCGCTGCGGCAGAAGGCCACCATCGGCCGCGGCAGCGAGGCCAGCAGCTCGGCCATGCGCGCGATCTGCTCCGGCGACTGGTACGCCGGCTGCACCGGCAGGTAGGCGTAGGCGAGGCCGGCGGCCTCGGCAGCGGCCTTCATCTGCGCGTCGGTGGGCTGGCTCGGGCCTTCCTCGTAGTCGGGGCGATTGTTGACGACGCTCTTGAAGCCCATCGCAGCCAGTTCGGCCATCGCCGGCGGCTCGAGCTGGGGTGCGACGCAGACGTCGGGCGCGATCTGGCGCAGCAGTTGGCGGGTCGGAATCATGCGGATCTCACCTCAGCGTGTCAGGGCCTGCTTGACCGCCGCGGACACCAGGCCCATGTCGGCGTTGCCGGCGAACTTTGCCTTCGCGGCGCCCATCACCTTGCCCATGTCGCCCGGGCCGCTGGCGCCCAGCTCGGCGACCAGCGCGGCGACTTGCGCGGCGATCTCGTCGGCTGACAGCCGCGCGGGCAGGTAGCCCTCGAGCACCTGCAGCTCGGCGGTTTCCTTCTCGACCAGATCGGTGCGGCCGGCGGCGGCGAACTGAGCGATCGAGTCCTTGCGCTGCTTGATCAGCTTGTCGACGATGCCGACGATGGCGGCGTCGTCGAGTTCGATGCGCTCGTCGACTTCCCGCTGCTTCATCGCCGCCAGCAGGCCGCGGATGGTCAGCAGCCGGGCGGCTTCCTTAGCGCGCATGGCGGCCTTCATGTCTTCGGTGATGCGGTCTTTCAGACTCATCGTCGTCTCCAGAAGCGACAAAGCCCGCAGAGGCTGCGGGCTTCGGTGATGCGGCCGGAAGCTCAGTAGAGCTTCTTGGGCAGCTGCATGCTGCGAACGCGCTTGAAATGGCGCTTGACGGCCGCGGCCTTCTTGCGCTTGCGCTCGGCGGTGGGCTTCTCGTAGAACTCGCGGGCGCGCAGGTCGGTCAGCAGCCCGAGTTTCTCGATCGTGCGCTTGAAGCGGCGCAGTGCCACGTCGAACGGCTCGTTTTCTTTGACGCGAATCGTAGTCATGTAGAACGGTTAGGGTTGAGTTGCGCTCGGTGTTGCTGCGTGCCCGTGGACGGGAGGGTCCGGAGTTCCGATCCAGGGCGGCTGCGGCAATCGCGGCGCGGGTTTGCCAGCAAAGACGATGATTATATGCCGGAACCAGAGCCCTGCAAGCCGGCCACCAGGCCGCGGGCGCAGGCGGCGGCGCTGGCCCAGGCCCACTGAAAGTTGTAACCGCCGAGCCAGCCAGTGACGTCGACCACCTCACCGATGAAGTGCAGGCCGGGCGCGAGGCGGCTTTCCAGGGTCTGCTGGTTCAGCTCGCGGGTGTCGACGCCGCCAAGCATCACCTCGGCCTTGCGGTAGCCCTCGCTGCCGTCGGGGGTGATCTCCCAGGCCTGCACTCGGCCGGCCAGCTCGCGCAGTTCTGCGTCCTTCATCTCGGCCAGCGGCCGGGCCGCCCAGCCGGGTCGCGCCGCCAGCCAGGCTTCGGCCAGCCGGCGCGGCAGCCGCTCGGCCAACTCGGTGCCCAGCTGGCGGCGCGAACCCTGCTTGGCCGCCAGAAGCTCGTCGGCCAGGTCGTGGCCCTGCGCCAGGTCCAGGCGAAGCGGCTCGCCTTCGCGCCAGTAGTTCGAGGCCTGCAGCACCGCCGGGCCGGACAGGCCGCGGTGGGTGAAGAGCAGGTCTTCGACGAAGCGCCCGCGCGCCTTGCCGCGGCCCGCCTCGATGCCGACCTCCAGCGAGACCCCGGCCAGCGGCACGAAGGGCGCCCAGTCGGCACTGTCGAAGGTGAGGGGCACCAGGCCGGGGCGCGTCGGCACGACGCGGTGGCCGAACTGGGTGGCCAGTCGCAGGCCGAAGTCGCTGGCGCCGATCTTCGGGATCGAGAGCCCGCCGGTGGCGACCACCAGGCGGGCAGCGCGCACGGTGCCGCTGTCGGTGTCCAGCTCGAAGCTCTCTCCGGCGCGGCGCACGGCCTTCACGGTGCAGGGCTGGCGGCGCTCGACGCCGCCGGCCGCGCATTCGGCCAGCAGCATCGCGATGATGTCCTCGGCCGAGCGGTCGCAGAACAGCTGGCCCTTGTGCTTCTCGTGCCAGGGAATGCGGTGGCGATCGACCAGCGCGAGAAAGTCCGCCGGCGTGTAGCGCGCCAGCGCCGAGCGGCAGAAATGCGGGTTCTCGGAGAGGAAGTTGGCCGGCGTGGCGTCGCGGTTGGTGAAATTGCAGCGCCCGCCGCCGGAGATGCGGATCTTCTCCGCCACCTTGGCCGCATGGTCGAGCAGCAGCACGCGCGCGCCGAGCTGCCCGGCCATCGCGGCGCAGTGGAGGCCGGCCGCTCCCGCGCCGACGATCACTGCGTCGAAATCAGTCCCGCTCAGGGTTGATACTTCCAGCCGCCGTTCTCGATCTTGACCATCACGTAGGCGCGCTGGTCCAGGCCGAGGTGGTCGGTCGGCGACATCGTGAAGATGCCGTGGGCACCCGGCAGGTCCTTCACCTGCTCGATCGCGTCACGCAAGGCGGCGCGGAACTCGGGCGTGCCGGGCTTGGCCTTCTTGAGCGCGTTCGGGATGGCCGCGGTCATCAGCAGCCCGGCATCCCAGGCATGGGCGCCGAAGGTCGAGACCGAGCCCTTGCCATGCGCGGCCTCGTAGGCGGCGACGTAGGCCAGGGCCGACTTGCGCACCGGGTTGGAGGCGGGCAACTGGTTGGCCACCAGCACCGGGCCGGCAGGCAAGAAGGTGCCCTCGACGTCCTTGCCGCCCACGCGCAGGAAGTCGCTGTTGGCCACGCCGTGGGTCTGGTAGTACTTGCCCGTGTAGCCACGCTCCTTGAGCGTCTTCTGCGGCAACGCGGCCGGCGTGCCGGAGCCGGCGATCAGCACCGCGTCGGGCTTGGCCGCCATGATCTTCAGCACCTGGCCGGTGACGGCAGTGTCGGTGCGGGCGTAGCGCTCGTTGGCGATGATCTGCAGGCCCTTGATCGGCGCGACCTTGCTGAACTCGCCGTACCAGCCTTCACCGTAGGCGTCGGCAAAGCCGATGAAGCCGACCGTCTTCACGCCGTTGGCCGCCATGTGGGTGGCGATGGCCAGCGACATCATGATGTCGTTCTGCGGCGTCTTGAACACCCAGCGCTTCTTCGCGTCGACCGGCTCGACGATGCGCGCCGAGGCGGCCATCGAGATCATCGGCACCTGGTTCTCGGCCACCACGTCGATCATCGCCAGCGAGTTCGGCGTGATGGTCGAGCCGAGCACGACGTCGACCTTGTCCTCGGTGATCAGCTTGCGCGTGTTGGCCACCGCCTTGGTGGTGTCGGAGCCGTCGTCGAGCACGATGTACTCGATCTTCTGCCCGCCGATGGTCTTGGGCATCAGGTCGATGGTGTTCTTCTCGGGAATGCCCAGCGAGGCCGCCGGGCCGGTGGCCGAGACGGTGACGCCGACCTTGATCTGGGCCTGGGCGGCGCCGGTGGCGCCGATCATCGAGAGCGCGGCGGCGAGCAGCAGTCGCTTCAGTTTCATCGGGTGTCTCCTGGAGAACGGTGGCGGAAATTATCGACTGATCGGTCGACGAATCAGTCCCGGACTTCTACTAGCGCGGGTATGCCAGCAGGCGGGCGCACCGCGCCGAGCCCGCCGAGGAAGAGGTCGGCCACGATCGGCGCCATGTCGTCGTGACTGAGGCTGCCACCGGGCTTCAGCCAGGTGAACATCCAGTTGATCATGCCGAACAGAAGCATGGTCAGCGGCTTGTCCAGCGCCGCACGTGCCAGCTCGGGGCGTGCCGCGGCGATGGTGGCGGCGAAGGCGGCCACCACGGCGCGCTCCTTCTTCAGCACCCGGCTGCGGTCGCGCGGCTCGAGGAACTTCACGTCCTGCGTGAGCACGCCGTGGTCGTGACGCGCCTGTGCGTACTCGTGCACGAAGCGGCGGATCAGCTCGCGCAGCCGCGCCGGCGCGTCGAGCTTCAGCGCCTCGACCTCGCCGATGATGGCCTCCAGCCGGCTCACGTGGCCTTCGGTGATCTCGCGCAGCAGCTGGTACTTGTCGCTCACGTAGTGGTAGAGCAGCGGCTTGGAGATGCCGCAGGCCTTGGCGAGATCGCTCATCGACGTGCCCGGGTAGCCCTGCTGCGCGAACAGCCGGGTGGCGGTGCGGACGATGGTCTCGCGGTTGAGGTCGTAGTCGGCGGAGCGGCCGCGGGCCATGGGCAGGCTGTCAGCGTTCGTCGAGGGTGATGGTCACCGACGGCGTCGTCGGGTGCGCCTGGCAGCACAGCACGAAGCCCTGCGCCACCTCGGCCTCGGTGAGCGCGAGGTTGCGATCCATGCGCACCGCGCCCTCGAGCACCTTGCCCTTGCAGGTGGAGCACACGCCGGCCTTGCAGGCATAGGGCACGTCCAGCCCGGTGCGGCGCGCGGCGTCGAGGATCGACGGGTCGCTGAGGCGGAACTCGACCTGGCGCGTCAGCCCGTCGATCACCAGCGCCACCCGGGCGTGGTCGGCGTCGCCTTCCTCGACGTGGTGGGCGGTGGCGGCGTTGACGTCGCCGAAGCGCTCGACATGGATGCGCTGCGCCGAGAGGCCTGCCTTCTCGAGCGCCGCCACGGCGCCGTCGAGCATGCCCGCCGGCCCGCAGACGAAGGCCTCGTCGATGCCATCGGCCGGCACCAGCGTGCGCAGGAACTCGCCGACGCGCTCCGCGTCGAGCCGGCCGTTGAACAGCGGCGCGTCCTGCGCCTCGCGCGAGAACACCGGCAGCAGGGTGAAGCGCCGCAGGTAGCGATCCTTCAGGTCTTCCAGTTCCTCCTTGAACATCATCGTCGCCACGCGGCGGTTGCCGTAGATCAGCGTGCAGCGCGTCTTCGGCTCGCGCGCCAGCAGCGTGCGGATCAGCGACAGCATCGGCGTGATGCCGCTGCCGGCGGCGATGAAGAGCAGGTGGCGCTGCGCGGCCGGTTCGGCACGCAGCGTGAAGCGGCCCTGCGGCGGCATCACCTGCAGCGTCTGGCCCGCGGCGAGGTGCTGGGCGGCCCAGCCGGAGAACTGGCCGCCGGGCAGCAGCCGGATGCCCACGCGCATCTCGGCGTCGCCGGGTGTGCTGCAGATCGAGTAGGAGCGGCGCAGGTCCTCGCCGTTCACGTCGGCACGCAGGGTGAGGTACTGCCCCGGCTCGAAGGCGAAGGCCTCGCGCAGCGCCTCGGGCACGCCGAAGCCGACCACCAGCGCGTCGGCATCGCGCGAGACGCTCTTCACCGGCAGGGCATGGAATTGCAGGCTCATGGCATCAGATCGGTTTGAAGTGTTCGAAGGGCTCGAGACAGTCGAGGCAGCGGTGCAGCGCCTTGCAGGCGGTGGCGCCGAAGGCGGACAGGCGCTGCGTGTTCAGGCTGCCGCAGCGCGGGCAGGCGACGTTCTTCGGATGGAAGTGCAGCGTCTGCGCCTGCCCGGCACTCAGGTGCGGCGGCGCGATGCCGTAGGCGCGCAGCTTCTCGGCGGCCTCGGGCGAGATCCAGTCGGTGGTCCAGGGCGGGTCCAGCGTGGTGGTGACCGTCACTTCGCGCGCCCCGGCCCGCTTCAGCGCCTGCACCACGGCCTCCTGGATCACTTCGGTGGCCGGGCAGCCCGAGTAGGTGGGCGTGAGCGTGACGGCCACCTGGTCGCCATCGGCCACGTCGACCGCGCGCACGATGCCCAGATCGACCACCGAGAGCACGGGCACCTCGGGGTCGGGCACCTGCGCGAGCGTCGCCCAGGCCTGCGCGGTGTTCACCACGTCGCTCCGGGGAAGGCGCGCGGCAGCGACTGCATCTCGGCGAGCAGGAAGCCCATGTGTTCGCTGTGGCGCCCGAGCTTGCCGGTGCTGCGAAACGGCGCCTCGGCCAGCGGCACGAGGTTCGCCTCGGCGAACACCGGCTGCACCTCGGCCAGCCAGGCCTCCTGCAGCGTGCTCCAGGCCGGGCCGAGGCCGCTGGCTTGCGCCTGGCGGTCGACCTCGTCGTCGGCGAACCACTCGGCGGTGTAAGGCCACAGCAGCGCCAGCGCCTCGCCCATACGCCGCGCCGATTCCTCGGTGCCGTCGCCCAGGCGCACCACCCAGTCGCCGGTGTGCTGCTGGTGGTAGCGCACCTCCTTGAGCGACTTGGCGGCGATCGCGGCGAGCTGTGCGTTCGAACTGGTGGCCAGCGCCTGGCACAGCACCTTCATGAAGCTGGCCCACAGGAAGGCCCGCAGCACGGTGCGCGCAAAGTCGCCGTTGGGCAGCTCCAGCATCGTGACGTTGCGGTACTCGCGCTCAGCGCGCAGGAAGGCCAGAGCGTCCTCGTCGCGGCCGCGGCCTTCGAGTTCGCCAGCGAGCGTGAGCAGCGACCGGGCCTGGCCGATGTGGTCGAGCGCCACGTTGGTCAGCGCGATGTCTTCCTCGAGCACCGGCGCGTGGCCGCACCACTCGCCGAGGCGCTGGCCGTGGATCAGGCACGCATCGGCGATGCGCAGGACGTAATCGAGGCGGCTGTCCATCACATGTGGTCCACGTCGGCCGGCAGCTTGTAGAAGGTCGGGTGGCGATACACCTTGTCCTCGGCCGGCTCGAAGAACATGTCCTTGGTGTCGGGGTCGCTGGCGACGATCTGGTCGGAGCGCACCACCCACACGCTCGCGCCTTCCTGGCGGCGGGTGTAGACGTCGCGCGCCATCTGGATCGCCATCGCCGAATCGCTCGCGTGCAGGCTGCCGCAGTGCTTGTGGTCCAGGCCGCTCTTGCTGCGAACGAACACTTCCCACAGGGGCCATTCATTGCGTTGGGTACTCATGTCATGCCGCCTTCGTTTGGAGTTGCTTCTTGCGCTCGTGGGCGATCGCCGCCTCGCGCACCCAGGCGCCGTCGTCCCAGGCCTTCACCCGGTCGGCCAGGCGCTCGCGGTTGCACGGCCCATGGCCGTTGACCACGTTCCAGAACTCGCTCCAGTCGATCGCGCCATAGTCGTACGACTGGCGCGCCTCGTTCCACTTCAGGTCGGGGTCGGGCAGGCTCACGCCCAGCACCTTGGCCTGCTCCACGGTGGCATCGACGAACTTCTGGCGCAGGTCGTCGTTGCTGATGCGCTTGATGCCCCAGCGCATCGACTGCGTGCTGTGGGTGGACTCCGCATCGGGCGGGCCGAACATCATCAGGCTCGGCCACCACCAGCGGTTCACGGCGTCCTGCACCATCTCGCGCTGCTCGGGCGTGCCCTGGCTCATCATCACGTGCAGCGCGTCGAAGCCCTGGCGCTGGTGGAAGGACTCTTCCTTGCAGATGCGCACCATCGCCCGCGCGTACGGCCCGTAGGAGCAGCGGCACAGCGGCACCTGGTTCATGATCGCCGCGCCGTCGACCAGCCACCCGATCACGCCGACGTCGGCCCAGGTCAGCGTCGGGTAGTTGAAGATCGAGCTGTACTTGGCGCGGCCGCTGTGCAGCGCGGCTAGCAGCTCGTCGCGCGACACGCCCAGCGTCTCGGCGGCGGCGTACAGATACAGGCCGTGGCCGCCTTCGTCCTGGATCTTGGCCAGCAGGATCGCCTTGCGCTTGAGCGTCGGTGCGCGCGTGACCCAGTTGCCCTCCGGCAGCATGCCGACGATCTCGGAATGCGCATGCTGGCTGATCTGCCGCACCAGCGTCTTGCGGTAGTGCTCGGGCATCCAGTCCTTGGCCTCGATGAACTCGCCGGCGTCGATGCGCGCCTCGAAGGCGGCTTCACGGGCCTGTTCCTCGGGCGACTTGACCGCCTGCACCTGGCCCTTGGCCTCGCGGGCCATCGTGTCCATGGCTTGGGTGTACATGCTTCGCTCCTTATCCCTTGGGCCGCTGGTCAATCACGCGGCGCGCCTTGCCGACCAGGGTGCGTTCGATCGAATCGGGCAGGCCGACGTCCACCTCGGCACTCACGCCCACCAGCGTCTTGATTCGGTGCTGCAGCCACTCGCCGATCTCGCGCCGGTCGGCCGTTCCGGACGCGCCCGCGTCGGGACGCACCTCGCAGCGCACGGTGATGTGGTCGAGGTGGCCGTTGCGCGTGACGACCAGCTGGTACTGGCCGCTCAACTTGTCGTTCTGCAGGATCAGTTCCTCGATTTGCGTCGGGAACACGTTGACGCCGCGGATGATCAGCATGTCGTCGCTGCGGCCGACGATCTTGCCGATGCGGCGCATGCTGCGCGCCGTGGGCGGCAGCAGGCGGGTAAGGTCGCGCGTGCGGTAGCGCACCACCGGCAGCGCTTCCTTGGTGAGCGTGGTGAACACGAGTTCGCCTTCCGCGCCGTCGGGCAGCACCTCGCCGGTGTCCGGGTCGATGATCTCGGGGTAGAAGTGGTCTTCCCAGATCACCGGGCCG
>NZ_JBFXIO010000117.1:0-12167 GCF_050175855.1 Piscinibacter sp.
ACGCGCAGCGCGCGCGTGGCCATGGCCTCGGCCTGGCCGCGCGCGGCGTTCAGCGTCGGGTCGTGCAGGCCTTCCCGCCCACCGTCGGCCAGCCGCAGCACCGCCTCGGGCGCGCCCTTGACGAGCACGCGGCGCGGCGCCCCGGCCAGGCGGTGGCGCGTGGCCATCAGCTTGGTGTCGGAGTCGAAGGGCAGCTCGGCCTCGCGCGGCGCGTCGCGGCGCAGCGCCGCGAGCTCGATGCCGGCCTTGCCGGCCAGCACCAGCAGCGCGCCTTCGGTGGGGTCGCCGAGCACCGTCCAGGCGGCGCGCTCGTCTTCCGGCGGCAGCAGTTCGGCGTCGTTGCACAGCGCAGCGGCAGCGATCAGCTCGCGCAGCGCGGCGTCGCGCACGTTGGCCGGGTGACCGTGCTCGAGCAGCGTGCCTTCGGGCGCGTAGCCGATGCCGCCCGCGGCGATCTCGCGGTGCGCGCCGCCGCCAGGCAGCCACAGCTCGACGGCGGTCATCTCGTTCTTCGTCAGCGTGCCGGTCTTGTCGCTGCAGATCACCGTGGTGGAGCCCAGCGTCTCCACCGCCGAGAGGCGGCGGATGATGGCGCCGCGCTCGGCCATCCGCTGCATGCCGACCGCCAGCGCGATGGTCATCGCCACCGGCAGCCCCTCGGGCACCATCGAGACCATCTGGCTGATCGCCACCATCAGCACCTCGGGCAGCGGCAGCGCGCGCCACAGGCCGAGCAGCACGACGAGCACGAACAGGCCCAGCGCCGCTGCCACCAGTGCGCGGCCGAACTGCTCGAGGCGCTGTTCCAGCGGCGTCTTCGGCTCCTCGGCGCGCTCGGTCAGGCCGGCGATGCGGCCGACCTCGGTGTGGATGCCGGTGGCCACCACCACCGCCCGGGCACGCCCGCCGGTGACGTGGGTGCCGGAATAGACCATGTCATGCCGGTCGGCCAGGCCCGTGGCCTCCGGCACCGCCGCCACCGACTTGGCCACCGGCACCGATTCGCCGGTCAGCGCGGCCTCGGCCACCTGCAGCTGCGCCTCTTCGACCAGGCGCGCATCCGCGGCCACCGCATCGCCGGCGGCCAGCAGCATCAGGTCGCCCGGGACCAGTTCGCGGGCCTCGACCACCTGCTCGTGCCCGTCGCGCAGCACGCGCACGCGCAGCGACGACAGCCGCCGCAGCGCCGCCATCGAACGCTCGGCGCGGCCCTCCTGGAAGCTGCCGATCAGCGCATTGACCAGCACCACGGCGAGGATCACGCCGGCGTCGCCGTGATGGCCCAGCGCCACCGCCAGCACCGCGGCGACGAAGAGGATGTAGATCAGCGGGCTCCTGAACTGGCGCACGAAGGTGCGCCAGACGGGCTTCGGCGGCGGCTCGGGCAAGGCGTTGGGGCCCAACCCGGCCAGGCGTTGCGCCGCAGTGGCGGCCTCCAGACCGCGGGCCGGGTCGGTTCCGCAGCGCCGCAGCGCTTCATCGGCGGTGAGCGCATGCCAGTCGATGACTGCGCCGTCGGGGGGATCATCGGTGGTCGTTGGCGGCACGCCGGTGGTCTCCATCTCGGATCGGTCGCTTCGATTCTGTTCAAGACGCCCGACCCTGTCCCGCCCCGAGGAGGCTGCGTTGCGCAGGATCAAGCAGCACGGTGGAGGCCGCCGCGAACGCGGAACTTCCGGCCCGGGCTTCACTCACTGCGGGGTTGCAGTCCGCAGCCCAGGAGACACCCATGACGACGAGAGACGATCCGCGCCGGTTCTCGGCCGCGGCAGCCCGTGCGCTGGCACTGATGGTGGCCGCCAACGGTCGCGCCGACCCGCGCGAACTGAAGGCGCTGGAAGACGTCGATGCCTTCGTCCGCCTGGGCATGCCTCGCGGGCACTTCCTGGCGCTCGTCGATGAATGCCTGAATGAAGTCGGCCACGGCCTGGCGGAGTGCTCCTGGCTGCGCGCCCGCGACCAGGCCTATGTCGACCGCCTGCTCGATGCGGTGGTCGATCCGCAGGAGCGGCTGATGGTCTGCCGCATGGCCGCCGCCGCCGTGACCGCCGACGGCCATGTCTCGGGCGACGAGCGGCTGGTGTTCGACCATGCCCTGGCACGCTGGCACATCAGCCGCGCGATGCTGACGGAAGCCATCCTGCACGACAGTTCACGCAGCGGCGGCCGGCCGTGGCATGCTGCCTAGACCACAGGTCCAGGCACGCCACACCCGATGGTCCGCAGACACCCCCACGCCGGCCGGCCCCGCACGGCCCACTCGCTGCTCGAGCTGCGCGCATTGTTCGAGGCGGCGGCGTTGCCATGGTCGATGCCGATGCTGGCCACCGCGCCGCGCGGCGACGGCCACCCGGTGTTGCTGCTGCCGGGCTTCATGGGCAGCGAGGCCTCGCTGATCGCGCTGGAACTGTTCCTGCGCAACCGCGGCTATGCCGTCGAGACCTGGGGGCTGGGGCGCAACGTCGGCTTCCACGCACGCCATGCCACCGCGCTCGAGCAGAAGATCCGCTACCTGCACCACAAGACCGGCCGCAAGGTCAGCCTGGTGGGCTGGAGCCTGGGCGGCGTGTTCGCGATGTACGGCGCCCACCAGGCGCCGGAGTGCGTGCGCTGCGTGGTCACGCTGGGCAGCCCGATCAGCGTCGATCCGGAAGGCAGCGCCTCGCCGCCGCTGGTCAAGGCGATGTACCGGCTGATCGCCCACCCGATGGGGCCGGCGGCACACGCGATGCAGCCGCGCGCGAAGAAGCTGCGCGAGCGCAAGACGCTGACCGTTCCGCTGAGCTGCCTGTATTCGCTCGGCGACGGCGTGGTGCCGCCGCAGGAAGCCACGGTCGAGGGCGACCCGGCCTGGCACGAGAACATCCGCGTGCCCGGCAGCCACGTGGGCCTGGGGTTCAACGCCGTGGTGCTGTGGATCGTCGCCGACCGGCTGGCGCAGCCGGAGGGCGCTTGGGCGCGCTTCGAGCCGTCCGGGCCGATGGCGTGGCCCTACCGGATGCTGACGCACGAGCGCCTGACTTTCTGAGTGCCGGCATGGCACGCGCAAGCGCCAGGTACTCCTGGAAGCTCTCTCGCACGCACTGGGTGAAGAACTGCGGATCGGGCATCAGCTCGCGGCACGAGGTGGGCGAGACGACGATACGGCCGTCGTAGCGGGTCACCGCGAATACCAGCCCCATGCCGTCACTGATCGGCAGGATCGCCGAGAAGTAGCTCATGCGCGCACCGTGCAGGTACACCGGCACCGCTGGCGCGGTGACGTGGGTGATGGTGCAGCACGGCAGCGGCAGCGGCCGCTCGGGCGCAGGCCGCAGCGATTCGGCGGTCTGATCGCGGATGTGGGCCAGGCGCTGCACCGCATCGTCCACGTCGCTGCCGATGCCGATGCGCCAGACGGCGGCGTCCGGGCCCACGTCCTCGCCGATGGCCAGCGGCGCGTTGGCCGACAGTTCCGCCCTCGGCAGTTCGGCGTGCGCGCCGAGATAGCGCCGCAACCCGCCGGCGCACACCGCCAGCACGGCGTCGTTGAGGGTGGCGCCGTCGACCAGGGTGCGGATCGCCTCGAACTCCTCGACCAGGAAGCGCCGCGTGTCGAACACGCGGTGCGGCGTCACCACCGCGTTGAAGCGCGTCGCCGTGAGATGCCGCTCGGGATGCAGCAGGTCGCGCGCGAAGGCCAGCGTGGCCGGCGCGGCACGGCGCAGCGGGCGCAGCAGCCGCGTGGGCGAGGTCAGGCAGTGCAGCGCGGCCCGGCCCAGCAGCGACGCCGGGCCGGGCGGGCGCTCGGGGAACCAGGGCTCGGCGGGCTCGGGCTTGCGCGGCCGTCGCGTGGTGTCGTGCAACACGTCGACGAACTCGTTGCGGCTCTCCACGTCGATCGCCGCGTGGTGGATCTTGGTCAGCAGCGCGAAGCTGCCCGGCGGCAGCTCGGCGATGCTGTCCAGCCCCTCGATCACGTAGATCTCCCACAGCGGACGGTTCAGGTCGAGCGCGCGCGCGTGGATGCGCGAGGCCTGGATGCAGAACTGTCGCCAGTCGCCCGGCTTGGGCAAGGCGATGTGGCGCACGTGGTACTCGAGATCGAAGTCCTCGTCCTCCACCCAGTAGGGCTCGTCGAGTTCCAGCGGCACGCGCAGCAGCCGGCTGCGGAAGATCGGCGATCGGTGCAGCCGGCCCTGGATGTGCGCCAGGATGGTCTTGAAGCGCAGCACGCCGCCCGGGACCGTGCTCTGGTCGTAGATCTGCACGAAGGTGACGTTGGCGTTGGCCTGCAGCGTGTCGGCGTCGAGGAAGCTCGCGTCATGTCCGCTCAGTTGGCGCATGGGTGTGGCCCGGTCGGTCAGCGTGGGGTGGCGTGAGGGCTGCGCGCGAGCAACTCGTCGAACGCGGCCACCAGCGCGATCGACAGCTCGCGCGCATCGGGCACCGCGCAGCGTGCCGTGGTGAAGCCGAATCCCATGTCGCCAGCGTAGCTCATCACGGTGACGTTCAGCCCGATGCCGTGCTCGACGATGGACAGCGGCCAGTAGGCCGTCATGCGCGCGCCGGCCGCGTACAGCGGCACCGGCGGGCCGGGCACGTTGGAGATCACCAAGTTGGCGATCGGCGGCATCGCCTCGATGGCGGTGGAGCGCTCGTACAGCGCGGCCAGCGCCTGCAGCAGCCAGGGCGTGCCGAGCGACGGGAAGTCGGTGGGGATGACGCCGCGCGCGCGGCGCGCCAGCGTCTTCACGGCGCCGGCCGCATCGCGGATCGCGCGCAGCCGCTGCACCGGGTCGGCGATGTGCGTGTTCAGGTTCACCAGGCTGAGCGTGGCCTGCACCGAGAAGTCGGTATTGCCGCCCTCGCGCAGCGAGATCGGCATGGTGGCGATCAGCGGCCTGTCCGGCACACCGCCGTGGGCGGCCAGCCAGCGCCGCAGTGCACCGCCGCACAGGGCCAGCACGATGTCGTTGAGCTTGGCCTCGTGGGCCTCGGCCAGCGCCTTGAGCGCCACCAGCGGCAGCGACACGGTGGCAAAGCCGCGCTCGCCGCTGATCGGCACGTTCAGCGCGGTCTTCGGCCCGACGCTGAAGTTCTGGCCGAGCCCGCCACCCTTCGGCGGCGCCTTGCCGCCGGGCGAGGGGCCGATCAGGCCGGCCAGCGTGCGCGCCACGTCGGGCAGGTGGCGCAGCAGCTTGACGTACTGCGCCGCGTCGTGGCGCAACGCGGCGGCGGCCAGCGCCAGCGTGCCCGGATGCTCGGCCTGCGCTGCCTTGCCGCGCGGCAGCGGGCGCGGCGCCGGCGTCGTGTCGAACAGCGCCTGCGAGAGCAACACGCCGGCCTGCCCGTCGAGCACGGCGTGGTGGATCTGGAAGTAGTAGGCCACCTGGTCCGAGGCGAGGCCGTCGATCACCGCCATGCGCCACAGCGGCCGGCGGCGGTCGAGCAACTCGGAGTGCAGCCGGCCAGCCAGCGCCTCCAGCTGCGCCTGCGTGCCCGGCGCCTCGAGGCTGAGGTGCTGCACGTGGTAGCGCCAGTCGATCGCATCGTCCTCCACCCACACCGGGTTGGCGAACTGCAGCGGCATGGGTGCGAGCTTGCGCGTGAGCACCGGCGCCAGGCGCAGCCGCCGGCGCATCTGGCGGCGCACTTCGGCGAGGAAGTCGGTCGGCGTGACGCCGTCCGGCAATTCGAACAGGTGCAGCGAACCGACGTGCATCGGCGTCTGCGCCGTCTCCAGATGAAGAAAGGCCCCGTCCACGCCGCTCAAGGATTTCATCGACCGTTGCCCCTGCGCGCACCTGCGCTGTCCGCCTCGTCCTTGATACCGCCTCGTCGCTCACGTGCATTGCGCCAGATCACTTCGGCGCCGTGCCGCAGGCCGACACTGCGCGCAGAGTCGATCGCGACGCCACCACGGGGATATCCATGCCGAGCGAACGCTGCATCCACATCGTCGGCGCCGGCATCGCCGGGCTGGCCTGCGCCGCCTACCTCCTTCGCGACGGTGGCGTGCCGGGCCGGCAGATCCACCTCTACGAAGCCGGGCAGCCCGGCGGCAGCCTCGACGCCGCGGGCTCGGCCGCGCAGGGCTACTCGATGCGCGGCAGCCGCATGTTCGGGCCGGCCTACGTGCTGATGTACGAACTGCTCGACGCCATCCCCTCGTTCGACGACCCGGCGAAGTCGGTCGCCGAGGACACCTTCGAGTTCTGGCAGTCGGCGCCCTGGTACGACCGCGCGCGGCTGGTCGAGCGCGGCGGCCGCATCGTCGACCCCACCGACTGGCGGCTGCGCAACCACGATCGCGCCGACCTCGCCAAGCTCATGCTGCGCGACGAGGGCGAGATCGAGGGCAAGCGCATCGAAGAATGCTTCGAACCGGCCTTCTTCGAATCGAACTTCTGGCTGATGTGGTGCAGCATGTTCGGCTTCGAGACCTGGCACAGCGCCGACGAACTGCGGCGCTACCTGCTGCGCTTCCTGCGCCTGTTCCCCGACCTGGAGACGATGCAGATCATCCAGTCGACCCGCTACAACGGCCACGACTCCATCGTGACGCCGATGCTGCGCTGGCTGCAGGCGCAGGGCGTGCAGATCGAGACCGTCGTGGAAGTGGACGACGTCGCGTTCGACTCCGGCACGCACGGCACGAAGCTGCCGCGGCGACTGCACATCACGCGCGCGGGCCGCGCCGAGTCGATCGAGCTGGGCGACGACGACCTCTTGATCCTCACGCTCGGCTCGATGACCGCCGACTCCAGCCTCGGCTCGATGGAGGCCGCACCGGTGGCGCGGGCCGGTGCGCCGTCGTCGTCGTGGCGGCTGTGGCAGCGCCTGGCCGAGCAGGACCGCGCCTTCGGCCGCCCCTGGGTCTTCTGCGGCCAGCCCGACCGCACGACCTGGATCACCTTCACGGTGACCGACGCGAACCTGGAGTTCTTCCGCCTCGTCGAGGCCTTCAGCGGCAGCCCGGCCGGCCGCGGTGGCCTCGTGACGCTGAAGGACTCGAGCTGGATGCTCACCTTCCACCTCTACCCCTGCCCGGCGTTCCCGGGCCAGCCGGACGGCACCGGCGTGTGGTGGGGCTACGGCCTGTTCCCCGACCGCATCGGCGACTTCGTGGGCAAGCGCATGGACGAATGCAGCGGCCGCGAGATCCTCGTCGAGTTGTACGCGCAGCTCGGCCTTCAAGAACGAACACCGGCGCTGCTGGCCTCGGCGAACTGCATCCCCTGCCGGCTGCCCTACACCACCAGCCAGTTCATGCCGCGCCTGCGCGGCGACCGGCCGGCGGTGCTGCCGCACGGCTTCGAGCGGCTGGCCGTGGTCGGCCAGTACTGCGAGATCCCCGCCAACGTGGTCTACACGGTCGAGTACTCGGTGCAGTCGGCCCGCATGGCCGTGGCCGGCCTGCTCGGTCTGGAGCCCGTGCCCCCGGCCTACGAGGGACTGGACCATCCGAACGCGCTGGTGGGTGCGCTGCGGCGGATCCTCAACGACTGAGATCGGGTGGCTGGCCGGCGATGACGTTTCAGGCGTCGCGCAGCCGCTCCTGCATCAGCTCGCGCACGATCGGCAGCAGCGGCGCCTCGGTGCGCCGCGCCAGGGTCACCAGCCCGAGCCGCGCGGTCGCCTCCAGGGCCGGGCGCAGGCTGAGCTCCTCCAGCGTCGGCGCGGCGGCGCGGATGGCCAGCAGCACGGCGTCGCTGTGCTCGGCCACCTCGACCAGGCTGGCCACCTCCTCGCAGCGCAGCGTCACGCAATGCTCGGGGTGGGCCTGCGGGCCGTAGCGGGCGATCAGGATGCGCGCCACCTCGTCCGACAGCGGCGTCGAGGCGATCGGGTAGCGGCTGACGTCCTCGAAGCGCGGCCCGCCTCGCAGCGTCGTCAGCGGGTGGCCTCGGCGCACCATGAAGGCGCCGCGCATCTCGAACAGCAGATCGGTGCGCAGGTCGGGCGCGGGCTTGAGCGAACGGGCATCGACCACCAAGGCATCGAGCGTGCGAGCTCGCAGCGACTGCACCAGCAGCTCGGTGCCGCCGCGGGCGATCTCGACGTGCACCTGCGGATGCTCCAGTGCGATCGTCATCAGCAGCGGCGTCATCAGCATCGCACCCGGGCCGGAGCCCATGCCGATGCGCAGCGTGCCGCGCTCGCCCTCGCGCGAGCGGCGCCCGCTGCCCTGCAGCTCCTCGGCATCCGAGACCAGCAGCCGCGCGCGCTCCAGCGTGGCGCGGCCGAAGGCGGTGAGCTCGATGCGCCGGCCTACGCGGTCGAACAGCGGCATGCCGAGCTCGTCTTCGAGGGCGCGGATGCTGCGGCTGAGCGCCGGCTGGGTGAGGAACTGCGCCTGCGCCGCGCGGCTGAAGGAGCCGGTCTGGGCCAGCGCGATCAGATGGCGCAATTGCACCAGGGTCATCGCCTCACCTCCGGTTTTGATGCACTGGACTCATGCTAATGCAGAACACAATGCATTGGACTTGGCCTGCGCCGATTCCTACATTGGCGCCACGCTTCATCCACCTTCAGGAGTGCCCGATGTCGAATCCCGCCCGTCGCCTTGCCCTTACCGCCCTCGTCGCCAGCGGCTGGCTGCTCGCCGCCGGCTCGGCGCTCGCCCAGTCCTGGCCGACCAAGCCGGTGAACCTGATGGTCCCGTACCCGGCGGGCGGCCCGTCGGACGCCATCGCCCGCATCTTCAACCAGCCGCTCGGCAAGGAACTCGGCCAGCAGGTGCTGGTGGAGAACCTCGGCGGCGTCAGTGGCGCGCTGGCCGCGCAGAAGGTGCTCGGCGCGCCGGCCGACGGCCAGTACGTCTTCCAGGGATCGCCCAACGAGGTGATCCTCTCGCCGCTGGCCAATGCCGCGGTCAAGCTCAAGACCGAGGACTTCCGGCTCGTGCACCCGGTGGCCGACGCGGTGATGGTGTTCGTGACGCGCAAGGACCTGGGCGTCAACAGCGTCGACGAGCTGATCGCGCTGGCGAAGAAGTCGGCCGACAAGCCGCTGACCTACGGCAGCGTGGGCATCGGCTCGCTGTACCACCTGATCCTCGAAAGCGTGCAGGCGCAGACCGGCATCAAGCTGGCCCACGTGCCCTACAAGGGCAACGCGCCGCTGCTGCAGGACATCGGCGGCGGCCAGGTCGACTTCGCCGTGCTCGTCTACAGCGCCGCGATGGGCGCGCTGGCCGAGCAGGGCCGGCTCAAGGTCATCGGCCAGCTCGGCGCGCAGCGTTCGGAGTTGCTGAAGAACGTGCCGGCCATGGGCGAGACGCAAACGCTGAAGAACGTCTCGTACAAGATCTGGACCGGCTACATGGTGCCGAAGAACACGCCGGAAGACGTGGTCGTGAAGCTTCATGCCGCGATCGGCAAGACGCTGCAGGACCCGGGCGTGCGCACGCAGCTGGCAGCGCAGACCCAGCATCCGTCGGCGCCGATGACGCTGGCCGAATCGGCCAAGTTCTTCGAGGGCGAGACGGCGCGCTACCGCGCCATCGCCAAGCAGATCAACCTGCAGCCGCAGTGAGCGCGGAGGCGGCGTCGTGACCTACCTGCTCGATGCACTGCAGGCCCGCGTGGGCGAGTTCGTCAGCCTGCGCCGCGACATCCACCGCCACCCTGAGCTGGCCTTCGAGGAGCACCGCACCTCGGCGCTGGTGGCCGACAAGCTGGAAGGCTGGGGCTACACGGTGCATCGCGGACTGGGCGGCACCGGCGTGGTCGGCACGCTGCAGCGCGGCCGCGGCACCCGCCGCCTCGGCCTGCGCGCCGACATGGATGCGCTGCCGATCGAGGAGGCCAGCGGCGCCGACTGGCGCAGCCAGCGCCCCGGCCTGATGCACGCCTGCGGCCACGACGGCCACACCGCGATGCTGCTGGCCGCAGCGCGGCACCTGGCCGAGCAAGGCCGCTTCGACGGCACGCTGAACCTGATCTTCCAGCCGGCCGAAGAAGGCGGCGGCGGCGCGCTGCGCATGATGGCCGACGGCCTGTTCGAGCATCACCCCTGCGACGCGGTGTTCGCGATGCACAACATGCCCGGCATCCCGCAGGGCCGGCTGGTCTTCCGCGAGGGCGCGGCGATGGCCTCGTCGGACTACGCGACGATCACGCTCACCGGCACCGGCGGCCACGGCGCGCTACCGCAACATGCCGCCGACCCGGTGGTGGCGGCGGCCAGCCTGGTGATGGCGCTGCAGACGGTGGTGTCGCGCAACGTCGACCCGCTGCAGGCGGCGGTGGTCACGGTGGGCGCGCTGAACGCCGGCCGCGCCAACAACGTGATCCCGGCCAGCGCGACGCTGGAGCTCAGCGTGCGCGCGCTCGACCGCGAGGTGCGCGCGCTGCTGGAAAAACGCATCAAGGCGCTGGCCCAGGCGCAGGCCGAGAGCTTCGGCGTGCATGCAAGGGTCGACTGGCGGGCCGGCTACGCGGTGCTGGTCAACACGCCCGCCGAGACCGCCTTCGCCCGCGAGGTGGCCCTCGAGCTGCTCGGGCCCGGGCAGGTCACGCTGCAGGGCCCGCCGCTGACCGGCAGCGAGGACTTCGCCTTCATGCTTGAGCGCGTGCCCGGTTCGTACCTGTTCATCGGCAACGGAGACGCACCCGGCAACTGCATGGTTCATCACCCGGGCTACGACTTCAACGACGACAACATCGCCATCGGCAGCGCCTACTGGGTGAAGCTGGCCGAACGCTTTCTTGGCGAGGAGGGCCCGCCCGCCCGCCAGTAACATCGCGATCTCTGCAGGAGAGTGCCGGGATCCAGCAGGAGCCCGGCCCCCGAAGGCGCAAACTCCCATGAACGCTCAGGGCCCGTACTGCACCACACCAACGCCGTCTGGAGAGACGTCACGCGCGTGACGCACCGAAGGAGCAAGGCCCGCGCCGATGGCACGGGGCGAATCTCTCAGGTACCGAGGACAGGGGGAGCGGCAAGCGCGCGACGCACGTCGTGCGCGCAACGTTCCTTTGGAGTCCTGTCATGCGCGTAGTGGTTCTCGGCGCCGGCCTGCTCGGCGTCACCTCGGCCTATTTCCTTCGTCAGCAGGGTCACGACGTGACCGTCATCGACCGCCAGGCCACGCCGGCGGCGGAGACCAGCTTCGCCAACGGCGGGCAGATCTCGGTCAGCCACGCCGAGCCCTGGGCCAACCCCGGCGCGCCGCTGAAGGTGCTGAAGTGGCTCGGCCAGGAAGACGCACCGCTGCTGTTCCGCCTGCGCGCCGATCTGCGCCAGTGGCTGTGGGGCCTGCAGTTCCTGCGCGAGTGCCTGCCCTCGCGCACGCGGCACAACATCCGCCAGATCGTGCGCCTGGGCACCTACAGCCGCGACACGCTGCAGCAGCTGCGCCGCGAGCGCGGCATCGCCTACGACGAGCGGACGCAAGGCATCCTGCACTTCTACACCAGCCAGAAGGAGTTCGACGCCGCCGAGGCGCCGGCCGCGCAGATGCGCGAGCTCGGCTGCGACCGCCGCGTGATCTCTGCCGACGAAGCGGTGAAGCTGGAGCCGGCGCTGCGCCACATCCGCGCGCAACTCGCCGGCGCCACCTACACCGCCGAGGACGAGTCGGGCGACGCCAACCGCTTCGCGCGCGAACTCGTGAAGCGCTGCGAGGAAGACGGCGTGAAGTTCCTGATGAGCCACACCGTGACCGCGCTGCGCGAGGCCGGCGGCGAGCTCGATCACGTCGAGGTCACCGACGGCGAGGGCCGCTTCCGGCAGATCCGCGCCGATGCCTACGTGCTGGCGATGGGCAGCCTGTCGCCGCTGTATGCCAAGGCGCTGGGCCTGGCGCTGCCGATCTATCCGGCCAAGGGCTACTCGGTGACCATGCCGGTGAAGGACGCCTCGAAGGCGCACCAGGTCTCGCTCACCGACGACGAGTACAAGCTGGTGTTCTCCCGCCTCGGCGACCGCCTGCGCATCGCCGGCACGGCCGAGCTCAACGGCTACGACCGCGACCTCAACCGCGTGCGCTGCGAAGCCATCGTGCGGCGCGTGGAGCAGCTCTTCCCCGGCGCGGGCGACACCACGCAGGCACAGTTCTGGACCGGGCTGCGCCCGGCCACGCCGAGCAACGTGCCGGTGATCGGCCGCTCGAAGCTGAAGAAGCTGTTCCTCAACACCGGCCACGGCACGCTGGGCTGGACGCATGCCTGCGGCTCGGG
>NZ_JBFXIO010000118.1:0-12166 GCF_050175855.1 Piscinibacter sp.
GTACGCGGTCAAGTCCGCCGGCCGCAACAACGCCACGCTGTACTCGCCGATGCTCGCCGGCAAGGGCCGCGAGAAGCTCGCCCTCGAGACCGACCTGCACAAGGCGCTGGAGCGCGAGGAACTCGTGCTGCACTACCAGCCGAAGATCGACGTGCGCAGCGCGCGCATGATCGGCGCCGAGGCGCTGATGCGCTGGCGGCGCGGTGGCCAGCTGGTGCCGCCGGGCGACTTCATCCCGCTGGCCGAGGAGACCGGCCTGATCAACCCGTTCTCCGAATGGGCGATCAAGGAAGCGGCGCGCCAGGCGCGCGAGTGGCAGGACAGCTTCGGCTTTGCCGAGTCGATCGCCGTCAACCTGCCCAGCCGGCTGTTCGAGCGCACCGACCTCGTCGAGCACATCCACAACGCCGTCAGCACCTACGGCGTGCCGCACCACTCGATCCAGCTGGAGATCACCGAGACGGGCCTGATGAAGGAACTGCAGAGCGTGATTCCTTCGCTGCACCGCCTCAACGAGATCGGCGTGGAGATCTCGATCGACGACTTCGGCACCGGCTACTCGTCGCTCGCCTACCTGACCACGCTGCCGATCTCCGAGCTGAAGATCGACCGCAGCTTTGTGCGCGACCTCGGCCTGACGCCGGCGAGCACGGCGATCGTCAAGGCGATCATCTCGCTGGCCCGCGCGCTGGGCCTGCGCGTGGTCGCCGAAGGCGTCGAGAGCCTGCGCCAGATGGAAGCGCTGCACAAGGAGGGCTGCTGGCTGATGCAGGGCTTCCTGTTCAGCCGCCCGCAGCCGGCCGAGGATGTCGAGGCCTGGCTGCAGCAGACGGTGCTGCCGCGCAAGGCGCCGTGGATCGGCAAGGTCGGCGAAGAAGATCCTGCCGACGCGGCGCGTGCGCTCGATGCGCGCGGCCCGCGCCTGAAGCCGGCCGGCTGACCCTACCCTCCGACGACGATGGACACCACCCGCACCCCGGCTGCGCGCCCTGGTGCCGAGACGCTGCCGGCTCAGATCGCCAAGGCCGCGCTGCGGCGCCTCGTGCTCGACAAGCTGGAGCCCACCCCCGAGAACTACGCGCGTGCCTACGCGCAGGAATCCGGCGAGAAGCCCCCGACCGCCGACGACGGCGCGGCCCTGGCGGCGCTGATCGGCAAGCTGGTGCGCGGCGTCGAGCGCGGCGGGCGGCACTGGACGGCAGCGCGCCGCAAGGACAGCCTGCAACGCGTGCTCGAAGGCAGCCGCAGCGACGCGAAGCGCCTGCAGCAGCGCCTGACGCAGCTGGCGGCGAGCTGGGATTCGGACACGCCGGATGCCGGCGTCGAGACGGAACCGGCGCCGCTGGACGAACTGCCGCCAGCCGCTGCTGCGCCGGCGCCGGCGATCGAAGCACCGATCGCGCTGAACCTCCATGCGGCGGCCGATGACAGCCGCCCCTGGGGCCGTATCGTCGGCACGCTGGGCGACGCCACCCGCCGCGCGCTGCCGTCGCAGGACGACGCGGCCGTGCAGCTCGCCGAGTCGCTCAGCTCGCTGGTCGAACGCGTCGGCCGCGAGGGGGCGTCCGAGCCGCTGGCCGACGAACTCGAGGCTGTCTGCCGGCGCGCGGGCATCGTGCTTCAGCACCGCCATCACCTGGTCGACCAGCTCGGCGCGCTGTGCCAGGAGCTCACCGCCAGCCTCACCGACCTCGCCGAGGACGACAGCTGGGCCAAGGGCCAGTGCGACGCGATGCGCGTCAAGCTCGACGAAGGCCTGACGGCGCGCGGCGTGCGGGCGGTCAGCGAGCTGCTGCGCGACACCCGCGAGCGGCAGGGCACCCTGCGCGCCGAGCGCGAGAAGGCCCGCGAGGCGCTGAAGACGCTGATCAACCGCATGCTCAGCGAACTGGGCGAGCTGGGTTCGCAGACGGGCCGCTTCCATGAGAGCGTGGGCCGTTATGCCGACGTGATCGAGAAGGCCGATTCGCTGGAGAGCCTGGCCGGCGTGGTGCGCGAGATGGTCGAGGAGACGCGCACCGTGCAGGCCCTGGTGCAGCAGACGCAGTCGCGGCTTCAGGAAGAGCATGCGCGGGCGAGCGAGCTGACTTCGCGCGTCAACGAACTCGAAGGCGAGCTGCGGCGCCTGTCCAGCGAGGTCTCGACCGACCAGCTGACCCAGATCGCCAACCGGCGCGGCCTGCTGCAGGCCTTCGACGCCGAGCGCTCGCGCGTCGAGCGCGAAGCGGTGCCGCTGGCCGTCGGCCTGCTCGACATCGACAACTTCAAGCGCTTGAACGACGAGCTCGGCCACTCTGCCGGCGACGAGGCGTTGCGCTCGCTGGCCGCGGTGGTGAGCAAGAGCCTGCGGCCGAGCGACATGGTGGCGCGCTACGGCGGCGAGGAGTTCGTGGTGCTGCTGCCGGCCACGCCGGTGGACGAGGGCCAGCAGATCCTCACGCGGCTGCAGCGGTCGCTGTCCGGCGGCCTGTTCATGCACGAGCAGAAGCAGGTCTTCGTGACCTTCTCGGCCGGCGTCACCGCCTACCGCGCCGGCGAGAGCATCGAGGCGGCGCTGGAGCGCGCCGACCAGGCGCTCTACGAAGCGAAGCGGACCGGCAAGAACAGAACCTGCATCGGCTGAGCCGCGCCCCGCAGCGGCTATTTCGAAAAGGTGTCCTTGAGACCGGTGATCTTGTTGAACACCGGCTTCGCTGCCGTGTGATCGACGCGGTCGGTGACGAAGTAGCCGTGCCGTTCGAACTGCACGCGCACATCCGCCGCCAGGCCGGCCAGTGAAGGCTCGAGGTAACCCGTCACCACGCGCTTGCTCGCCGGGTTCAGGCTGGCCTTGAAGTCGCGGCCGCCGGCATCGGGCTGCGGTTCGGTGAAGAGCCGGTCGTACAGGCGCAGTTCGGCCGGCACGGCATCGTGCAGGCCCACCCAGGTGATCGTGCCCTTGACCTTGACACGGTCCGCGCCCGGCGTGCCGCTGCGCGTGTCGGGCACGATGGTGGCGAACACCTCGGTGACCTCGCCGGCGTCGTTCTTCGCGCAGCCGGTGCACTCGACCACCAGGCCGTACTTGAGCCGCACCTTGTTGCCGGGGAAGAGCCGGAAGAAGCCCTTGGGCGGCGTCTCGGCGAAGTCGTCGCGCTCGATCCACACCGAGGGGCCGAGCCCGAATCGGCGCTCGCCGAGCTCGGGCCGCTGCGGATGGGCCGGCGCGTGGCAGGGCTCGCTCGCAGCGGCGCCGAAGATGTCGCTCCAGTTGGTCAGCGTGAGCCTGAGCGGATCGATCACTGCCATCGCACGCGCCGCCTTGCCTTCCAGGTCGTCGCGCAGCGCGATGTCCAGGCTCGCGTAGTCGGTCCAGCCACCAGCCTTGCTGGTGCCGGCGCGCTCGCACATCAGGCGGATCGCCTCGGGCGTGTAGCCGCGGCGGCGCAGGCCGACGATGGTGGGCATGCGCGGGTCGTCCCAGCCGTCGACGATCTTCTCGTCGACCAATGCCTTCAGCTTGCGCTTGCTGGTGATCACGTAGGTCACGTTCAGGCGCGCGAACTCGTACTGGTGCGGCCGCGGCTGGGCGAGCAGGCCCAGGTTGCACAGCGTGTCGAGCAGCCAGTCGTAGAAGGGCCGCTGGTCTTCGAACTCCAGCGTGCAGATGCTGTGGGTGATCTGCTCAAGCGCATCCTCGATCGGGTGCGCGTACGTGTACATCGGGTAGATGCACCAGCGGTTGCCGGTGTTGTGGTGCTCGGCGTGCTTGATGCGGTAGATCGCCGGGTCGCGCATGTTGATGTTCGGCGACGACATGTCGATGCGGACGCGCAGCACCATCGCACCATCGGGATGCTTGCCGTCGCGCATCTCGCGGAAGCGCACGAGGTTTTCCTCCGGCGTGCGGTCGCGGAACGGGCTGGCCGTGCCCGGCGTGTTGAAGTCGCCGCGGTTGGCGCGCATCTGCTCGGGCGTCTGCTCGTCGACGTAGGCCAGCCCGGCGTCGATCAGCGCCTCGGCAGCGCGGTACATGAAGTCGAAGTAGTTGCTGGCGTAGTAGAGGTGGTCGACGCCGCCCACCTTCCAGTCGAAGCCCAGCCACTTCACCGCATCCAGGATGGAATCGACGTACTCCTGCTCCTCCTTCTCCGGATTGGTGTCGTCGAAGCGCATGTGGCAGATGCCGCCGTACTCGGCCGCCAGGCCGAAGTTCAGCGTGATGCTCTTCGCATGGCCGATGTGCAGGTAGCCGTTGGGCTCGGGCGGGAAGCGGGTGCGGATGCGCGCGGTGTCGACGGGTGCGCCCGCGTGGTGGGCAGCGTCTCCCGGCGAGCCGGCGAAGCGGCGCTGCGCGTAGGTGCCCTGTTCGAGGTCGCGCTCGACGATCTGGCGCAGGAAGTTGCTGGCGGGAGCAGGCTTGGGGCTGTCGTCGGAGGGCGCGGAACTCATGCGGTGATTCTATCGACGAGGTCTGATCGCGATCCCCCGTCGGAGGGGCGCCGCGGCAACATGTCTTTACCTTGCACCGTCAACGAGGCCCCCCTGGCCGGCCGTTGTCGGCATCAGGTGCGCAATGCCTGCGCGCCGCCCAAGGAGAAATCGCATGAACAAGTCCCTGATTGCCGCTGTCGCCACCGCCGCTGGGCTGCTGGCCGCCGGCACCGCACGGGCCGGCGACGTCCACTGGTCGATCGGCATCAACCTGCCGCCGGTCGGCACCGTGATCTCCAATGCGCCGGTGTACGCACCGCCGCCGGTGGTCTATGCGCCGCCGCCGGTCGTCTACACGCCGCCGCCGGTGGTCTACCAGCCCGCGCCGCGGGTGGTCTACCCGGCGCCCGTGGTGGTGAGCCGCCCGGTGCCCATCGCCTACGGCCAGCCCTACTACGGCCACCGCCACGGCTGGGGCGACCGTGACCGCGACGGCATCCCCAACCGCTACGACCGCCGCGACAACCGCCGCGACTGGGGCGACCGCGATCGTGATGGCATCCCGAACTGGAAGGACGGCTACGACAACCGTCGCAACGACTACCGCGACGATCGCAAGTACCGCCACTGAGTCACATCGGCTTGAAGCGGTGGGCGTAGAGCCGGCTCACCGTGAGCCGGTCGGGGTGGCTGCGCAAGGTCAGCGTGACCTTGCCGGCCTCGTCGCGCAGCGCCGTCGCGATGGCGTCGCAGCGCACCACGGTGCCGCGATGCACCTGCCAGAAGCGTTCCGGGTCGAGCTGCGGGAGCAGTTCGCGCAGCGAGGTGCGGATGAGGTGCTCGCGCTCGGCGGTGATGACGCGCACGTACTTGTCGGCCGCCTCGAAGTAGATCACCTCGCCGACCGGCACCAGGTGGATGGCCGCACCCTGGCCGGCCTGGATGACGTTCAGGCGTGTCGGCGCGGCGGCCGGCAGGCCCAGCCCCGGGCTGGCCAGCAGGGCGCGCAACTGGGCCAGCGCCGTCTCGGCCGGCTCCTGCGGCGCCGCATCGCGCTGCTGCAGTGACTGGCGCAACCGCGCGATCGTCTGCGCCAGGCGCTCGGGCTGCACCGGCTTGAGCAGGTAGTCGACGGCGCAGCGTTCGAAGGCCTGCAGCGCATACTGGTCGTAGGCGGTCACGAAGACGAGCAGCGGCGGCGGCACCCCGTCGGGCCACTCTTCACCGATCGCCTCGGCGACTTCCAGCCCGCTCATGCCGGGCATGCGGATGTCGAGGAAGATCACATCCGGCCGCTGCGCGAGCGCCATCTCGACCGCCGCCGCACCGTGCGGGGCGATGCCCATCAGCTTCAACTCCGGCCACAGGCGGGCCAGTTCGCTGCGCAGGTGCTCGGCGAGCAGGGCTTCGTCTTCGGCGATGAGGGCGGTGGTCATGGCGTGATCGGCAGGCGGACGATGGCCAGCGCGCCGCCTTCGGCGTCGCCGGCCGGTTGCAGCACCAGCGAGGCGCGCTCGCCGTACAGCGTGGCCAGGCGGTCGCGCACCTGCTGCAGGCCGAAGCGGGTACCGTCGCCGGCCGGCCGGTCGAGACCGACACCGGTGTCGCGCACGCGGAGTTCGAGCGTGTCGCCGTGGCGCGAGGCGCCGATCTCGATCCGCCCGCCGGCCACGGCCGGTTCCAGCCCGTGGCGGATGGCGTTTTCCACCAGTGGCTGCAACAGCAGCGGCGGCACCGCCACGCCGGTCAGATCGTCGGGCAGGTCGAACTGCGTGCGCAGCCGCTCGCCCATGCGCACCTGCATCAGCGCGAGGTAGTCGGCCAGCCGCGCGAACTCGGCCGACAGCGCATGCCGGCCGGTTCGGGAGGCGTCCAGCGTGGCGCGCAGGAAGGCGATCAGCCGGTCGAGCATGGCCTGCGCGCGCGGCGGGTCGATCGCGATCAGCACGCGCAGGTTGGCCAGCGTGTTGAACAGCATGTGCGGCTCGAGCTGCGACTCCAGCAGCTTCAGCTGTGCCTCCGCAGCCTGGCGCTGCGCCTGCTGGGCGCGGGCCTCGATGTCGGCCAGCCGACCCCGCGTGTAGAACACCCAGGTGGCGACGACACCCGGCACCATGGACATCAGCAGCAGCGTGAGCCCGCGCTGCGGGCCTCCGAACAGCAGGCTCGGCACGTCCTGCCCGGTGATCAGGTTGCCGAGCATCTGCCCGAGCGTGAAGCCCAGCAGCGTGCCGATCACGATGATGGCCGCCATCCACGGCCAGCCCGGCCACTGCGGATCGGCGCGGTCGTCGTCGCGATGTACCCAGCGTGCGGCGAGCAGCCGGCCGCCGTCGATGAAGAACCAGCAGCCGAAGGTGATCGGCAGCGCGTAGGCCATCGAGGTGGCGATGCGGTGCGGCGCCGGCAGCGAATAGAGCAGCGCGATGCCGGTGCCGACCAGCATCACCTTCGCACCGCGCCAGACGAAGCTGCGGCGTGGCCGGGGTGCGGTGGTCGAGGCGATGGGGTCCATGGCGGGCCATTGTGCGGCGGCGGCGCCGAGCCGGGCCCAGGCCTGCGACGAACTGCAGCCGGCCGGCGCGAGCGGCCGCCCGCGCTGCGCCAGCCGTCTCAGCCGGCCAGCCGTGCGCGGATCGCCTCGACGCGCGCCCGGTTGACGCCGAAGTCCTTGCGGCCCACGCGCGAGGCCGAGCGCACGTGCACGACGCCGGCGCGCGGGTCGAACCAGAACTCGCAGTCGTCGACGAAGCGCATCCAGCGGGTGGTGAACTGCACGTGCAGGTAGCCGGGGTCGGCCTTCACCACCTTCGCGCCTTCCATGCCCTCGACGATGCGGCGCAGGCGTTGCAGGGTCTGCGGCCCGCCCTCGATCACCGGGAACGGGTCGATCTGCGCGTAGGCCTTCTGCGGATGGTCCGGGTAGAGGCCGGCCTGGCTGCTGACGCTGTTGGGCGTCATCGAAGGCGGCTTGAGGCGGCCGTCGCGCGTGCCCAGGTCGTTCGGCATGCGACCGCCGAGCAGCCCGAACTGGGCGGCCAGGGAGATCGCCACGGCGATCAGCAGCAGGACGAGGAAGGTGGTCTTGAACAGGCCCATGGCGTGGCGGCAGGGAGGTACGGCAGCGCGCATTGTGGGGCCGCCGCCGGAGCGCTGGCCTATAGTGCGCGCTCCGCCACCCGACGACAGATCGATGCCGAAGCACCGGACGTTGCGTGAACGATTGGCCGCGACCGCGGCTGGATGGCTGGCCGCCGCACTGCTGGCCGCCTGTGCGACGCCGCCGCCGGCGCCGCGCCCCGCCGCGCCGCCGGCCCAGGCGCCGCAGGCACCCGTGGCCGCGACGCCCGCGACTCCCTCGCCCGTGCCGGCGCCGGCGGCCTTGCCGGTGCCTGCGGCGCCGACGGCGCCCTACAGCGCCGCCGTGATGGCGCGTTTTCCCGACCCGCCCGTGCGCTACGCCACGCCGGCCTTCGAGCCGGGGCGGAGCTCGTTCACCAGCCAGATCGAGCTGCAGGCGCAACTGCGCGCGCTGGCCCGCGAGGCGAAGCAGGCATCGCTGCGCGCGCAGATCCTGGTGGCGGGCGTCTCGCAGACCGGCCAGCCGATCGAGGCGCTGCTGCTGAGCCGCCAGTCCGACCTCTCGCCGGCCGCGATGCGCGCCTCCGGCAGTCCCACGGTGCTGCTGGTCGGCCAGCAGCACGGCGACGAGCCGGCGGGCGCCGAAGCCTTGCTGGTGGTCGCGCGCGAGCTGGCCCAGGGCAGCCTCACCGCGCTGACCGAGCGCCTGAACGTGATCGTCCTGCCGCGCGCCAACCCGGACGGCGCCCAGACCGGCCAGCGGGCCACGGCCAGCGGCATCGACGCCAACCGCGACCACCTGCTGCTGCGCACGCCCGAGACGCAGGCCATCGCCGGGCTGATGCGCGACTACGCGCCGGTGGTGGTGGCCGATGCCCACGAATACCCGGCGGTGGGCGCCTACCTCGACAAGTTCGGCGGCGTGGCGCGCGCCGACGTGCTGCTGCAGTACGCCACCGCGCCCAACGTGCACGAGTTCATTACCCGCGCGGCCGAGGAGTGGTTCCGTCAGCCGCTGCTGGCGCGGCTGCAGCGCGAGGGACTGAGTGCCGACTGGTACCACACCCTGTCGACGTCGCCCGACAGCCGGCGTGTGGCCATGGGGGCGCCGCGTCCCGACATGGGACGCAACGCCGCCGGGCTCCGCCACGCGGTCAGCCTGCTGGTCGAGACGCGCGGCGCCGACCTCGGCCGCACGCACCTGACCCGCCGGGTGCACACCCAGGTGGTGGCGATGACGAGCATCCTGAACAGCGCCGCCGCACGTGCCGACGACCTGATGAAGCTGCGCCGCTTCGTCGACACCGAGACCGTTTCGCAGGCCTGCAGCGGCGAGGTCACGCTGGAGGCGGCCGCGACGCCGAGCGAATACGTGCTCAGGCTGATCGATCCGGCCAGCGGCGCCGACATGCCGGTCAGCGTGGCCTGGGATTCGTCACTGCAGTTGCAGCCCTTGAAGACGCGGACCCGGCCCTGCGGCTACTGGCTCGCTGCTCGCGAGAGCGAGGCGGCGATGCGCCTGCGCGGGCTGGGCCTGACGGTGCAGCGCATCGAGGAGAAGGGCGTGGTGCGCGGCGAGAGCTTCCGCGAGACCTCGCGATCGGCGGTGGCCGATGCGCCGGGCGCGCTGCTGCCACAGGTAGAGGCGGTGCCCGCGCTGCTCGACGTCGACCCGGGCAGCTGGTACGTGCCGCTGGACCAGCCGCTGGCCGCGCTGGCGATTGCCGCGCTGGAGCCGGACACACCGAGCAGCTACGTGACCCATGGCCTGATCGGCGGCGTGACGGCGGTGTCGCGCGTGCTGGCCCGGCCAGTCTTCCGCACCAGCACGCTGCCCTGAAGGCAGCCCCTCAGCGGCGTCGCGAACCGCCGCCGAGGATGCCGCCGAGCACGCCGCGGATGATCTCGCGGCCCACCGCCGAGCCGACGCTGCGCATCGCCGAGCGCGCCGCCGACTCGGCCAGGCCCTCGCGCTTGCCGCCGCGCGGGCCGGTGGAGCCGAACAGCACGTCCTTCAGGCCGCCGAGCAGGCCGCCGTCTTCCTGCGGCTGCGCGGTTTTCGAGGCCTGGCCGGGCAGGGTGCGCGGCGTCTTCGCGGCGCGCTCGGCCTCGGCGGCCATGTCCTGCGCCACGTCGGCGCTGGCGGCGGCGCGGCCCTTGAGCTTCTCGTAGGCCGATTCGCGGTCGACCGTCTTCTCGTACACCCCGGCCACCAGCGAGCCGGCGATCAGCGCCTTGCGCTGCTCCGGCGTGATCGGGCCGATCTGGCTGCCCGGCGGGATCACGAAGACACGCTCGGTCACGCTCGGCCGGCCCTTGGGATCGAGGAAGCTGACCAGCGCCTCGCCCACGGCGAGCTCGGTGATCGCGGTCTCGACGTCGAGCTTCGGGTTGGCGCGCATCGTCGAGGCGGCCGACTTCACCGCCTTCTGGTCGCGCGGCGTGAAGGCACGCAGCGCGTGCTGCACGCGGTTGCCGAGCTGCGCCAGCACGGTGTCGGGGATGTCCAGCGGGTTCTGCGTCACGAAGTACACGCCAACGCCCTTGGAGCGCACCAGCCGCACCACCAGCTCGATGCGCTCGACCAGCGCGTCGGGCGCGTCCTTGAAGAGCAGGTGGGCCTCGTCGAAGAAGAACACCAGCTTGGGCTTGTCGAGGTCGCCCACCTCGGGCAGCAGCTCGAACAGCTCGGAGAGCATCCACAGCAGGAAGGTGGCGTACAGCCGTGGCGCGTTCATCAGCCGGTCGGCGGTGAGGATGTTGATCACGCCCTTGCCGCCGTCGGTCTGCATGAAGTCGTGGATGTCGAGCATCGGCTCGCCGAAGAACTTGTCGCCGCCCTGTTCCTCGATCTGCAGCAGGCCGCGCTGGATGGCGCCGACGCTGGCCGCGCTGACGTTGCCGTACTCGGTCTGGAACTCGCCGGCGTTGTCGGCCACGTACTGCAGCATCGCTCGCAGGTCCTTCAGGTCGAGCAGCGCCATGCCGTGGTCGTCGGCGATCTTGAACACCAGGGTCAGCACGCCCTGCTGGGTCTCGTTCAGCGCCAGCATGCGCGCCAGCAGCAGCGGGCCCATGTCGGAGACGGTGGCGCGCACCGGGTGGCCCTGTTCGCCGAAGACGTCCCACAGGGTGGTCGGGCAGACGGTGGGTTCGGGCTCGGGCAGGCCGCGCTCCTTCAGGATCGCCTGGACCTTGGGCGGCAGCGCGCCTTTCTGGCTGATGCCGGTGAGGTCGCCCTTGACGTCGGCCATGAACACCGGCACGCCGATCTTCGAGAAGTTCTCGGCCAGCGTCTGCAGGGTGATCGTCTTGCCGGTGCCGGTGGCCCCGGTGATCAGGCCGTGGCGGTTGGCCAGGCCGGGCAGAAGGTGGCACTGGATGTCGCCATGCTGGGCAACGAGGATCGGTTCGGGCATCGCGGGCTCCTGAGGGCGAGGGGTCCGTGGGGGGGCACGTAAAATCGCAGTCTAGCCAACTACAGAAGGCCGCCACCGACCGCAGTGGCGCCAGCACCGAGGAATCTATGGCCGGTCACTCCAAATGGGCCAACATCCAGCATCGCAAGGGCCGCCAGGACGAGAAGCGCGGCAAGGTCTGGACGCGCATCATCCGTGAAATCATGGTGGCGGCCCGCCAGGGCGGCGGCGACCCGGCGATGAACCCGCGCCTGCGCCTGGCCATCGACAAGGCCAAGGCCGCCAACATGCCGGCCGACACGGTCAAGAAGAACGTCGACAAGGCCACCGGCAACCTCGAGGGCGTGAGCTACGAGGAGATCCGCTACGAGGGCTACGGCATCGGCGGTGCGGCGATCATCGTCGACTGCATGACCGACAACCGCGTGCGCACCGTGGCCGAGGTGCGTCACGCCTTCAGCAAGTACGGCGGCAACCTCGGTACCGAGGGCTCGGTGGCCTTCCAGTTCAAGCACTGCGGCCAGTTCGTGTTCGCCCCGGGCACCAGCGAGGACAAGGTGATGGAAGTCGCGCTGGAGGCCGGCGCGGAAGACGTGGTCACCGGCGAGGACGGCTCGATCGAGGTGCTCAGCGCGCCCTCCGACTTCGAGGCCGTGAAGAACGCGCTGGAAGCGGCGGGCCTGAAGCCCGAGATCGCCGAGGTAACCATGCGCGCCGAGAACACCATCGCGCTGGCCGGCGAGGACGCTCAGCGCATGCAGAAGCTGCTCGACGTCATCGAGGATCTCGACGACGTGCAGGACGTCTATCACAACGCCGAGCTGGAAGGCTGAGCGGATGAAGGTCCTCGTGATCGGCAACGGCGGGCGCGAACATGCGCTGGCCTGGAAGCTCGTGCAGTCGCCCAAGGTGCAGACGGTCTACGTCGCGCCGGGCAACGGCGGCACCGCTCTCGACAAGCGGCTGCACAATCTCGCGATCACCGACCATGCGGCGCTGGCCGACTTCGCGGTGGCCGAGAAGATCGCGCTCACGGTGGTCGGCCCCGAGGCGCCGCTGGCCGGCGGCGTGGTCGACACCTTCCGCGCGCGTGGCCTGCGCATCTTCGGGCCGACCAAGGCGGCCGCGCAGCTGGAGTGTTCCAAGGCCGTCGCCAAGGAATTCTTGAAGCGCCACGGCATCCCGACCGCTGCCTACGAGACCTTCTCGGGTGCTGCCGCGGCGCACGCCTACGTGGACGGCCGCGGCGCGCC
>NZ_JBFXIO010000119.1:0-12016 GCF_050175855.1 Piscinibacter sp.
TGGGCTCCACTGAGGTACCGCGTCACTGCCTCCTTCGACGACAAACCCTCGTGCCAGCCCCGCAGCGCTGCCAGCGCAGCCGCGTCAGGCAGCGACACCGGCGTTGCGGTTACAGACAGGCCCGTTTTCACCCAGGGAAGTTTACGCCGCTGGCGGTGCTATGCCGCTAAGGTTAGTTATCGGCATAGCATTGCCCAGATGCAGTTTTTGAAGGGAAGTTTTACCAGCCTCCGGCTCGGCCCGGTTGGTCAGTACGAAGGGGAAATCGCCGTAGCCCTGGCGTACATCGTAGCTGCCAGCCACCCCCAAAAGGCTAGGGAGGGTCTGCAAAACCTCGTTCTCTGTCTGTCGATCACTCGTAAGTCCTTGATTCAACTGACCATCGATTCGGGCGAAGTGGGGTTTTGCAGACCCTCCCTAGGCGCATGGACCTATGCTGCGTGCGAGTTCACCGGCAAACATCGGTTTGCCATACAGCCAGCCCTGGGCGTACCTGCAGCCAGCGCGACGCAGAAGATCGGCTTGCTCCTCGGTCTCTACGCCCTCTGCGACCACATCCAGCCCCAGGGACGCGGCCACCATCAGCGTCGCTTCGATCAAGGCGGTCTGATACCGGTCCCCGACCATGCGCTGAACGAAGCTGCGGTCGATCTTCACGACATCCAGCGGCAGTTGGTCCAGCGAAGCCAGCGACGAGTATCCGGTACCGAAGTCGTCCAAGGCAAGACTCACGCCCTGGCTGCGCAGCTCATGCAGTGTGGCCACCATCTGCGTGTCCTGCATGGCCAGCGACTCCGTGATTTCGAGGCGCAAGACGCCGGGCGGCAGGCTGGTGTTCGCCAGCGCAGCGGCCACCGTCGCGGGCAGCCCGCCCTTGCGGATCTGTGCACGGCTCAGGTTCACCGACACGGTGGCAGGCGCGCGGGAACCCAGGGTTCGGGACCAGTCGGCGGCGTCGCGACAGGCGGTTTGAAGCACCAGTTCGCCCAACTCGGCGATCAAGCCGTTCTCTTCAGCCAACGGTATGAACTCCACGGGCGGTACCGGGCCCCGTGTTGGATGGTTCCAGCGGGCCAGTGCTTCAACACCGCAGACCGCCCCGGTGGTCAGTTCCACGATGGGTTGATACACCACGAACACTTCCCCAGGCGTACGCAACGCGCGGCGCAGGTCGGCTTGCAGGTCCAGCGCGTGTCGCACGCGCTCCTGCATGTCCGCGCTGAAGACGACATAGCGCGCTCTGCCGCGGCGCTTGGCCTCGTACATCGCTGTGTCGGCGTCGCGCAGCATCGTCTCCGGATCGGTGTCCTCGCGGTCACTGGTGACGATGCCGATGCTCACCGTGCTGCACACATCGTGGCCGTCCAGCCTGTAAGGCGCAGCTAGAGCATCCAACAGGCGCTGCGCCACGGCCGCGGCGTCCTCCGGTCGCCGAAGCGGCTCCAGCAGGGCGACGAACTCGTCGCCACCCAGGCGGGCGGCTGTATGTTCGTCACTGTCCAAGCGCGCCAGGTCGTCACCCGGGCGCAGCGTCGTCCGCAGCCGTTGGCCAATCTGTCGCAGCAGCTCGTCACCGGCCTCATGGCCCAGACTGTCGTTGACCTGCTTGAACCGGTCGAAGTCCATGAAGAGCACCGCATAACGGTAGTCGCTGCTGCGTCGCGCCCGCGCCGCGCACTGCGCCAGGCGCGCATGCAAGGCCGCGCGGTTGGGAAGGCCGGTCAGCGCATCGGTCAGCGCGGCATCCGCCAGTCGTTGCTCCAGCTCCTTGCGCTGCGTGATATCGAGGTGGACGCCGGCCACGCGCTGCGGCGGGCCGCCAGGGCGCCGCTCGATGGCGGCACCTGCGGCCATGATCCACACCCAGCTGCCGGTGGCGTGCCGCATGCGGAACTCACATCGGTAGGGCTCGGCAGGATCGTCGAAGTGGCGTTGCAGTGCTCGCCTGGCCTTCGGCAGATCCTCCTGATGCATGAGCGCCTCCCAGCTGGACAGCGCAGAAGGCAGCGCCCCCGGTTCATGGCCCAGCATGCGCCACCAGCGGTCATTGAAGACGACCTCACCAGCGTTCACGTTCCAGTCCCAGGTTCCCAGTCCTGCCGCATCCACCGTCAAGGCCAGGAGCCGCCGCTGTGAGCTGGCTTCGGTGATGTCGACAAAGCTCGACACCACGCTGGCCACGCTTCCATCGGGATGGCGTACCGGCTCGGCATTGATCCGGAGCCAACGACGTTCACCACTGGGCAGAGACACGCCCATAGACACACCACGAACGGCCTGACCGCTGCTCAAGGCTTGCATGGCCGGGTGTTCATGGCCTGGAAAAGGGGTGCCGTCCTCGCGGACGGTGTGCCATTGCGGATCCACCGATGCACGCCCGAGCATCTGGTCCAGTGTCAAACCCAGGATCCGGCAGGCTTCCGGGTTGGCGTGTGTGATCTTGCCGCTGGCTTCCTGCTGCACCACACCGGCGGGAAGAGCCCGCAGGAGCGTTTCCAGTTGCTCGCGCGCAATCACTTCGGCGGTGATGTCTGTTTCCACGGCAACGAAGCCATTGCACAGACCGTTGTCATCCTTCAAGGGCTGAATGTCCAGGTGCAACCAGTACAGGCGCCCTTGCTTGGCACGGTTCAGGATCTGGACTTGGATGGGCTGATGTTGCGCAATCGCGGCGCGCAACTGCGCCCGGGCGACGGGGTCCGTGCCTTCGAACTGAAGCAGCGAGCCTGGCTTCTTGCCCTGGGCCTCATAGAGGCTGTAGCCGCTGATGCGCGTGAACGCGTCATTGGCCCAGGTCATGCGCCCTTCGGCATCGGCGATGATCACCGCGCTGTCCGTACGCTCCGCCACCAGCGCCAGGCGTTCGAGTTCCTGCGTCTGCTCTCGTAGACGCGCCTGCTGGCGTGTCATCTTGCGCGACAACCACTCCCCCGCACCCAGCGCGACCATCGACACGAACACCGCCAAAGCGGTCATGTAGCGGCTGTGCGCGCCCTCCGTGTCCCTGATGGCCTGCTCGGTCGCCAGCTGCAGCTTTGTCATCATGGCCTCCATCGGAGGCAGGAACTGGTCGGCGGACTGGGCAACGGCCTGGGCTGCAGCGAGACCCGTGCTGGTGCCTGAAGTGCCTCGGGCGGCTTCGCGGCTGGCTGCGTGCATCGCCAGCAACAGCGGCTCGATCGAGGGCGCTTGATCGGCCATTTCGGCAAACCGGGGGATCGCCAGCAGGCGTTCGCGATCACGCCTGAACTGCTGCGCGGCCTCATGCAGCTGCACACTCAGCGATCCGGCGTCATCACCGAGGCTCAAGCGCGCAGCGAGCTGCGCAGCGCGCTGCGACAACATGCGCTGTCGACCCGCGAGATTCAATACCTCCTGGTCATGGCGTCGAGCACCCTCCACGACCTCTATGGCCATGAAATCGAGCGCAGCGGCTGAACACACCGCCAGGGCGATGGCGATCATCGACGCGCGCAGCAGCCCTGGCATGCGGGCACTTGCCTCGAACTCCGGAAAACTGTACGGGCGCTGTTGGCGCGAAGGCATCCAACGCCCCAACAGGCGGCGCAGTGCCGACAAGGTCCGGGCGATCAACATTGCTGCGCAGCCTCGAGCGGCGGCGACGCTGCAACCGCCGAAAAAAAGTTCGCTTCAGGATCCATGCGCGGGTCTCCCGCCCGATTCCAAATCGGGAAGTCTGGGCCCTCGCCGGGCGAGCGAACGTTCGAGGAAGCCGCGTCCGACACCCCAATTCAGCTGGTCTTCAGGACGAACGGTAGCGGTTGCGGCATCCAGAGGTGCTGCCCTCGCGAGGAGTTTGCGTCCCTGTCGAGGAAGCATATCGTGGGTGCAGAATAGACGAAACACAGCGCCCACCGTTGCGGAAAACCGGTTCTCGCCAGCAACCAATGCGGATCAGCCCATGCAACGACTCCCCGAATCCCTGCTCTGGCTGGCTGGTCTGAACGGGTTCGCGGTGGCCGTGACCGATGCTGTCGGGCGGGTGGCCTGGGTCAATGACAAGTTCGTGCACGACACCGGCTGGGCGCCAAGCGAACTCCGCGGTTTGACACCTTGGGCCTCGTTCCTGGTGCCAGGCAACGACGCGACGGTCGCGCAACGTGCGCAGGCTGCCGTCGCCGAGGGCCTGCCCTGCACGGGTTTGGAAGTGTTCAGCCGCACGCCACGAGGAGCGTCGCCTTGCGGGCGCCTGGACTTGGTACCGGTGCGCAACGAACAGGCTGGGTTGACCCATTTCGTGTGCATGCTCTCGGACACGGGTGTGGGCGAGCATGCCGCTGACCTGCGGGGCACGGGCATGGGCTTGCTGCAGGATCTCGGCCTGATCGGCTTCTGGCAGCGCGACATGTCAAGCGGCCGCGGTCACTGGGACACGGTTTGCCGTCGCATCTGGGGCGTCGGGAACGACGAGCCTGTTCTCACGCTGGACGAGGCCGAACAGCGGCTGACAGGCTCCGACCGGCAAGTGCTGCTGCGCTACCGGGCCGAGCTGGCAGCCGGCGCCACGCGGGGTGACGTGGCTTACACCTTGACCAGCCCTGCCGGGGAACGTCAGGTGCGCTCACTCTGGCGACGCAGCGGTTCCTTGGTCTCAGGGGTCCTGCTCGACACCACGTCCGAGCACACAGTGAGCGCGGAGCGGGCGCGGCTCCTGCAGGCCCTGGAGCTCGCCGCGCCAGCGGCCCAGCTGGTCTTCTGGCGCCATGACCTCGGCAGCGGAGCCGTCGAGTGGTTGCCGTCAGGGCAGCACCCGTTTTCCGTCGACGAGCAGGATCGCAGCCGCGCGGACGAGATCCTCGCGAGGGTGCTGTCCGAAGACCGTCCCGCCGTCCTGTCGGCCCGTGAACGCGCCAGGTACGAGCGCGATGTCATCGAGCTGGAGTATCGCGTTCACGATCAGGATGGCGCCGTTCGGCACCTGCTGACACGGCGCCTGGGCGTTCAGCGCACGGGCGGCGTGGCCGCCGAGATCATCGGCGTGCTCATCGACGTTACCGCCCAGCGCGAGCGCGAAATCGCGCTGCGTCGCCTGACCGCACAGCAAGCGCTGGCCTTGAAGGCGCTGCGCGCAGGCACTTTCAGATTCGACCTGGCAACGCAGGAGTTCGAGTTCGACAAGCCCATGCGCAGGCTCTACGCCTTGCCACGCAATGCCTCCCGCCTGGACTTCGCGTCCTGGCTGCAACTGGTGCACCCCGAAGACCGCCCACGGCTGCAACAGTTGGCGACAGAGCTTTTCCGTTCAGCGCAAAGAACGGTGCCCGCGCAGTTTCGCATCTGCTGCCCCGACGGACGCACGCTGTGGATCGAATCGGACCGCGTTCCCGAACTCGACGCCCAGGGCAACGCCGTGGCCCTGGTCGGCACCCACCGGGACATCACGGGTGAGGTCACGACCCGCGCGCAAACGCGCGCCCTGGCCGACGCCGAACTGGTGGCCCGCACCCGCTCCGAGCTGCTGGCCACGCTGGCGCATGAATTGCGAAACCCGCTCAACGCCGTGAGGGGCTTTGCGCAGTTGCTTCGCCTCGGCACGCCCGGGACGGGTCCGGGTCCCGCCACCGCCGCCGTGCACATCCAGAACGCCGCCGAGATGATGACCGCCTTGTTGGACGACCTCAGCGATCTGGCCAGCGCAGATGCCGGCCGGCTGCGCTGGCAGCCCGTGTCGCTCGATGTGGCGACCGTCCTCGTCGAATGTCGCGCATGGCTGCAGCAGCATGAAGGCTCAGGTGACCGCGTCCGCATCCAGATGCCGATGAGCCTGAAGCTCTGGGCCGATCCGACCCGCACGCGTCAGATCCTGTTGAACCTGCTGACCAACGCGCTGAAGTACAGCGACAAGGAGGTTGGTCTGGGTGCGACCCAGGACGGTGAGACGGTACGCATCTGGGTTCGTGATGCCGGTCAGGGTCTGGACGCAGGCCAGATCCAGCGCGCGTTCGAGCCCTTCGAACGTTTGGGCCGTGAGCGGGGCATGCAACCCGGCAGCGGGATCGGCCTGACCTTGTGCCTTCGGCTGGCGCGGCTGATGGGCGGCGACATCGAGGTGGTCAGCGAGCGCGGCGTGGGATCGGAGTTCACCTTGGTGCTGCCGGCCGGTGCACCCGCAGGTCAGAACCCGCCGTCCCGGGAGTCGGCCCGATGATGTTTGCGCCGCCCCCGTCCGACGAGGCGCAACGCCTGCAGTTGCTGGCCGAGCTGGAGGTGCTGGACACCCCGCCCGAAGCCGGATTCGATGCCCTGACGCGCGCTGCGCGCCTGGCCACCGGCTGGCCGATCGCGCTGATCAGCCTGATCGATGCGCGGCGGCAATGGTTCAAGTCCCACGACGGATTGACGGTTTGTGAGACGCCGCGCGAGCAGGCGTTCTGTGCCCACGCGCTGGTGCACGGCGATGTGCTCTTCGAGGTCCCCGACGCGCAGGCCGATCCTCGCTTTGCCGACAACCCGCTGGTCGTCGGCGCACCTGGCATCCGGGCCTATGCCGGGAACGCGCTGCTGGTGCACGGCGTTCGCCTGGGCACGCTGTGCCTCATCCACACCGAGCCCCAGTCGCTGAACGCGTCCCAACGCGACATGATCCGGGCTCTGGCGGAGGCAGCCGGAAGCCTGCTGACCGAGCGTCTTAATCGATCCCGGCTCTCGCTGCAACGCGAGCGACTGGCCGACTTCGGCGCCGCGTCAGGCGACTGGTTGTGGGAAACCGACGCGGCGGGGTGTGTAGCGTGGTTGTCCGCCGGCTACGAAGTGGCGATGGGGCGCAGCATGTCCGCGCAACTGGGACAGCCACTGCCCGATGGTCCGTTGCTGGATGCTCGGGGCCAGCCGCTGTCACCGCCCATGTCACTGCGCGAATTGTTCAAGCTTGGCCGGGCTTTCAGTCGGGCCACTATCGTGGTGGCGTCGTCCAGTGGCCATCGTTGGATCTCGCTGTCCGGCGTGCCAGTCCACCCCACGGGACAACGGCAAGGTGGGCTTCGCGGCACCGCGCGCGACATCACCGATCAGGTGCTGACCGAACGCGCGCGCGATGCCGAGGCGCAGCGACTGCGCAGCTTGGTGGCCCAGGTGCCAGGGATGTTGTACCAGTTCCGGGTAGACGCCCAAGAGCGGGCCAGTTTCCCGTTCACCACGGACGGTCTGCAGACGTTGTTCGAGGTAACGCCAGCGCTGGCCTTCGCCGATGCCCAGCCGGTGTTCGACCGCATCCACCCGGCCGATCTCCCCCGCATCCAGCGCAGCATCGAGGCGTCGCTGACCGATCTGACACCCTGGCAGGCCACGTTCAGGGTGTGTCTTGCCGGCGGCCGGGAACGGCACATCTCTGCCCACTCGTCACCGCAGCGCGACGATGACGGCAGCGTGCTGTGGCATGGCTTGGCCACCGACGTGACACCGCAGGTGCTCGAACGCCAAGACCGCGAGCGGCTGCAGCGCGAGCGTGATCACGCCCAGCGCGAAGCGCGCGCCCGTACCGATGCCTTGTCTCGCATCAGCCACGAGCTGCGCACACCGCTCAACGCGATTCTGGGCTTCACGCAGCTGATGCAGGCAGCGCTGAACGACGAGGCTAGGCGGCCCGTCTCCGTCTCGGGCACGGCATCAGCCACGGTCACCTACCCTTCGCCGGACACCTGGGGACGGTGGATCCATCAGGTGCATCGAGCGGCAAGCCACCTGCTTGCACTGGTCAATGACGTGCTTGACGCCGCGAGCGTCGAAGCGCGGCACTTTGCAGTCGACTTGCAGAGTGTCGATGCTGCTGAGGTGGCCCGGCAGGTGGTGGAGATGGTTCGACCGCAGGCCCTGCTGCGAGGCCAGTCGCTGGCCTGCCTGGATGAGGACGGGGCGCCTGTGGACGGCGAGACGAACCTGTGGGTGCGCGCCGACAAGCGCGCATTGCGACAGGTCCTGATCAACCTGCTGGGCAATGCCTGCAAGTACACGCCTGAGGGCGGACGGGTGACGCTGCGGTTGCGGATCCTGAAGGGTGGGACGCTTCGATTGGAGGTCTGCGACAACGGCCCGGGGATCACCGTCGAACAGCAGACACGCCTGTTCAAGCCTTTCGAGCGCGGCGCTGAAGCAAGCGGTGCCACAGCGGGCACGGGTCTGGGCCTTGTGATCAGCCGTCAACTCGTTCGCGCCATGCGCGGGCAGCTGACCCTGGATTCCAGTCCCGGGCACGGCTCGACATTTGCCGTCGAGTTGCCGATGGTTGAAGCAGCCGACAGGGCAGCGTCCGCCCAGGCCTCGACCGACAGCCTGTTCGGGGCGTTGGTAGGTCCGGAGTCTGGCGGCTCGACAGCCGCACCGGAGCTGCCACCGGCCTTGCTGCTGTACGTGGAAGACGACCCCGTCAATGGCCTGCTGATGCGCGAGTTCGTGGCGCGCACGCCACCGCTGCGCCTGCACCTGGCGGTGGATCTGGCCGAGGGCCTGGCCGCCGCGCGTTCGCTGCAGCCCGATCTGGTGCTGCTGGACATGCACCTGCCCGACGGTTCGGGGATGGATCTGCTGCGGCAGCTGCGCAGTGAGGCGTCCACGGCCAGCCTGAAGGTGGTGGCGCTCAGCGCAGATGCCATGCCTGACCAGGTGCAGCGCGCCAGAGACGCCGGGTTCGACGATTACTGGACCAAGCCGGTGGATTTCGCGCTGCTGCGTCGCCGTCTGGGCAGCTGGCTGGGGTCCAGGCCGCAAGCTGACCGTCACCTGTGACCCCTAAAGGTCGGCTGAACCTGGCATCGCGGACACAGCGGCCTTCGGGACGTGGCCGCGGGTCTCACCGGCCAGGCTTGGCCGCGCCAACCCCCGCGGTGCGCTCAACCAGCACGTCCGCGTACCGCTCGACGTTGAACCGGAACGTGCCCCGGAAGTTGATGTGCGAGAAGTGCGCCGGGCCAATCCGCCGCAGCCAGTCCTCCTCGATGCCCACGCCATCGCGGTTGAGCCGCGCCACCACGGTGTCCATGCGATTCGTGTTCCACGCCAGCACGATGTTCGTCAACAGCGCGTGCGCGCCCGAGATGGCCGCCATCTCCTGCCGCCGGCGGCCACGCTCAGGGGCCACCTGGCCGCCATGAATGGCACGCTGCAGCTGATGCACCGACTCGCCCCGGTTGAGCAGGGTGTGTATCTCGCGCCGATAGTCTGGGATGGCCAGGTAGTCGCACAGAAACAGCGTTCGCAGCAGGCGCCCAAGGTGTTCTGCAGCGCGGTGCAGCGGGTCGCCGACCGCTGCTGACCCCAGCCGGTGGATGGCATGCGCGGCAGACACCTTGCCCGCCCGAATCGAGGCCGCCAGGCGCACCAGGTCGTCCCACCCGCCCTCGATCGCCTTGATCGACACCCGGCGCACGGTGACACCGTCGAGGCTTTCGGGCACTGGCCAGCCCCGGGGAACGAACAGCTTTCGCTCGCGCAGGTCGCGCAGCCGTGGGCACAGGTCGAAACCCAAGAGCTTGGCGATGGTCATTGCCACGTTCGTGACGCCGTGGGTATCGACCGCCAGCAGGGAAATGCGAATCCGGTCTTCGGCACGGTTGTGCTGCTCAACGCCTTCGACGGCCACACCTGCCTGGCGCTCGTTCAGCACGATGGGCTGGTCGTAGAACAAGCCCCAGCGGTCGCGAACGTGCGTGTACAGCCCCGCGGCATAGGTGCGCCGGCGCGGGTCCACCCGGGCTGTCCACAGGTGGCGGCTGGCGTCCATGGCCATCATGTCGGCCGAGCCCTTGGTACCGTCGCCCCACAGCGCCGCGATCGGCAGCGCGTTCTGGTACTCCGACACCCGTTCGTTGGCCCGGCGCAGCCTGCCACTCAGCTCGACGGCCCGCATCGCCGTGGAGATGTGTGCCGCGTCGATGCCGGGGATCATCGAGCCCACGCCCTTGGCGTCGAGGTCGGTGCCGTGGGCCAGGAGCGCGCCGTAGATGGCCAGCAACTCGTTGCTCGACGACGGACGGCGGGCCAGCAGCGCCTCGCTGAAGTGCGTGGCGGCGTCGACCTCCAGCAGCAGGTCTGGCAACTGGACAGTACCGATGTGCTTGAAGATCGCCTCCCGAGTCTTGCGCGGCTCCACTTCCTCGTCCAACGGGCGGAGCGGTGGCAGATGCAGGAGCTTGTCGGCGCCGATCTCGATCTGGCCGCGGCCGACGGCCTCGGCCAGTGCCGTCAGGCCGACGGAGACGCCCGCCAGGATCGGCTCCAGAAACGTCATGGCCTGGGCGGGCAGGCCGAGAATTTGGTGGTGCAGTTCTTTCGAGCGGGTCCAGTCGGTGTCCGCCAGCAGCATCGACTCGCGGGCGCGAAAACTGATCGAGTGGTTCACCCAGGCGCTACCACGGCGCAAGCTCTTGCGCAGCGCCATCATCGTGCAGGCCTCGAATGCCCGGAACCGGGACTGCGGATCCAAGTCGCTGACGATCGTGTTCCATGCCGCGCCGACTGGCGGCAGTTCGAAGTCCTGCGGGATCTCCTTGGCGCAGTGCGCCTGCAGACGCTGCCAGGCTTGCCATTGGTCGTGGCCGGGGTCGCCTGCCGCGCCTGCAAACTCGATGTCGCGAAGTCCTGCCAGGTGGGCATGAACGCGCCGGTTGTCTTCGGCCAGTGCCCTACGGACCTGAGATGCAAAGGTGCTGGCGCCAGCTTCGCCGATGTCGTCCAGCAAGGCGCGGGCTTCGAGCACCCGATCGCGCCAGGGTTTGGACTCGTCGTGGAGCACCGACTTGGCTTTGAGGGCCTGCTGAAGCCTCACGCCGCTGCTGCGCGAGCGTCCCTTCTCGACCCTCTCGGCGGCGCGGCGGAACAGGTCCTGGCTGCGGCGTGACGCCTGCAACAGCGCCGTGTCGGTCAGCTCCAGCAGTGTCACGCGCAGAAAGCAGGTGATCTCCACGCTCTGGCGCTGCCGCTCGATGCGCGCGGTCATTGACGGGCGCCGCATCTGGACGTGAGCGGCGTAGGCCTGCTGCTTGCTCAGCGCCACGCCTTCCAACGGCCAGCGGTGCACGCCCAGTTCCTTCAACGCGCGGACCTTTTCCAGCGTCTCGGCCATCGTGCTCGGAGAGTGGCGCTTGGGCGGCGTCTTCAGCCACTCAAGCCGGCTGCCGGCGATCCCCGGTTGTGGCGCATAGCACCAGTCGATGGCCTTGAGGATCGCGACCTTGCCGATGCCGGCCTCGATCGTGGCTGCCATGGACGCCTCGGTGGCGTCGAAGGCCTCGCGCGCCAACTCTGCCACTCGGCGCGGACCGGGGATGACGATACGCCGTTCATACAGCCACACGCGGGCGGTCTCGGCCAGGTCGTCGGGATGGGCGGCTTCGAGCGCGGAAATCGCCAGAACCGTTTGAAGTTGATCGACACCGGCTGCGTCCAGGTCCTGCAGGTCGAGGTAGGTGCGAGCCCATGCCTGGTGTTCGTACAGCGTCTGGCGGCGGGCGTAAAGTGTGCGAAGGCTGGCGATGCTCACGGCCGAGGTCTGAAACGCCTCGCAAACGGCACGCAGCAGCGTCTTGGGCACGGAAGCGAACCGGTCCATCGGGCGACCGCTGGCCCGCAGGAAGAGCATCTGGATGGCCGCCGCAACCCGGCGATCGTGCCGGAACCGCTCGGCGATCGCGGTGATGTCGTCCGCGCTCAGGCAAAACGATTGCTGGACGTCGAACTCCGACAGCCTCGTGGGTAGGTTCTCGGCGCCGATGAAGCGATTGCCGAAGGACACGGTGACACCCTTCGGGCAGTCGAAACCGCCAATCTACCTGGGTCGGGCGCGGCACGAAACCCTATCTGCCCGGTGGCCACCCCGGGCCCGCGATGGTCTGGTCAGCGGCCACCGTGTCAATTTGCTGGAAAGATACGATTACCCCAGCTTCCAGTCGCCCATGCGCGCGCCGTTGCGCGAGTTGGGCAGCACGTGGGGCGCCAGGCTCATGTTCTCCTGGCCACCGGCGATGACGATCTCGCTGTCGCCGTCGCGGATGGCCTGCGCGGC
>NZ_JBFXIO010000120.1:0-11986 GCF_050175855.1 Piscinibacter sp.
CCTGGCCACCGGCATGTGCCCGGCCGCGCGCGCCGCCGCCCCGAACGTGCTGCGCTCCCTGGGCACCGCGGTGACCCAGGACACGGCGATCGCCGAGAAGTTCAAGGCCGACACCGGCATCACGATCCAGTACGTGGCGGTGAATACCGACGAGGTCACCAAGCGCGCGGTGACCTCGCCGAACAGCTTCGACCTGATCGACACCGAGTACTTCTCGCTGAAGAAGATCGTGCCCACCGGCAACCTCAAGGGCATCGACACCAGGCGCATCAAGAATGCCGACAAGATCACCACGCTGTTCACCACCGGCACCGTGGCCGGCAAGGCGGTGGGCGACCAGGGCACCGCGCCGAAGAAGGTGATCTACCTCGAGGGCGAGAAGAGCAAGGTGTTCGCCAAGTCGCCGACGCAGTTCATGTCGCTGATCCCGACCGTCTACAACGCCGACACCCTGGGCATCCGCCCCGACCTGATCAAGCGCCCGATCGAGAGCTGGAAGGAACTGCTCAACCCCGAGTTCAAGGGCAAGGCGGCGATCCTGAACATTCCGTCGATCGGCATCATGGATGCGGCGATGGTGGTCGAGGCCATGGGCCTGTACAAGTACCCCGACAAGGGGAACATGACGAAGAAGGAAATCGACCTGACCATCAAGACGCTGATCGAGGCGAAGAAGGCCGGCCAGTTCAGAAGTCTGTGGAAAGACTTCAACGAAAGCGTCAACCTGATGGCCTCGGGTGAGGTGGTGATCCAGTCGATGTGGTCGCCGGCCGTCACCGCGGTGCGCACCAAGGGCATCCCCTGCGTCTTCCAGCCGCTCAAGGAAGGCTACCGCGCCTGGGCTGCCGGCTTCGGTCTGCCGGCCACGCTGTCGGGCCGCAAGCTCGACGGTGCCTACGAGTTCATCAACTGGTTCCTCGACGGCTGGGCCGGCGCGTACCTCAACCGCCAGGGCTACTACAGCGCGGTGCTGGAGACCGCCAAGGCCAAGATGGAGCCGTACGAGTGGGCCTACTGGATGGGAGGAAAGCCCGCCACGCAGGACATCAAGGCACCCAACGGCGAACTGCTGGCCAAGGCGGGCACCAGCCGCGACGGCGGTTCGTACGAGCAGCGCATGGGCGGCATCGCCTGCTGGAACGCGGTGATGGACGAGAACGTCTACATGATCCAGAAGTGGAACGAGTTTGTAGCAGCCTGACGCCGTGAGCGCGACGAAGAAACTCGACGCCGGCCCGCCGGCGTGGCTACAGGCGCTGCCCTTCGCGGCGGTGTTTGCGTTCTTCTTCGTCGCGCCGCTGCTGCTGATCGTGGCGGTGAGTTTCTGGCCGACCAGCGACTACGCGCTGGTGCCCGGGTTCACCGGCGAGAACTACGTGTCGATCTTCGCCGGCTGCGCGAACCTCGCCGAGCCCTGCGTGACGCTGAAGACCTACTGGTCGACGCTGCGCTTCTCGTTCTTCACCTGGGCGGCGTCGCTGCTGCTGGGCTTCACGATCGCCTACTTCCTCGCCTTCCACGTGCGCAGTGCCGGCATGCAGACGCTGCTGTTCGTGCTGTGCACCATCCCGTTCTGGACCAGCAACGTCATCCGCATGATCTCCTAGGTGCCGCTGCTCGGCCGCAACGGGCTGGTGAACCAGGGGCTGGTGGGCGCCGGGCTGGTCGATCAGCCGGTCGAGTGGCTGCTGTTTTCCGAGTTCTCGGTCGTGCTGGCCTTCGTGCACCTGTACACCATGTTCATGCTGGTGCCGATCTTCAACTCGATGATGCGCATCGACCGTTCGCTGCTCGAGGCCGCGGAAGACGCCGGTGCCTCCGCCTGGCAGACGCTGTGGAACGTGATCGTGCCGCTGTCGCGCACCGGCATCGTGATCGGTTCGATCTTCGTCATCACCATCGTGATGGGTGACTTCGTCACCGTCGGCGTGATGGGCGGCCAGCAGATCGCCTCGGTGGGCAAGGTGATCCAGGTGCAGACCAGCTACCTGCAGTTCCCGCTCGCTGCGGCCAATGCGGTGGTGCTGCTGGCCGTGGTGCTGATGATCATCGTCGCGCTCACCCGCATGGTCGACCTCAGGAAGGAACTGTGAGCCATGGCGCGTGAGGGCCGGCAGAAAGGCTTCTGGCCGCTGGCCGCCGTGTTCGGCCTGTTCGTGCTGTTCCTCTACGGCCCGGTGATCACCGTGTTCGTGCTCAGCTTCCAGGGGCCCGAGGGCGGGCTGACCTTCCCGATGCGCGGCGCTTCGCTGCACTGGTATCGCGAGCTGTGGGAAGGGCTCGGCGTGGTCGACATCGGTGCGGCACTGCGCCGCTCCCTCGCGCTCGGCCTCGTGGTGATGGCGCTGACGGTGCTGCTGTCGCTGCTGGCGGGGCTGGCCTTCCGCAAGAAGCTCGCCGGCGGGGACCTGCTCTTCTATGTCACGGTGGCCAGCCTGATCATGCCGTCGATCATCGTCTCGCTGGGCATCGGGCTGCAGTTCCGTCTGCTCGACGGCCTGATCAAGGCCGCACTCGAGGCGCTGGGCATGAGCGCTTCGCTGGAGACCTTTACCACCACGCTGGGCATGTTCAGCTCCGGCCTGGGCGCGCACCTGACCTGGACGCTGCCCTTCGGCCTGCTGATCATGTTCGCGGTGTTCAACCGCTTCGACCCGGCCTACGAGGAAGCCGCGCGCGACCAGGGCGCCACGCCGTGGCAGACCTTCGTGCATGTCGTGCTGCCGCTGATCGGCCCGTCCGTGGTGGGCATCGGCATGTTCGGCTTCACGCTGAGCTGGGACGAGATCGCCCGCTCCTCGCAGGCGATCGGTGACCTCAACACCCTGCCGCTGGAACTGCAGGGCCTGACCACCACCGTGACCACGCCGGCGATCTACGCGCTGGGCACGGTGACCACGCTGGTCTCGCTGCTGGTGATCGCCGTGGCGCTGGCCGCGGCGGCCTGGCTGCGGCGGCGCAGCCGGCGTCGCTTCGGCGCCTGAGCGATGCCGCGCCGCCTGCTCGCCGCGGCCGCGCCCGCTCAGGGCGCCGACCGCGTGCACGATGCCATCTACGACGCCGTGGTCGACCACCGTCTGCCGCCGGGCGCGCGGCTGCGCGAGGAGGAGCTGGCCGAGACCTTTGCCGTCTCGCGCACGCTGGTGCGCCAGGCGCTGCACCGGCTGGCGCAGGATGGCGTGGTGCAACTGCGCCCCAACCGCGGCGCGCAGGTACCGGCGCCCACGCGCGAGGAGGGCGCGCATGTCTTCGATGCGCGGCGGGTGGTCGAGTGCGAGGTGGTGCGCCGCCTGGCCGGCCGGCTGGAGGTGGCGCAACTCGCCGCGCTGCGCCGGCTCGTCGACGCTGAAGAGCGCGCCACTGCTGCCGGCGATCACCGCGAGGCCATTCGTCTGTCGGGCGCCTTCCACCTCGAGCTGGCACGCTGCAGCGGCAACCCGCTGTTCGTGCGCATGCTCGAGGAACTGCTGCCCTCCACCTCGCTGCTGATCGCGCTCTACAAGGCGCCCGGCGCGCCGATGTGCGTGGCGCACGGCCATCGCGCGCTGCTCGCGCGGCTGGCCGGCGAGAGTGCCGCATCGGCGGCCACGGAGATGCGGCGACACCTCAACGAAATCGAGCGATCATTGGACGCGCCGGCTGCGCGTGCGACACCCGCGCTGCGCGACGTGTTCGCACCCTACCGGGAGCCCCGATGATCCGCATGCCTCCGCGCTTCGGCCCGCTGAAGGGCCATGGTCGCTTCGACTATTCCGCCCTCCACGAGCGGGTCGGCTTCCACTGGCCGGACGGCCGCAAGCTCGCCTTCTACATCGGCTTCAACCTCGAGCATTTCGCTTTCGGCGAAGGCCTGGGCGCCACGTTGGCGCCCTCGGCGCCGGTCGACGTGCTCAATTACTCGTGGCGCGAATACGGCAACCGGGTGGGGGTGTGGCGCTGCCTCGACCTGTTCGACGACCTCGGCTGGCCGGTCGGCGCGCTCGTCAACACCGCGCTGTACGACCACTGCCCGCAGGTGGTGGCGGCCTTCGCCGAGCGCGGCGACGAATTGATCGCCCACGGCCACACCAATGCCGAGCGGCAGGGCGCCTGGCCGGAAGACGAGGAGCGTGCGCTGCTGGTGCACTGCCGCGAGCGCATGTTCGAGATGCACGGCGCGCTGCCGCGCGGCTGGCTGTCGCCGTGGATCTCGGAGAGCCCGGTGACGCCCGATCTGCTGCACGAGGCCGGCTACCGCTACACGCTGAACTGGTGCCACGACGACCAGCCGGTGGCCATGCGCACGCGCCGCGGCGGGGTGCTGTGGTCGGTGCCGTACCCGCAGGAGCTCAACGACATCCCGATGATCGTGGCGCGGCAGATGGATGCGAAGGACTTCGCGCAGATGATCGTCGACCAGTTCGACGAGATGCTCGAGCAGACGCAGCGCGACGATGCGCCGTCGCTGGTGATGGGGCTGGCCCTGCATCCCTACCTGGTGGGCCAGCCCTACCGGCTGCGCCACCTGCGCCGCGCGCTGCGCCACATCGCCGGGCATGCCGGGCGCGAGGTGTGGATCACCACGCCCGGGGCGATCGTCGAGTCGCTGGCCGGGCCGGCTTGAACTCCGGGGTGCAGCCCCCACCTGGGCGAATCGGGGCAGTTCGCCCGACGGGAGACTCACGATGGTCGAGACGGTGACGGTGGTGGCGGCCAACCCCTGGTGGTGGCTGCTGGCGATCTCGCTGATGGTGGTGGGCGTGGCCGGCACCATCCTGCCGGTGTTGCCGGGCACCATCCTCGTGCTGGCCGGCGTGATCGTCGGCGCCTGGATCGACGGTTTCGCACGCGTCTCGGGCTGGACCGTCGCCTTCATCGCCGTGCTGGCCGTGCTGGCCTGGGCGACGGACTACGTGGCCGCGCTGCTCGGCGCGAAGAAGGCCGGCGCCAGCCCGGCCGCGGTGGCCGGCGCGGCCATCGGCACGGTGCTCGGCATCTTCATAGGTTTCGTCGGCCTGCTGTTCATGCCGTTGGTCGGCGCGATGGCAGGCGAGTACTGGCACCAGTCGCGCCGCAACGGTGGTTTCGTGCACGCCGGCGAGCACGTCGTCGCCGGCCAGCAGGCGGCGCGCGTCGGCGTGGCCACCTGGATTGGCCAGCTGATCGGCACCGTGGTGAAGGTGGTGCTGGTGTTCCTGATGCTCGGTGTCTTCGCCGTCGCCTACTGGCTCTGACTGAAGCGGTAGACGCCGTCGGCGCCGAGATCGCGCTTCAGCCGGCCGCGCTGCCACAGCGCGTTCAGGTGGGCGATCGATTCGCCCATCGCGAAGGTGGTCTGGTGCAGGTCCAGCGTGCGGCGGAACAGCACCGGCAGCAGCGAGGCCGCGGTCTGCGGTTCGCTCGTGCAGGCCTCGAGCACGGCGTCGAAGCGCTCGTCGTGGTGGGCGATCAACTGGTCGATGCGCGCGTGCAGGCCGCGGAACGGCTTGCCGTGAGAGGGCAGCACCAGCGTGTCGGCCGGCAGCGCGCGCATCCGCGCGATCGAAGCCAGGTACAGCGGCAGCGGGTTGCCCTCGGGCTCGAGGTCGATCACGCTGACGTTGGTGGAGATGCGCGGCAGCACCATGTCGCCGCTGACCAGCACGCGCAGCGCGCGGCAGTGCAGCGAGATGTGCTCCGGCGCGTGGCCGTGGCCGGCGTGGCAGTGCCAGTCATGCTCGCCGAAGCGCAGCACATCACCTTCCATCAGCCGGCGAAAGCGTGGCGGCACCTGCGGCACCATGCTCGCGTAGTAGTTGCTGCGCTTGCGCACCTTCTCGATCGCGTCCGGGTCGGTCAGGCCGTGGCTGGCCATGAAGGCGGCGGCGCTCTCGCCGCCGAAGCCGGTGGTCGACTGGCTGGCCAGCCGCGCGGCGTTGAAGTCGGTGGCGCTGATCCACAGCCGCACGCCCCAGCGCTCGGTGAGCCAATGGGCCAGGCCGATGTGGTCGGGGTGCATGTGGGTGACGATCACGCGCAGCACCGGCAGGTCCTGCAGCTCGACGGCGAACACCTGCTCCCAGGCCGCGCGGGTGGCGTCGTTGGTGATGCCGCAGTCGACGACCGTCCAGCCTTCGCGGCCGGTCTCGGCATCGCGATCGCGCAGCAGCCACAGGTTGATGTGGTCGAGCGCGAAGGGCAGCGCCATGCGCAGCCAGCGCACGCCGGGCGCGACCTCGATCGTGCGGCCGGTCTCGGGCAGGGTGTCGCCGAAGGGATAGTGGAGCTGGGATTCGTCGGGGTTCATGCGGGGGCGGCTTCGCTACACTTGACGTAAACGTCAATCGAGCCAGTCTACGCCGCCATGCCTGCAACCGCTGTCGCCCAAGCGTCGCCGAGCGCCGGCTCCACTTACACCATCGGCGAGCTGGCGCGCGAGTTCGATCTCACCACCCGAGCCATCCGCTTCTACGAGGACTGCGGCCTGATCACGCCGCAGCGCAGCGGCCGCAACCGCGTCTACACCGCGCGCGACCGCACCCGGCTCAAGCTCACGCTGCGCGGCAAGCGCCTGGGCCTGACGCTGGCCGAGGTGAAGGAACTCGTCGACATGTACGAGTCGCCGCGCGACACGCAGCCGCAGCTGAAGAAGTTCCTCGTCGTGCTGGCGGCGCACCGCGCCCAGCTCGAGCAGCAGATGGCCGACCTGCAGGCCACGCTGGAGGAAGTGCGGGCGCACGAGAAGGAAGCGCGCCGGCTGCTCGCCGAGGGCGAGCGCCGGCGCTGAGGCGGCCCGCCGCGCTCAGCTGCGCTGGCGCAGCAGCGCGTGCAGCAGGATCGCGCCGAAGGTGGCGGTGCCGATGCCGCCGAGCGCAAAGCCGCCGAACTTCAGCGTGAAGTCGCCCGTGCCCAGCACCAGCGTCACCGCCGCGACGATCAGGTTGGTGTTGTTCGAGAAGTCGACCTTGTTGTCGACCCAGATCTTCGCGCCGGCCACCGCGATCAGACCGAACACCACGATCGACACGCCGCCCATCACCGCCAACGGAATGGCCTGGATGAGCGCGCCGAACTTCGGGCTGAAGCCGAGCAGGATGGCGATCAACGCAGCCACCACGAACATCGCCGTCGAATAGATCTTGGTGGCGGCCATCACGCCGATGTTCTCGGCGTAGGTGGTCACGCCGGTGCCGCCGGAGGCTCCCGAGACCATGGTGGCCACGCCGTCGCCGACGAAGGCGCGGCCCATGTACTTGTCCAGGTCGCGGCCGGTCATCGCGCTCACCGCCTTGATGTGGCCGAGGTTCTCGGCCACCAGGATGATCGCCACCGGCGCGATCAGCAGCATCGCCTTGCCGTCGAACACTGGCGCGGTGAAGTTCGGCGCGCCGAACCAGGCGGCGCTGGCGATGCCCGAGACGTCGATCGGCTTGCCCATGCCCAGGCCATTCGTAAGGATCGCGTAGACGATGCTCGCCACGATCAGGCCGACGAGGATCAAGAGGCGCTGCGTCATGCCGCTGGTGTAGACCGCCACCAAGCCGACGCTGACGAAGGTCACCGCCTGCATCCAGGCGTCGAAGCCGGTGGGAGCCATGTTCTTCACCGGGATGCCGGCGAGGTTCAGGCCGATCACCGCCACCACCGCGCCGGTCACCACCGGCGGCATCAGCGATTCGATCCACTTCGTGCCGATGCCCATCACGAGCAGGCCGATCAGCGTGTAGACCACGCCGCAGGCGATGATGCCCCCCAGCGCCACGCCGAGGTTGGCGTTCGGCACCGGGCCGGCGTAGCCCGTGGCGGCGATCACCACCCCGATGAAGGCGAAGCTCGAGCCGAGGTAGCTCGGCACCTGGCCGCCCACCAGCACGAAGAAGATCAGCGTGCCGATGCCGCTCATCAGGATCGCGACGTTGGGGTCGAAGCCCATCAGGATCGGCGCCAGCACGGTGGCGCCGAACATCGCGATCACGTGCTGCACGCCCATCGCGGCGGTCTGCGGCCAGGGCAGGCGCTCGTCGGGCGCCACCACGGTGCCGGGCGTGGCGGCCACCTCGCGCCACTGCGGAAACAGGTTCATCGGCTTCTCCTCGGTTGGGATGGATTTGTTCTGCGCCACCGGTAGGCGGCGGCGGGAGTGTAGGGGGATGCACCGAAAGCGTGCGATGACGCATTCGCTATGATTGACGTTTACGTAAACGTCAAGGTGCGCACCGGCGGCCTTGCACCCACCGCCGGAGAGCCCGATGAAGCCCCACGACGACGGATATGCCCAGCGCACCCGAGACTCGTTCGCCCGCCAGGCGGCGATGGCCACGCTCGGCGCCACGCTCGAGTCGGTGGAGCCAGGCCGCGTGGTGCTGGCGATGGCGCACAAGCCCGAGCTGACGCAGCAGCACGGCTTCATCCACGCCGGCATGGTGTCGTGCGCGCTCGACTCGGCCTGCGGCTACGCGGCGTTTTCACTGATGCCCGACGATGCCGCGGTGCTCACCATCGAGTTCAAGATCAACCTGATCGCGCCGGCGCGCGGCCCACGCTTTCGCTTCGAGGGGTTGGTGATCAAGCCGGGACGCACCATCAGCGTGGTCGATGGCCGCGCCACGCAGCACGACGACGACGGATCGAACGAGAAGCTGATCGCCACGATGACCGCCACCGTGATGACGGTGCGTGGCCGCGAGGCCCTCAAACACTAGGAGACGAGACCATGAATCTGCCAGGCCTGAACTTCCAGCTCGGCGAGGACATCGACGCCCTGCGCGACGCCGTGCGTGCCTTCGCCGACGCCGAGATCGCGCCGCGCGCCGCCGAGATCGACCGCACTGACCAGTTCCCGATGGACCTGTGGCGCAAGATGGGCGACCTGGGCGTGCTCGGCATCACCGTGCCCGAGGAGTACGGCGGCGCCGGCATGGGCTACCTCGCGCACATGATCGCGATGGAGGAAATCAGCCGCGCCTCGGCCTCGGTGGGCCTGAGCTATGGCGCACACAGCAACCTGTGCGTCAACCAGATCAAGCGCAACGGCAGCGAGGCACAGAAGCGCAAATACCTGCCCAAGCTGATCAGCGGCGAGCATGTCGGCGCGCTGGCGATGAGCGAGCCCGGCGCGGGTTCCGACGTCATCAGCATGAAGCTCAAGGCCGAGGACAAGGGCAGCCACTACCTGCTCAACGGCAGCAAGATGTGGATCACCAACGGCCCGGATGCCGACACCCTGGTGGTCTACGCGAAGACCGACCCGGAGATGGGCGCGCGCGGCGTCACTGCCTTCCTCATCGAGAAGGGCATGAAGGGTTTCTCGATCGCGCAGAAGCTCGACAAGCTGGGCATGCGCGGCAGCCACACCGGCGAGCTGGTGTTCAACAACGTCGAGGTGCCGGCGGAGAACGTGCTCGGCACGGTGGGCGGCGGCGCCAGGGTGCTGATGTCCGGCCTCGACTACGAGCGCGCCGTGCTCGCCGCCGGGCCGATCGGCATCATGCAGGCGGTGATGGACAACGTCGTGCCCTACGTGCACGACCGCAAGCAGTTCGGCCAGAGCATCGGCGAGTTCCAGCTCATCCAGGGAAAGCTGGCCGACATGTACACCGTGCTGCAGGCCGGCCGCGCCTTCTGCTACACGATCGGCAAGAACCTCGACCTGCTCGGCAGCGAACACGTGCGTCAGGTGCGCAAGGACTGCGCGAGCGTCATCCTGTGGTGCGCCGAGAAGGCCACCTGGATGGCCGGCGAGGGCATCCAGATCTTCGGCGGCAACGGCTACATCAACGAGTACCCGCTCGGCCGGCTGTGGCGCGACGCCAAGCTCTACGAGATCGGCGCCGGCACCAGCGAGATCCGTCGCATGCTCATCGGCCGCGAGCTCTTCGCCGAGACGATGTGAGCGCGCTGCGTACACTGGCCGCATGAGCACCGACCTCGCCGAACTTTTCGAGAGCAACCGCCGCTGGGCGGCCGACACCGAGCGCCGCTCGCCGGGCTTCTTCACCAAGCTGCTCGCCCAGCAGGCGCCGCAGTACCTGTGGATCGGTTGCGCCGACAGCCGCGTGCCGGCCAACGAGATCCTCGGCCTGCTGCCGGGCGACGTCTTCGTGCACCGCAACGTGGCCAACGTGGTGGTTCACTCCGACCTCAATGCGCTGTCGGTGATCCAGTTCGCCATCGACATGCTCAAGGTCCATCACATCATGGTGGTGGGCCACTATGGCTGCGGCGGCGTGCTCGCGGCACTGCAGAACCGCCGCATCGGCCTGGCCGATAACTGGATCCGCCACGTGCAGGACGTGCGCCACAAGCACCGCACCTGGCTCGACGGCATCGCCGACGAGGCGCTCGCGCACAAGGCGCTGTGCGAGCTCAACGTGCTCGAGCAGTCGCTCAACGTTTGCGAATCCACCGTCGTGCAGGATGCCTGGGCGCGCGGCCAGCAGGTGGTGGTGCACGGCTGGGTCTACGGCCTGCACAACGGCCTGATCGACGACCTGAAGATGACCGTGGCCGGCCCGGCCGAGCTGGCCGCCGCCTACGGCCTGGCGCTCGGCGCGATCAAGACGCGCTACGACGCGATCCGCAAGAACGGCCGTCCCTGAGCGAAGCTGCGCGATGTTCCCCACCCGGCTGACCGACTCGCGCGGCTTCGACATCGCCCAGGCGCTGCTCGAGGGCTTCAACCGCCACTACCGCCTCTTCCGCGAGACCAGCGCCAAGGCCAAGCACCGCTTCGAGCAGGCCGACTGGCACGGCCAGCAGCGCGCCCAGCGCGAGCGCATCGAGTTCTACGACAAGCGGGTGGAGGAAGCCGCCGAGCGGCTGCAGACCGAGTTCCAGGCCGGCAGCCTGCCGATGGACGTGTGGCAGCAGGTCAAGCTGCACTACATCGGCCTGCTCACCAACCACCACCAGCCCGAGCTCGCCGAGACCTTCTTCAACTCGGTGACGACGAAGATCCTGCACCGCAGCTACTTCAACAACGACTTCATCTTCGTGCGGCCGGCGGTCAGCACCGAGTACATCGAGAACGACGAGCCGGCCTCGCTGCCGACCTACCGCGCCTACTACCCGACCAAGGACACGCTGCGCGACACGCTGCTGCGGGTGATCGACAACTTCCAGCTCCAGCGCGAGTTCGAGGATCTCGGCCGCGACGTCGACCACGTGCTCGCCGCGGTGCTGTCGCGGCTGGGCGAGTTCCGCATGCGGGCGAACTTCCAGCTGCAGGTGCTGTCGTCGCTCTTCTACCGCAACAAGGGTGCCTACGCGGTGGGCAAGATCATCAACGGTTTCAACGAGATGCCGTTCGCGCTGCCGATCCTGCACACGGCGCGCGGCCAGCTGGCGATCGACGCGGCGCTGTTCGGCGAAGACGACCTGCTGATGCTTTTCAGCTTCGCGCGCGCCTACTTCATGGTCGACATGGAGGTGCCTTCGGCCTGCGTGCAGTTCCTGCGCTCGATGATGCCGCGCAAGCCCAAAAGCGAGCTGTACAACGCCATCGGCCTGCAGAAGCAGGGCAAGAACATCTTCTACCGCGACTTCCTGTACCACCTGAAGCACAGCAGCGACCGCTTCCGCATCGCGCCGGGCATCAAGGGCATGGTGATGCTGGTGTTCGACCTGCCGAGCTACCCGTACGTCTTCAAGGTCATCAAGGATTTCTACCCGGCGCCGAAGGAGACCTCGCGCGAGCTGATCATGAGCAAGTACCTGCTCGTGAAGACGCACGACCGCGGCGGCCGCATGGCCGACACGCTGGAGTACAGCAACGTCGCTTTCCCGCGCGCGCGCTTCGAGGAGGAACTGATCGCCGAGCTGAAGCACTACTGCCCGAGCCTGGTGGAGGAGGACGGCGACACGCTGGTGATCCGCCACCTCTACATCGAGCGGCGCATGATCCCGCTGAACATCTACCTGCAGGAAGCCAACCCACGGCAGATGGAGCATGCGGTGATCGAATACGGCAACGCCATCAAGGACCTCGTGCGCGCGAACATCTTCCCCGGCGACATGCTGTGGAAGAACT
>NZ_JBFXIO010000121.1:0-11966 GCF_050175855.1 Piscinibacter sp.
CGCCTTCGTTGGCCTGGCGCACACCGCGGGGCAGACCACGGTGGCCGGCGCCTACTGCGCCTTCACCTGCGCGCTGCTGGTGTGGGGCTGGCACGAGCTGAGCTTCCTCACCGGCTGGGTCACCGGCCCGCGCCAGCGTGCCGCCGACCGCGGCGCGCGCGGGTGGCGGCGATTCGTCCAGGCCGTCGGGGCGATCCTCTGGCACGAACTCGGCATCCTGGCCTCGGGCGCGCTGATCGCCGCGATCACCTGGGAGGCCCCCAACCAGGTCGGCCTGGCCACCTTCGCGGTGCTCGGCGTGATGCGCGTCAGCGCCAAGCTCAATGTCTTCCTCGGCGTGCGCAACCTCAGCATCGAGCTGCTGCCCGCGCACCTGGCCTACCTGGCCAGCTATTTCCGCCGGCGGGCGATGAACCTGCTGTTCCCGCTGTCGATCACCGCCTCGACGGTGGTGGCGGCGTGGATGGTCAACGACGCGATCGACGCCCGCCTCGGCGGCGCCTATGCCACCGGCCAGTTGCTGGTGGCCACGCTGCTGGTGCTGGCCATCGTCGAGCACTGGCTGCTGGTGCTGCCGCTGCAGGCCACGGCCCTGTGGCGCTGGGCCATGCGCCGCCGCGACGCGGCCACCGTCGACAGCGAGCCGTCGCGGGTCATTGCTCCACTGGAATCGGATGAAAAGCTACTTCACGCCCGTTAGCGGCAACCTGCCGCCCGCCAGCACCGGCGAAGGCCGCGCGCCGCGCGGAGCGCCGAAGGCGATCGTCATCGGCAGCGGCTTCGGCGGCCTGGCCGCGGCGATCCGCCTGAGCGCGCGCGGATGGCACGTCGAGGTGCTGGAGAAGCTCGACGGCCCTGGTGGCCGCGCCTATGTGTGGAAACAGGACGGGTTCAGCTTCGACGCCGGCCCGACCATCGTCACCGTGCCGCACCTGCTCGAGGAGCTGTGGGCCTTGTGCGGCCGTAAGCTCTCCGACGACGTCGAGTTGCGGCCGATGGACCCGTTCTACCGCATCCGCTTCGACGACGGCAGCTGGTTCGACTACAGCGGCGACCCCGAGCACATGCGCGCCGAGGTGGCGCGCTTCGACCCCGACGACGTGGCCGGCTACGAGCGCTTCCTCGACGAAGCCGCCCTGTGCTACCGGCTCGGCTTCGAGAAGCTCGGCGCGCGCGCCTTCGACAGCATCGGCGACCTGCTCGCCGCGGCGCCCGACCTCGCGCGCATGCGCGGCTGGCGCAGCATCTTCGACATGGTCTGCGGCCACCTGCGCAACGAGAAGCTGCGCGTGGCGATGAGCTTCCATCCGCTGCTGATCGGCGGCAACCCGCTGTCGGTGACCTGCGTCTACTCGCTGATCAACACGCTGGAGCGGCGCTTCGGCGTGCACTGGGCGATGGGCGGCACCGGTGCGCTGATCCGCGGCATGGTCAGGCTGCTGGCCGAGCGAGGCGTGGCGGTGCGCTGCAATGCCGAGGTGAAGCGCATCGTCGTCGAGGGCGGCCGCGCCACCGGCGTCGAGCTGGCCGACGGCAGCGTGCAGCGCGCCGACATCGTGGTCAGCAACGCCGACACGGCGTGGACCTACAAGCACCTGATCGCCCCCGAGCACCGCCGTCACTGGAGCGACCGCCGCATCGAGCGCGGCCGCTACTCGATGAGCCTGTTCGTGTGGTACTTCGGCACCAAGCGCCGCTACGACGACGTGCCGCACCACATGATGCTGCTCGGGCCGCGCTACGAAGAGCTGCTGACCGACATCTTCAAGCGTCATCACCTGGCTGAGGACTTCAGCCTCTACCTGCACCGGCCCAGCGCCACCGATCCGTCGGTCGCGCCCGCCGGCCACGACGCCTTCTACGTGCTTGCCCCGGTGCCGCACCTGGACAGCGGCACCGACTGGGCGGTGCAGGCCGAGCCCTACCGCCGTGCCATCGAGGCCCGGCTGGAAGCCACCGTGCTGCCGGGCCTGCGCGAGCAGATCGTCACTTCACGCGTGACCACGCCGCAGGATTTCCACGACCGTCTGCTGTCCTACAAGGGCGCGGCCTTCGGCCTGGAGCCGCTGCTGCTGCAGAGCGCCTGGTTCCGCCCCCACAACCGCAGCGAAGACGTGGCCGGCCTGTTCATGGTCGGCGCGAGCACCCACCCGGGCGCCGGCGTGCCCGGCGTGCTGATGTCGGCCAAGGCCCTGGAGAAAGTGATCCCGCATGTCGAGCAGTTCGCCTGATCACCCGCCCAGCCGCCCCGCCCTGCCGGCCTACGACCTGCAGGCCTGCCGCACGCTGATGCGCGGCGGCTCGAAGACCTTCTTCGCCGCCTCGCTGCTGCTGCCCACGCGGGTGCGGGCGCCGGCCAGCGCGCTGTATGCCTTCTGCCGTCTGGCCGACGACGAGATCGACCTCGGCGACGATCCGGCGCGCGCGATGCACAGGCTGGTGGAGCGGCTCGACCACGTCTACGACGGCCGCCCTCAGCCGATCGATGCCGACCGCGCGCTGGCCGCCGTGGTGCACCGCTTCGCCATCCCGCGCGCGCTGCTGGATGCGCTGCTCGACGGCTTCCTCTGGGATTCGCAGGGCCGCCGCTACGAGACACTGGAAGAGGTGCAGGACTACGGCGCCCGCGTGGCGGGCACCGTCGGCGCGATGATGGCGCTGGTGATGGGCGCGCGCGACGCCGCTGCGCTGGCGCGGGCCTGCGAGCTGGGCGTGGCTATGCAGCTCACCAACATCGCCCGCGACGTCGGCGAGGACGCACGCAACGGCCGCCTCTACCTGCCGCGGCGCTGGCTGCGCGAGGCCGGCATCGACCCCGACGCCTGGCTGGCGGCACCGCAGTTCGACGACCGCATCGCCGGCATCGTGCAGCGGCTGCTGGAGGTGGCCGACGACCTGTACCGCCGCAGCGAGGCCGGCATCTGCGCGTTGCCGCGCGATTGCCGCCCGGCGATCTGCGCCGCTCGCCTGGTCTATGCCGAGATCGGCCGCCAGATCGAGCGCCAAGGTCTCGATTCGATCGGCCAGCGCGCGGTGGTGTCGCGCCAGCGCAAGCTGGCGCTGATCGCCCGCGCCACCGCCGCGGCCTGGGGCCCCAGCGGCGGCAAGCGCGCCCAGCCGTCGGCGCTGCCGGCGGTGCAGTACCTCGTCGATGCCTGCCGCGCGGCGCCACCAGCGCTGCCGGCCTTCGACGAACCGATCGGCCGCGTCGGACGGGTGATCGAGATCTTCGAGCGCCAGATGGTGTCGCAGCGGACGGCGCGATGAACGAGACCATGGACCGCTCGAACTGGCCGCTGCTGCTGATCGAGGGCGTGCTCGTCTTCGGCGGGGCGCTGCTGTTCGGATGGTGGCAGCTGCGCGAGATCGATCGCGACCGGCGCGCTGCGCAGAAGAAGCGCGAGGCCGAGGCTGCGGCCAGCAAGGACGGCGATGGACCGGCTGCCTGATAGCGTGGCCGCGCCACTGGCCGAACCGGCGCACCGCCGCCTGTGCACCGACTGCGGCATCTCGCGCTCGTCGGACCCGCACCGCTGCGGCCGCGCCTGCCAGTTCATCGAACCCGACTACGCCGCGCTGGAGCGCCGCGTGCATGGCCGCACGCGCGACCCGGCTCGCGCCGACGAAACCCACTTCGGCCCGCTGCGCCGCATGCTGCAGGCCTCTCTGCGCCGGCCGTTGCCGGGCGCGCAATGGAGCGGCATCACCACCCGCATCGCCGAGCGGCTGCTCGAGACCGGCGCTGTCGACGCAGTCCTGACCATGGGCAGCGATCCGGCCGACCGCTGGCGCCCGGTGCCGGTGCTGGTGACGAAGGCCGAGGACATGGCCGCCTGCCGCGGCATGCGCATGGGCTACGCGCCGTTGCTGTCGCTGCTGGAGCCGGCCCGCGCGGCCGGCCACAAGCGCCTGGCGGTGATCGGCATTCCCTGCCAGGTGTACGCGCTGCGGGCTCTGGAAGCCGAGCTCGGCTTCGAGAAGCTGTACGTGATCGGCACACCCTGCTCGGACAACACCACCACCGAGCGCTTCCACGAGTTTCTCGCCCTGCTGACCGAGCGGCCCGAGACCATCACCTACCTCGAGTTCCGCGCTGACTACCACGTCGAGATCCGCTTCGCCGACGGCTCGCAGCGCAGCGTGCCCTTCCTGCAGCTGCCGCTGTCGCAACTGCCGTCCGACTTCTTCCCGCTGACCTGCCGCACCTGCGTGGACTACACCAACGTGCTGGCCGACCTCACCGTGGGCTACATGGGCGGGCGTGGCGAACAGTGGCTGCTGGTGCGCAATCAACGCGGCGAGGAGCTCGTGTCGCTGCTGGGCGACGAGCTGGTGGCCACCACCCCGGGCAGCGCCGGCAAGCGAGCCGGGCCGGTGCGCGGCTTCCTGGCCAACGTGGAGCGTGCCGCCGGCGGGCTGCCGCTGCGCCGCATGCCCGACTGGCTGCGCCCGATCGTCGGCTGGCTGATGCCCAAGGTGGGCCCGCGCGGGCTGGAGTTCGCGCGCGCGCGCGTCGAGATGAAGGCGGTGGAGACGGTGATCCACCTGCGCCGCGAGGCGCCGCGCCGCATGCGTCACATGGTGCCGGACCACGTGTGGCCGCTGGTCGCGCCCTACGGACTGGCTCCGCAGGCGCACGAAACACGAGCTGGCTCAAGGCCGGAACACGCGCATGGCGTCAATCACAGTTGACAGTTTGATGTGTCATCTGATAATGACATATTGGAGAGGCAGTACCCTCGTGCGGGTTGAGCACGGAACCTGAAGTCGAAAAGGAGAGACCACCATGGCAGACCCGAACAAGGTTTGGCCCACGGGGCTGACCGAGGCTGAATCCGAAGAAGTGCATCGCCACATCATCCAGGGCACGCAGATCTTCGGCATGATCGCCGCGCTCGCGCACCTGCTGGCGTACATCTACTCACCCTGGCTCAAGTAGCCGAAGGAGACCACGATGATCTACGGAAAGATCTGGTGCGTCGTCAAGCCGTCGGTCGGCATCCCGCTCATGCTGGGTACCGTCGCCGTCAGCTCGTTCGCGGTGCACTACGCACTGCTGTCGCACACCACCTGGCTGCCCAAGTACTACGAGGGTGGCAACAAGGCGGCCAAGGCGGCAGCCGTGACGACCGAACAGTCCACGACGGTGGCGCTGGTGGAGCGATCCACCGCCAAGCCCTAGCGGACCTCGCCGTGGACAGCACGGCGGGCCGGGCCTCGCGGCCCGACCCGCGCGTCGCTGCGCCATGGCACCCACATTCCTGATCGAGCTTCCCGCGACCGTCACGCCATGAAGAGCCCTTCGCGGATGCTGCTGGCCGCCTGGACGAGCCTCGGCCCCCGTTTCCTGCCTTTCGCCGACGTCGCGACGCCGGACCTGCCGCTGTCGCGCCTGCTGCGGCTGTCGCTGTTCCAGGCCTCCGTCGGCATGGCCCTGGTGCTGCTGGTCGGCACGCTGAACCGGGTGATGATCGTCGAGCTCGGCGTGCCCGCCTCGCTGGTGGCGATCATGGTCGCGCTGCCGGTGGTCTACGCGCCGCTGCGAGCATTTATCGGCTACCGCTCCGACACCCACCACTCGGCCCTGGGCTGGCGTCGCGTGCCCTTCATCTGGATGGGCACCATGCTGCAGTTCGGCGGCCTGGCGATCATGCCCTTCGCGCTGCTCGTGCTCGGAGGCGGCGGCAATGCCAGTGCCTGGCCGGCCTGGATCGGCCAGGCCGGCGCCGGCATCGCCTTCCTGCTCGTCGGCGCCGGCATCCACACCGTGCAGACCGCCGGCCTGGCGCTGGCCACCGACCTCACCGCCGAGGAGTCGAAGCCCAAGGTGGTCGGCCTGATGTACGTGATGCTGCTGGCCGGCACCATGGTCAGCGCGGTGATCTTCGGCCAGCTGCTGGCCGACTTCAGTCCCGGCCGCCTGGTGCAGGTGATCCAGGGCGCAGCGCTGACGACGATGGTGCTCAACGTGATCGCGCTGTGGAAGCAGGAGACACGCCGCCCACCGCGTGGCGCGGCGCCCAGGCAGCACCCCGGCTTCCGCGAGGCGTGGAGCCAGTTCATCGAGCACGGCCATGCCGTGCGGCGCCTGGTGGCCATCGGCCTGGGCACCATGGCCTTCGGCATGCAGGACGTGCTGCTCGAGCCCTACGGCGGCCAGGTGCTGGGCATGTCGGTGGGCTCCACCACCTCGCTCACGGCCACGCTGGCCTTCGGCGGCCTGCTCGGCTTCGGCTGGGCCTCGGGGGTGCTCAGCCGCGGCGCCGACCCCTTCCGCATGGCCGCCGGCGGCGCGCTGGTGGGCATTCCGGCCTTCCTGGCCGTGCTGGCCGCGGCACCGCTGGGCTCGGTCACGCTGTTCGCCGCCGGCGTGCTCGGCATCGGCCTGGGCGGCGGCATCTTCAGCCACGGCACCCTCACCGCCTCGATGAACAGCGCGCCGAAGGAACAGGCCGGCCTGGCGCTGGGCGCCTGGGGCGCCGTGCAGGCCACCGCCGCCGGCGTGGCCGTGGCGCTCGGCGGCGTGCTGCGCGACGTGATTTCCGCCCTCGCCGGCCAGGGCTTTTTCGGCCCCGCGCTGGCGCGCCCGGCCACCGGCTATGCTTTTGTGTACGGCGTCGAGCTGCTGCTGCTCGTCGCCACCGTGGTGGCGATGTCGGCGCTGATCGGCAGCGCCCGCCACGAGACCGATCCCCGATTCAACCAAGAATTCAAGAGGAGTTCGCCATGAAGGTCCACTACCTGCTGTTCATCCTCTGGGTCCTCTGGGTCGCGTTCTGGCTGTGGGGTCAGTTCAGCCGCTGGAACCGCGACGAGCAGAACCAGAAGAAGTAGCCCGCTGCGGCCAGATCAGGTCGGCCACGTAGCCGACCATGATGATGCCGAAGAATGCGCCGTTGGCCGCCAGCAGCACGGCCAGCGGGATGCCGCTGATCTGCATGCCGAAGTCGTAGCTGGCCAGTGCGCCGGCAGCGGCCGCGGCCAGTTGCAGCGCCTGCACCACGCGCAGCGGCTTGCTCGAAGACGGTCCGGGGTTCATGGGTCGTTCTCCTGGTTGCTTCAATTCACCCGGGGCATGCGGAACGGCAGCATCAGCCGCGTCGCGCCCGCCACCAGCCGCGGTATCGACAGCGTCTCGTGCACCGATTGCACGCGCTGGCCGAACAGCTCCGACTCCAGCAGCGACCGGGTGTAGAACGGCGTGTCCTCCAGCGTCTGCAGCACGCGCGCGGGCGCCCCGGGCTCGCTGCGCATGTGCCGCGCGATGCGCCACACCCGGGTGCTCGGCAGGCGCTGGCGGGCCGGCACCTCGAAGGGCTCGGCGCGGCCGTCGGCCGCGAAGCGCTCGGCGATGACGCGGTCGTCACCCTGCTTCATGCGCACGTCGTAGATCACCGCCGTGCCTCCGCCGGGCAGCGCCGCGCGCGACCAGTCCCACAGCGCGAACGGCCGGTCGATCGGCTCGTCGCCTTCGTTCGAATCCAGGTAGGCCTCGCCCTGCCAGCGCGCCCCGGGTTTGTCGAGATCGACCTCGATGCGCGAGGCCGGCGCGATCGGCCCCCAGCGGTGCAGGCCTTGCGGATCGAGCGGCGCCAGGAAGCTTGCCAGTCCGCGCGGCCACACGCGCACCCGGCCGCGCACGCGCTGCGGCAGCGGCATGCCGATCTCGTCGATGTCGATCACCAGCGAGGCTCCGTCCCACTGAAGGCGGCTGGGGCCGACGACGAACTCGTGCCGGTCGCGGCTCACGCTGGCGGCACTGCGCTCGGTCATCGTCCAGCGCCGTCCAGCGTCGCCGTAAAGGGCCACGTTGATCGCGCAGTGGTCGACCGCAGGCGTGGCCGGATCGCGCTCGCGCGCCCAGGCGTAGTAGGGCGAGAAGACGCTGCCGACGAAGGCGATGAGGGTCAGGGCGTGGCGGCCGTCGTCGCTGACCGCGTCGACGTACCACCAGAGATAGCCACCCGGCGCGACCGGCTGATCGAATCGAGGTGCGCCATCGTCGTCGCGGCCGCCAGTTGCCCGGACAGCGCCGCCATCGGCACGCCCGGCCCCGGGTGCACACCCCCGCCCGCCAGGAACAGCCCCGGCAGCGCCGTGGCCGAGCCCGGCCGGCGGAAGGACGACATCCACCCGTGCGTCGCCTGGCCATACAGCGCCCCGCCGGTGGCCGGAAAGAGCGCGTGAAAGTCGCGTGGCGTCGTGCGCAGCACCTGCGCCGTCTCCATGTCGATCTGCAGGCCGCACGCGCTCAGCAGGTCCAAGCTCCGTTGTTCGCATGGGCCCACCTCCCGGGCATCGAAGTCGCGCCGGTCGCCCTCGGCCGGCGCGTTGACCAGACACAGCAGCCGCTCGGCGCCGTCGTGCACGCCCGCGTCGCCGCGATCCTGCGCGCAGACGTAGACCGTGCCGCGCGCCGGCAGCTGCCGCGCGCGGAAGATGTCGTCGAACTCGCTGGCGTAGTCGTCGTCGAAGAAGACGTTGTGGCGCACCAGCGGGAAGCCCGCGGTGCGGCCGTGGATCGCCCAGGTGAGCGCCGACAGCGAGCGCTGCGCGCGCGGCAGCGCGGGCACGGCACGCGCGGACGCCTCGCCGAGCAGACCCTGCACCAGGGCCTGCGGGTCGCCGTTGAAGACCACCGCATCGGCGGCGATCTCCTCGCCGCCGGCCAGGCGCACGCCGCTGGCGCGGCCGCCCTGCACGAGGATGCGCTCGCAGCGGCTGGCATAGCGCAGCGTGGCCCCGCGGCGCGCTGCGAGCCCGGCGAAGCGCTGCGCCACCGCATGCATGCCGCCCTCGACCGACCAGACGCCGTCGAGCTCGACCTGCGCCACCAGCATCAGCGTGGCCGGCGCCTGCCACGGCGAGGCGCCGCAGTAGGTGGCGTAGCGGCCGAACAGCTGGCGCAGCCGCGGGTCACGGAAATGGCGGCCGAGCGCGCTCCACAGCGAGGAGAACGGCCCGAGGCCCATCAGCGTGGCCAGGCCGCGGGGGCCCAGATCGCGCCCCATGGCCCACAGCGAGGACCGGCCGGCGCGGATGTACGGGCCCTCGAGCCGACGGTAGACCTCGCGCGCCTGGGCACAGAAGGCTTCGAAGCGGCGCGCCTCGTCGGCGCCGGCGAAGGCACCGATCGCCTCGGTGGAGCGGCGATGGTCGGCGTAGAGGTCGAGCCGCCGGTCGTGGCCGCGCCAGGCATGGCGGGCGAGCACGCCCAGCGGCGACAGCCGCGGCAGGTCGGCGATGGCGAAGCCGGCCTGATCGAGGATCTGCTCGAACACCCAGCGCATGGTGAAGACGGTCGGCCCGCCGTCGATGCCCTCGCCCAGCGGCAGCCGGCGCATCTTGCCGCCCGGTGCCTCGGCCGCCTCGACCAGCGTGACCTGCACGCCCTGGCTGGCCAGCAGCAGCGCACTCACCAGCCCGCCGATGCCGGCGCCGACGACGACGACGCGGTCGGCCCGCTCAGCCGCCATGGGTCCGGCCCTTCCACGTGCCGCGAAGTTCGAGCAGCTCGAAGCGCACGAACATCGATTCGGTGAAGAAGTCGCCGGCGTAGGCACTGCGGATGGCCTGCAGGTGCGCGCCGCTGCGCGCATAGGCGTCCATCGCCGCCACGCTCTCCCACAGGCTGAAGGTGCACTGGCGAAGCAGCGGCGCCTCGCCCAGTCCAACGGCCAGCGTGCAGCCGGGCGATGCGGCCAGCGCCGCTTCGCTCGGCGGCGAGTGGCGCCAGAAGGCGGCCAGCTTGCCCGGCTTGATCGATGCGCGTGTCAGCGCCGCCACAGGCCCGCCTCTCTGCGGCACGGCCTCGGGCGCCATCGCCACGCCGGACCACGAGCCCTTGCAGGAGACGGCCCGCAGCAGCGCCACGCAGCACTCGCGCGCGTGGGCGCGGTAGCGCGCCAGCACCGGCGAATGCTCGATGAACCCGCGCGCCGCGGCTTCGTCGTCGAAGACCAGGAACAGGCCCTGGCACGAGCCGCTCGGCCGCAGGCCGAAGCCGCCCTCGTGGCCGCTGCCCAGAACCTTGGAGAAGCGCAGCCCGCGTTCGTGGCGCAGCGGCCAGCGCTGCAGCACCAGACGCATCCAGCCCCAGGGCCGCGCCCACAGCGGATAGTCGACCAGCAACAGCACGGCGATGCTTCCGGCGCGGTGCAGCACCTGCGCACCCTGCCGTTGCGGCTCGCGCGCCGGCAGCGGCGCGTCGCCGCTGCCTCGCGCCATCGGCGCGCTGCGCTCGCTCGGGCCGGCGAGCGTCACGCCGCCCTCCGCAGCACGGAGACGGGCAGCCGGAACACGATGCCCTCGTCGTCGCCCTCGGCCTGGCGCACCTCGCCGGCGCCGAGCTCGCGCAGGCGTTGCGCGACGCGCTGCACCAGCACCTCGGGCGTGGAGGCGCCGGCAGTGATGCCGATGCGCCGGGCGCCGGCCACCCAGGCCGGGTCGATGCCGGTCTCGTCCTGCACCAGATGGGCAGGCTTGCCTTGCTGCTGCGCCACTTCGCGCAGCCGCGCCGAGTTGGAGCTGTTGCGCGCGCCGACCACCAGCACGACGTCGACCTGCGCGGCCAGTTCGCGCACCGCGTTCTGGCGATTCTGCGTGGCGTAGCAGATGTCGTCGGTCTCGGGCCCGACGATGGCCGGGTAGCGGACCTTCAGCGCGGCGATGATGCCGCGCGTATCGTCCAGACTGAGCGTGGTCTGCGTGACGTAGGCCACCGGCGCATCGGCTGGCATGGGCAGCGCGGCCACCTGGTCGATGTCGCTGACCAGGTGCACCTCGGTCTCGACGCGTCCCATGGTGCCTTCGACCTCTTCGTGCCCGGCATGACCGATGACCACGATCACGTGGCCCTTCTGGGCATAACGCTGCGCCTGCAGGTGCACCTTGGTGACCAGCGGGCAGGTGGCGTCGATCACCTGCAGCTTGCGAGACTGCGACTGCTGCACGACGGCCAGCGAGACGCCGTGCGCACTGAACACCGTCACCGCGCCCTTGGGCACCTGCTCGAGCGAATCGACGAACACCGCGCCCTTGGTGCGCAGATCGGCCACCACGTGGCCGTTGTGCACGATCTCGTGGAAGACGTAGACTGGCGCGCCGTGCAGGTCGAGCGCACGCTCGACGATCTCGACCGCCCGCACGACGCCGGCGCAGAAGCCGCGCGGCCGCGCCAGCAGCACCTGCGCCGCCGGGGCGACGATGGGCGCGGGCACGATCGGCGACATGGCACTCGCGCCGCTGGGCCTGTCTATCGCACCGTCACCTCGACGCGCCGCGAGGAGGGATCCTCGCCGGACACGTTGCCCGAGGTCTGCTGGGGCTTGGCGAGGATCACGCGCGACTCGGCGATGCCGGCGGCCAGCAGCGCATCGCGCACGGTGAAGGCGCGCTGCTTGGCCAGCTCCTGGTTCTGCGCCAGCGTGCCGGAGGCGCTGTGATAGCCGGAGATGGTCGCCTTCAGGCTGCCGGTCTTGAGCATCGTGGCGGTCAGCTCGGCCAGACCCTTGGCTTGAGCATCCTGCAGCACGGCTGAGCCGATGTCGTAGTACAGCACCGAGCGGCGCGCCTCGGCCACCGGCGGCGGCAGCGGCGCGGCGCCGGTCTTCGCCACCGCGGCGACGGTCAGCAGTTCCGGGAAGTCCTTGGCCATCTGCGCGCCGTACACCGGCTTGTAGGCCCCCTGGTGGCAGGTGGCGCAATAGACCTTGGCCACATCGCCCGACGGGCCCTTGCGCTCGGCCGGGAAGGTGTCGGTCAGCGGCTCCAGGTATTCGTTGTTGAGCTGCCGGACCATGCGGATGCCGTGCCAGGCGTTGGTGCGCTGCGGCGTGCTTTCGCTCCACTCCCTGAAGTTGCGCGTGTTGTGGCAGTAGGTGCAGTTGACCCCCAGCGCCTTCGAGAAGTGCATCATCAGGCCGTAGGTCTGCTCGGTGTCCTGCAGCGAGGCCACGTGCCCGGTG
>NZ_JBFXIO010000122.1:0-11938 GCF_050175855.1 Piscinibacter sp.
CCACGGTCGTGGCTCACGGCAAGCACGACAAGGTGCGCATCTTCAAGATGCGTCGCCGCAAGCACTATCAGAAGCATGGCGGTCACCGTCAGGCTTTCACGGAACTGCAGATCGGCGCGGTCAGCGCCTGAGTCTGACAGTCACTCACCACTAGGAGTCAGAACATGGCACAGAAAAAGGGCGGCGGTTCCACCCGAAACGGCCGTGATTCGAAGCCGAAGATGCTCGGCGTCAAGGTTTACGGCGGGCAGACCGTGCCGGCCGGTTCGATCATCGTGCGCCAGCGCGGCACCAAGTTTCATGCTGGCACCAACGTCGGCGTGGGCAAGGATCACACGCTGTATGCGCTGGTCGATGGCGAGGTCAAGTTTGCCGTCAAGGGCCCGCTGAACCGCCACACGGTCAGCGTCGTCGGCGCCTGACGGACGCGGTCGCGCCCGCGACCCGTCCAGCGAAGCCCCGGCTCGCCGGGGCTTTGTCGTTTCCGGGGCCGCACTACCATTCGGTCCTCTGTCCAGCACCATGAAGTTCGTCGACGAAGCCACCATCGATGTGATTGCCGGCAATGGCGGCAACGGCTGTGCGAGCTTTCGCCGCGAGAAGTTCATTCCGTTCGGCGGGCCCGACGGTGGTGACGGCGGGCGGGGCGGGAGCGTGTTCGCCGTCGGCGACCGCAACCTCAATACGCTGATCGACTTCCGCTATGCGCGCCGCCACGAGGCTCGCAACGGCGAAGCCGGCCGCGGCTCCGACCAGTACGGCGCGGCGGCCGACGACATCGTGCTGCGCATGCCGATGGGCACCATCATCACCGATGTCGACACCGGCGAGGTGATCGCCGAGTTGCTCGTGCCCGGCGAGAAGGTGCTGCTGGCCAAGGGCGGTGACGGGGGCTTCGGCAATCTCCACTTCAAGAGCAGCACCAACCGCGCCCCGCGGCAGAAGACGCCGGGCTGGCCTGGCGAGCAGCGCAAGCTCAAGCTGGAATTGCGCGTGCTGGCCGACGTGGGCCTGCTGGGCATGCCCAACGCCGGCAAGTCGACGCTCATCGCGGCAATCTCGAACGCCCGGCCGAAGATCGCCGACTACCCGTTCACCACGCTGCATCCCAATCTCGGCGTGGTGCGCGTGGGCCCGGAGCAGAGCTTCGTCGTGGCCGACGTCCCCGGCCTGATCGAGGGTGCCGCCGAAGGTGCGGGCCTGGGTCACTTCTTCCTGCGCCACCTGCAGCGCACCCATCTGCTGCTGCATGTGGTCGACCTCGCGCCGTTCGACGAATCGGTGGATCCTGTCGCACAGGCACGGGCAATCGTCGCCGAACTGAAGAAGTACGACGCGGCGCTGCATGCCAAGCCGCGCTGGCTGGTGCTCAACAAGCTCGACATGGTTCCAGAGGAGGAGCGTGCGAAGCGCGTCAGCGAGTTCGTGCGCCGCCTCCGCTGGAAGGGCCCGGTTTTCCAGATCTCCGCGCTCACTCGCGAAGGCTGCGAGCCGCTGGTGCGTGCGGTCTACGAGCATGTGGCCAAGCTGCGCAACGTGACGCCCGATGATCCGGATCCGCGCTTCGCGCCGACCGATGAAGACCGGGGTGCGCCGTGAGCCAGGCACTCGCGGGCGCGCAGCGCATCGTCATCAAGGTGGGTTCGAGCCTGGTCACCGACGAGGGTCGCGGCGTGGATGCCCGCGCGATCGGTGACTGGTGCCGCCAGATGGCGAAGCTGGCCCGAGAGGGGCGCGAACTGGTGATGGTCTCGAGCGGTGCCATCGCCGAGGGCATGAAGCGCCTGGGCTGGGCGACTCGGCCGAAGGAAGTCCACGAGTTGCAGGCGGCTGCAGCGGTCGGACAGATGGGCCTGGCGCAGATCTACGAATCGAAGCTGCGCGAGCAGGGCATGGGCAGCGCGCAGGTGCTCTTGACTCACGCCGACCTCGCCGACCGCGAACGCTACCTCAATGCCCGCTCGACGCTGCTGACCCTGCTGTCCCTGCGGGTGCTGCCGGTGATCAACGAGAACGACACCGTCGTCAACGACGAGATCAAGTTCGGCGACAACGACACGCTCGGGGCGCTGGTGGCCAACCTGCTCGATGCCGACGCCCTGATCATCCTCACCGACCAGCAAGGGCTGTACACCGCCGATCCGCGCAGGGACCCGGCGGCCACGCTCGTGCAGGAGGCGCGCGCCGGCGACCCGGAACTCGAACGCATGGCCGGCGGCGCCGGCTCGAGCATCGGCCGTGGCGGCATGCTCACCAAGATCCTCGCCGCCAAGCGCGCCGCGGGCAGCGGCGCCAGCACGGTGATCGCCTGGGGTCGTGAGCCGGACGTGCTGTTGCGCCTGGCCGGAGGCGAGGCGATCGGCACGGCCTTGATCGCCGCCACGCCGAAGCAGGCCGCGCGCAAGCAGTGGATGGCCGATCATCTTCAGCTGCGTGGCGCGGTTGTCGTCGATGCGGGGGCCGCGACGAAGGTCTGTGCAGAGGGCAAGAGCCTGCTTCCGATCGGCGTGATCGACGTGCAAGGCGAGTTCCACCGAGGCGACGTGATCGCCGTTCGCTCGGCCGAAGGGCAGGAGATCGCCCGCGGCCTGGCCAACTACAGCAGCGCCGAGGCGCGCCTCATTGCCCGCAAGCCGTCGAGCGACTTCGAGCGGCTGCTCGGCTACAGCGCCGAGCCGGAGATGATCCACCGCGACAACCTCGTGCTCGTCTGAGCCGGGGACTGCGGCGAATCAGTCCTCGCGTTCCGCCGGGGGCTCCTCGTGGCCCGGCGGTTCGTCGTGCCTGACCTCGTCGACGCGATGGTGCGGGCGCAGACCCGAGCGCAAATAGCGGTTGTGGTGGTGCGCGCGAGGCAGGAAGCGCGCGAGTTCGGTCAACGCCATCTGGTAGACGCCACGCTTGAAGTCGATCACCACCTCGAGCGGCACCCAGTAGTCGTTCCAGCGCCAGGCATCGAACTCCGGGTGATCGCTGGCGCGAAGGTTCATGTCGCTGTCACGGCCGACGAGCTGCAGCAGGAACCAGATCTGCTTCTGGCCCTTGTAGTGCCCACGTGCATCGCGGCGGATGTAGTGTTCGGGCACCTCGTAGCGCAGCCAGTCGCGCGTGCGCGCGACGATGCGGACATGCTCGGGTCTCAGCCCCACTTCCTCGTGGAGCTCGCGGAACATCGCCTGCTCAGGCGTCTCGCCGTGCTTGATGCCCCCTTGCGGGAACTGCCAGGAATGGGTCCGTATGCGTTTGCCCCAGAAGACCTGGTTCTTGTGGTTGAGCAGGATGATGCCGACGTTGGGTCTGAACCCCTCACGGTCGAGCATAATCAACCCCGAATTCTGCTAGTTCAAATCATTATTGCATCGGCATGACGGGCTTCAACCCCTTGGGTTTCCCGCATCCCCGCCCGATGACGCCTCCATGAAAGCCACCCAGTTCTTCGTCTCCACCCTGAAGGAAGCGCCGGCGGATGCCGAGGTCGTGAGTCACAAGCTGATGATGCGCGCCGGCCTGATCAAGCGGCTGGGCGCGGGCATCTACAACTACATGCCGATGGGCCTGCGCGTGATCCGCAAGGTCGAGCAGATCATCCGCGAGGAGATGAACCGCGCCGGCGCCGTCGAATTGCTGATGCCGGTGGTGCAGCCGGCCGAGCTCTGGCAGGAAACGGGCCGATTCGAGAAGATGGGCCCTGAGCTGCTGCGCGTGAAGGACCGGCACGAACGCGACTTCATCATCCAGCCGACCTCCGAGGAAGTCATCACCGACATTGCCCGCCAGGAGCTGCGCAGCTACCGCGCCCTGCCGAAGAATTTCTATCACATCCAGACGAAGTTCCGCGACGAGCGGCGGCCTCGTTTTGGTGTGATGCGCGGGCGCGAGTTCACGATGAAGGACGCCTACTCCTTCGACCGCGATGTCGAGGGCGCCGGCCGCAGCTACCAGCAGATGTACGACGCCTACGTGCGCATCTTCGAGCGCCTGGGCCTGCGCTTTCGCGCCGTGGCGGCCGACACCGGCGCGATCGGCGGCGACCGCTCGCACGAATTCCAGGTGATCGCCGACACTGGCGAAGACGCGATCGTCTACTGCCCCGATTCCGACTACGCCGCCAACATCGAGCTGGCCGAGGCGCTGCCGCCCAAGGCGCCGCGCGCTGCCGCCACGCAGCCGCTGCGCAAGACGCCCACGCCGGGCAAGAGCACCTGCGAAGACGTGGCCGCGCTGCTCGGCCTGCCGCTGCAGCGCACGGTCAAGTCGCTGGTGCTGGCCACCGACGAGCGCGATGCGGCTGGCGACGTCGTCAAGACGACCGTCTGGCTTCTGCTGGTGCGCGGCGACCATCAGCTCAACGAGGTCAAGGCCGGCAAGCTGCACGGCCTGAACCACGGCTTCCGCTTCGCGACCGTGGCCGAGATCGAGAGCCACTTCGGCTGCAAGCCGGGCTACCTCGGGCCGATCGGCACGGCCAAGCCGGTCAAGGTGGTGGCCGACCGCACGGTGGCGGCGATGAGCGACTTCGTCTGCGGCGCCAACGATGCCGACTTCCACTACACCGGCGTGAACTGGGGCCGCGACCTGCCCGAACCTGACCTGGTCGCCGACATCCGCAACGTCGTCGAAGGCGAGCCCTCGCCCGACGGCAAGGGTGTCCTCGCGATCCAGCGCGGCATCGAGGTCGGCCACGTATTCTTCCTCGGCACCAAGTACAGCCTGGCGATGAACGCCACCTACCTCGACGAGAGCGGCAAGCCGCAGCTCATGCAGATGGGCTGCTACGGCATCGGCGTCACGCGCATCCTTGGAGCGGCCATCGAGCAGGGCCACGACGAGCGCGGGATCGCCTGGCCCGATGCCATGGCGCCGTTCACCGTGGTGATCTGCCCGATCGGCTACGACCGCAGCGCCGACGTGAAGGCCGCCGCCGACGGCCTGCACGACGAACTCGCGGCGATGAGCATCGACGTGATGCTCGACGACCGCGGCGAGCGCCCCGGCGCCATGTTCGCCGACTGGGAACTCATCGGCATCCCGCACCGTGTCGTGGTCTCCGACCGCGGCCTCAAGGAAGGCCGCGTCGAGTACCAGGGCCGGCAGGACACGCAGGCCACGCCGCTGGCGGTGGGCGAGGTGACGGCCCACCTGAAGGGCGTGCTGCAGCGATGAGCATGCGGCGCCGGCTGCTGCTGGCCGGCGTGATGGCGCCCATGGCGACGGCGATGCCCGGGCTCGCCCGGGCCGGCGCGCAGGTCGAGGAGCCGCTGGCCGACTCGGTGCGTGGCGCGCTCTCCGCCGCGATCGCCAACAGCGCGCCTCCCAGGCCGGCGTTCGACACCATCGACGCGCGCCTGGCCTACCTGCGCTGGCTGGGCGCCATGAGCACTCGGCTGCAGCGCCGCAAGGCCGAGCACATCACGCGGGTCGAGTTTCTCGAGACGCTGTGGTACGAGAGCAAGCGTGCCGGCCTCGAACCCGCACTGGTGCTCGGGTTGGTACAGGTGGAAAGTGGCTTTCGCAAATACGCGATCAGCTCGGCCGGCGCGCGCGGCTACATGCAGGTGATGCCGTTCTGGACGCGCCTGATCGGAGACGGTGATCCCGCCAGCCTGTTCCACATGCAGACCAACCTGCGCTTCGGCTGCGTGATCCTGCGCCACTACCTCGAGGTCGAGCGCGGCGACATGTTCATGGCACTCGGTCGCTACAACGGCAGCCGCGGCCGCGCGCCGTATCCGAACGCCGTGTTCGGCGCGCGCAAGGCCTGGCTACACCCCGACGGCTGAATCAGCCGGCGCCGAGCCCGCCCCAGGATTTCGGCGCGGCTTCGCCGACGCCGAGCAGCGTGAGCACGCGCTCGACGCTGTCGTTCACCAGGTCGTCGATGCTGGACGGGCGGTGATAGAAGGCCGGCAGCGGCGGGAACACCACCGCACCCATCTCGGTGGCGGCCGTCATGTTGCGCAGGTGGGCGAGATTAAAGGGCGTCTCGCGCACCATCAGCACGAGGCGCCGGCGTTCCTTGAGCGTGACGTCGGCGGCGCGGGTGAGCAGGTTGTCCGCCATCCCGTGCGCGATCGCTGCGAGCGACTTCATCGAGCAGGGTGCCACCACCATCGCCTCAGTGGCGAATGAACCGCTGGCGATCGCGGCACCGACGTCTCCCGGCGAGTAGGCGACCTCGGCCAGTGACTCGAGTGCCCTGCGGTCGAGTCCGAGCTCGTGGTGCACGTTGAGCACGCCAGCCGGGCTGGCCACGAGGTGGGTCTCTCGCCCGGCCTCGCGCAGCCGGTGCAGCAGCCGCACGGCATAGACGGCGCCGGTCGCGCCGGTGATGCCGACGACGACGCGCCGCGTGCCGGTCATTCGGCCAGCAGCGGCTGCAGTTCGCCCGACTCGTACATCTCCATCATGATGTCGGAGCCGCCGACGAACTCACCCTTCACGTACAGCTGCGGGATCGTCGGCCAGTTGGCGTATTCCTTGATGCCCTGGCGAATCGCTTCGTCCTCGAGCACGTTGACGGTCTTCAGCTCGTTCACGCCGCAGGCCTTGAGGATCTGCACGGCGCGGCCGGAGAAGCCGCACATGGGGAACTGCGCGGTGCCCTTCATGAAGAGCACGACTCGGTTGTTCTTGACGATCTCGTCGATGCGGGTCTGGACGTCGCTCATGGTCGGGGTCGGGCAGGAATCGGACAGAGCCCGAGGTTATACGGCATGCGCGCCGCCTCGGCCGCAGGGCTGGATCAAGGCCCCGCAGCTGGGCGAGGTTCAGAACGAGTAGCTGGCGCCGACCTGCAGCACGGGCGTCAGACGGAGTTCGCGCACCAGATCGTCGAAGCCCTGGTAGCTGCCGGATCGACCCAGCCGGATGGCGTTGCCGGCCCCCAGGGCCATCAGGCCAAAGTCGGCACTGAAGCTCCAGCCGCTGCGGCCGCCGAGGCCGCTGTAACCGATGCCGACATAGGGCAGGGCGCCCGGCTCGCTGCGCAGATCGGCGAAGGGGCCGCGGTCGTAGCCGAGATTCCCGGCACTGCCGCCGGGCTGACCGGCCCACAGCGTGGGGCGCGGGCCGACGACGAGGCCGCTGGTGGCGCGCAACACGCTGGCGCGGCCGTCATCGGAAAGCGAACGGGCGAACAGGTAGTCGCCCATGACACTCAGGCTGCGCGGCTTGAGCCCCTGGCTGTCCGTCTCGCCGAAGCCGGCGCGCCACAGCGGCGCCGGCTGGCTGACCGCCAGCCGCGCCTGCCAGCGTGCCCAGGTCACGCTGTCGTCCTGCCACTTCAGGCCGTCGCCTTGCCCGGCCATGACCGGCGTGGCAAGCAGCAGCGAACTGGTGAGTACCCACTTGGCAGTCTGCATGATCAGCTCCTCGTGAAGTGCTGGATTCATGCTACGCCGCAACCGGCCGCTTGTGCGGGCACAGCCCCCCCTGGGCGTGGTGTCATGGCCACTTCCGCCAAGAAGCCACGCTTTCCGGCGACGCGATCGCGCCACAGTGCTGGGTCAAGGCTGGCGGCGCCCGCCGGTGCACCGCGGCTGCCCGCCGAGATCCTGTCGGGTCTGGACGTCGGTGAAGCCCGCGGAACGCAGCAGTCCTCGAACCGCCTCGCCCTGATCGAAGCCGTGCTCGAGCAGCAGCCAGGCGCGAGGGCGCAGGTGTGTCCCGGCCCCGGCGACGATCTCGCGCAGCGCCTCCAGCCCGCTCGGCCCCGGCGTCAGCGCAGCGATGGGCTCGGCTGCCAGGGCCCCCAGGTGCGCATCGCCAGCGGCGATGTAGGGCGGGTTGGAAAGCGCCAGATCGAACTTCCGGCCCGGCAGCGCAGACCACCAGCTTCCCTGTACCCACTCGACGGCCAGCCCGAGCCGCCGCGCATTGGCCTGGGCCATGGCCAGCGCATCGGCGCTCGCGTCGCTGGCGGTGAGCGTGGCGGCAGGGCAGTCGTGCTTGACGGCCAGCGCAATGGCCCCGCTGCCGGTGCCGAGGTCGACGACCGAAGGGCGCTCGATGCCAGCCAGGTCGTGACGCAGCAGTTCCACGGCCCAATCGACCAGCACCTCGGTATCCGGCCGGGGCACCAGCACCCGCGCATCGACCTGCAGGGCCAGGCCGTGGAACTCCTTCTCGCCGAGCAGGTAGGCCACCGGCTCGCCATGGCGCCGCCGGTTCACAAGGGCGTCGAACTGCGCCTGCTGCCGGGCCGGGAGCGTCTCGTCGTCATGAGCCAGCAGCCAGGCGCGGTCGCGGCCGATCACGTGGCCGAGCAGAAGTTGTGCGTCGAGGCGGTCCAGCCCGGCCAACCGTGCCGCACCGATGGCCTCGCGCACCGTGCTCACTGGCCGCTTTCCAGCGCCGCCAGCTGCTCGGCAGCCTGTGCCGCCTGCAGCGCATCGATGACTTCGTCCAGATCGCCATCGATGATCGCCTGCAGGCGGTACAGCGTCAGGTTGATGCGGTGGTCGGTCAGCCGTCCTTGCGGGAAGTTGTAGGTGCGGATGCGGTCGCTGCGGTCGCCGCTGCCGATCAGCCCTTTGCGCGTGGCTGCTTCCTTGGCGGCACGTTCGCTGCGTTCCTTGTCGCGCAGGCGCGCCTGCAGCACCGCCATCGCCTTGGCCTTGTTGCGGTGCTGCGAGCGGTCGTCCTGGCACTCGGCGACCAGGCCAGTGGGCAGGTGGGTGATGCGGATCGCGCTGTCGGTCTTGTTGACGTGCTGGCCGCCGGCGCCGCTGGCTCGGAAGGTGTCGATGCGCAGGTCCGCCGGGTTGAGGGTGATCTCTTCGGCCTCGTCGGGCTCCGGCAGCACGGCCACGGTGCAGGCGCTGGTGTGGATGCGCCCTTGCGCCTCGGTGGCCGGCACGCGCTGCACGCGGTGGCCGCCCGACTCGAATTTCAGCCGACCGTAGACACCCTCACCCTCGATGCGGATCACCACTTCCTTGTAGCCGCCGAGCTCGCTGGGGCTCTCGGACATGAGTTCGGTGCGCCAGCCCCGGCGCTCCGCGTGGCGCAGGTACATGCGCGCCAGGTCGCCGGCGAAAAGCGCGGATTCGTCACCACCGGTGCCGGCGCGGATCTCGACGAAGGCGTTGCGCGCGTCGTCGGGGTCGCGAGGCAGCAGCGCCGCCTGCAGTTCGCCGAGCAGGCGGTCGATGTCGGCGCGCGCCGCAGCGATCTCCTCCTGCGCCATCGCGGCCATCTCGGGGTCGTCGAGCATGTCCTGCGCCGCCGCGAGATCACGCTCGCGCTGCTCGAACAGGTGGAACCGATCCACCAGCGACGACGCTTCCGCATGCTCGCGCGTGAGCTCGCGGAAGCGCTTCATGTCGACGGCGATGCGCGGGTCGGCGAGCGTGGCGTCGAGCTCAGCGAGGCGAAGGGCGAGTCGCTCGAACTGCTGGCGGAAGGACTCTTTCATCGGAACGGCTGAGGCGGAGAGGGCGGTGCCCTGCGTGCACCGGCGATAGGGCCGGCCTGCGCGGCCGGCGGCGTCTCAGCGTGTCGCTAACCGCGCTCGTCGGCGGGGTCGCGCGGGTTCTGGCGCAGGAACAGCTTGGAGACGGTATGCGCCAGCTGCAGGCGCTGCGAGGCATCCGCCGCGTGCAGTTCTGCCATCGTGCCGTGCAGCATCTTCTGCGTCAGGCCTCGGGTGAGCGCCTCCAGCACCGCGTCGACGTCGGCGCCCTTGGCGAGCATCTTGCGCGCGCGGGCGATCTCGGCGTGGCGCCAGTCGTCGGCCTGCTGGTGCAGCGCCTTGATCAGCGGCACCGCCTCCCGCTCGCCGAGCCAGTGCTCGAAGCCCTGCACGCCGTGCTCGATGATCGCCTCGGCCTGCTGCACGGCGGCCTGGCGCTTCTCGCCGGCGGTCTGCACCAGCGCCGACAAGTCGTCGACGGTATAGAGATAGACGTCGGACAGGCGGGCCACCTCGGGCTCGATGTCGCGCGGCACGGCCAGGTCGACCATGAACATCGGGCGACGCTTGCGGGCCTTGATCGCACGCTCGACCGCGCCCAGGCCGATGATCGGCAGGGTGCTCGCGGTGCAGGACACCACGATGTCGTAGTCGGCCAGGCGCGCCGGCAGATCGGACAGGCGAAGCGCCTCGGCGCCGAAGCGGCCGGCAAGCTTCTCGCCGCGCTCCAGCGTGCGGTTGGCCACCGCCAGCGCCTTCGGCATGCGCGCCGCGAAATGGGTCGCGACCAGCTCGATCATCTCGCCGGCGCCGACGAACAGCACCTTGGTCTCGCGCAGGTCTTCGAACAGCTGCGACGCCAAGCGAACCGCGGCGGCGGCCATGCTGATCGAGTGCGCGCCGATCTCGGTCGAGGTGCGCACCTCCTTGGCCACCGCGAAGCTGCGCTGGAACATCTGGTGCAGCGTGGTGCCGAGCGTGCCGGCAGAATCGGCCTCGCGCACAGCCTGCTTCATCTGGCCGAGGATCTGCGGCTCGCCGAGCACCATCGAATCGAGCCCGCTGGCCACGCGGAAGGCATGGCGCGCCGCCTGGCTGCCCTCGAACACGTAGGAATGCTGGCGCAGCGTCTGGCTGCTCACGCCGCCGAGCTGGGCCAGCCAGTCCACCGCCGGGGTCAGCAGCGACGGGTTCGCGCCGACGTAGACCTCGGTGCGGTTGCAGGTGGAGACGATCGCGACCTCGCCGGTGCGCTGCAACCGCTCGCGAAAGGCCTGCAGGGTGGGCACGAGCTGCTCGGGCGCGAACGCGAACCGGCCGCGCAGATCGACCGGCGCGGTGGTGTGGTTCAGCCCGAGGGCGAAGACGCTCATGCGCGGATTATAAAATTCCGTTCCCGTGGCCCGGGATCATTCCAGTGGCCGGCTGTACGAGCTTGATCACCATCAAGCTGCGGCGCATCTTCCCACGATCCTTCCGCCTTGGCGAATGGGCCCCCTCGACGCTCTCTGGCACCTGCTGAACTTCTTCGCCCCGGCGCTGGGCGTCGGACTGATCACGACCGCTCTTGCGCGGCTGCTGTGGCGGCGTGAACTGCGCCGGATCGCCTTCGCCCGGCTGGCCGGCTGGGCCATCGGCGGCTGTGCGCTGGGGCTGCTGGCCGCGCTGGTGATCTTCGAGCGCGACGGCAAGATGGCCGGCTACGCGCTGATGCTCGCCTGTGGCTCGCTCACCTTGTGGTGGGCAGGCCTGCGCGGTACGCGGACCTGACCGGTCAGGCCGCGACGGTTTCTGCCGTCACCACCTCGCCGCGCAGCGAGTGCGGGTAGGCCCGCGTGATGCGCACGTCGATCATCTCGCCGACCAGGCGCGCCGCGCCCGCGAAGTTGACGATGCGATTGCACTCGGTGCGGCCCATCAACTCGGCAGGATCCTTGCGCGAGGGGCCCTCGACCAGGACGCGCTGCAGCGTGCCCACCCGCGACTCGCCGATGTGCCGCGCGTTGGCCTCGATGGCCGCCTGCAACTGCTGCAGGCGCTGAAGCTTGACCGCCTGCGGCGTGTCGTCGGCGAGGTTGGCCGCCGGCGTGCCCGGCCGTGCGCTGTAGACGAAGCTGAAGCTGCTGTCGAAGCCGATGTCCTCGATCAGCTTCATCGTGCGCGCGTGGTCGTCCTCGGTCTCGCCGGGGAAGCCGACGATGAAGTCGCTCGACAGGCTGATGTCCGGCCGCACCGCGCGCAGCTTGCGGATGGTGCTCTTGTATTCCATCGCGGTATAGCCGCGCTTCATCGCCATCAGGATTCGGTCGCTGCCGTGCTGCACCGGCAGGTGCAGATGGTTCACCAGCTGCGGTACGCGGGCGTAGACGTCGATGAGGCGCTGCGTGAACTCGTTCGGGTGGCTGGTGGTGTAGCGGATGCGCTCGATGCCGGGGATCTCGGCCACGTACTCGATCAGCAGGGCGAAATCGGCGATCTCGCCGCTGATGCCCATCGCGCCGCGATAGGCGTTGACGTTCTGGCCGA
>NZ_JBFXIO010000123.1:0-11933 GCF_050175855.1 Piscinibacter sp.
TCACCACCGCATCGACCTTGGCCGGGTCGGCCTCGCGGTAGACGGCCTCGCGGATGTCCTCGAACAGCTTGCCGGTGACCAGCGTCTCGCTGTTGAAGGGCACGTAGCCCACCGAGCGCTTGGCGCCGTAGAAATGCGAGGTGAAGGTCAGGCCGTAGACGCAGCAGGCCGAGCCGGACAGGATGGTCGCGGTCCGGCGCATGCGCAGCCCCACCCGCAGCGAGCCGAAGGCCGGGCACATGCTCTGCGGCTGGTCGTGCGGCCCCATGCCTTCGGGCAGCGGGTAGTCGCGCGCGTACTGCGCCAGCGTCTCGCTCTTGCCGGCGGCTTCGGCCGCGGCGAGCATCTGGTCCTTGCCGGAATGGCAGCTCATCGCGGGCTCGCTATGCGTTGTCGTAGACGACTTCGAGCGTCGGCTTGATCAGCTCGTGCTTGCCGACCATGTCGAAAGTGGTGGCCGGCTCCATCTGGAAGTCGCGCCCCGTCGACTCGGCGGAGAACAGGCCGAGCAACTGGTCCTGCGTCTGCGGCTTCGGTCGCACCGGCGGTGCCTCGGCCACGTTGGTGGCCAGCGTCTCGAACAGCGATGCCCAGGGCGTGCCGGGGCGGCCGATGATTTCGTAGCTGGCGCTCTTGCGGCGGATGTCCTCGTGCGCGGGGATCGCGGCCAGCACCGGGATGCCGGCATTGGCGGCAAAGGCCGCAGCCTCGCCGGTGCCGTCGTCCTTGTTGATCACCATGCCGGCCACGCCGACGTTGCCGCCGAGCTTGCGGAAGTACTCCACCGCCGAGCACACGTTGTTGGCCACGTACAGCGACTGCAGATCGTTGCTGCCGACGACGATGACCTTCTGGCACATGTCGCGGGCGATCGGCAGGCCGAAGCCGCCGCAGACCACGTCGCCGAGGAAGTCGAGCAGCACGTAGTCGAAGCCCCAGTCGTGGAAGCCGAGCTTCTCCAGCGTCTCGAAGCCGTGGATGATCCCGCGCCCGCCGCAGCCCCGGCCGACCTCGGGGCCGCCGAGTTCCATCGCGAAGACCCCATCGCGCTTGAAGCAGACGTCGCCGATCGAGACGCTCTCGCCGGCCAGCTTCTTCTTCGAACTGGTCTCGATGATCGTGGGGCAGGCCTTGCCGCCGAACAGCAGCGAGGTGGTGTCGCTCTTCGGGTCGCAGCCGATCAGCAGCACCTTCTTGCCCTGCTGGGCCATCATGTAGCTGAGGTTGGCCAGCGTGAAGCTCTTGCCGATGCCACCCTTGCCGTAGATGGCGATGATCTGCGTGGTCTTGGCGGCCGGCGAGGTGGAGACCGGATCGGGTTCGATCGCGGCCTCGGCCTTCAGGCGCTCGTCGCGCATGAAGATGACCGGAGAGGTGGGCGCATTCATTGGCAGTGTCTCCAGTCGAGGACCATCTTCAGGCAGCCCGCGTCGCCGAAGGCGGTGCGGTAGGCCTCGTCGGCCTGCATCGGCTCGGCGTGGTGGGTGATCAGGCCGTCGAGGGACAGCACGCCGGTCTCGGCGAGCTCCTTCACGGCCAGCAGGTCGGGCTTCTTGAACTCGGCGGCGCAGCGGATCTGCGCCTCGCGCATGAAGGCCGGCGCAAAGGCGAAGGCAATCGGCTCGGTGTAGAAGCCCGCCAGCACGATCTCGCCACCGGGGGCCAGGCGTGCCACCAGGCTGTCGAGGATCTTCGCGTCGCCGCTGACGTCGTAGATGGCGCGGTAGTCGCGGCGCACGTCGTCCTCGGGCTTGATCACCGGGTAGCCATGGGCCTCGGCACCGTTCATGCGCTGCGGGTTGGTCTCCCACACGGTGGGCGGCGCAAAACCGGCCACCACCACCATGCGGGCGAGCAGGCGGCCGAGCACGCCGTGGCCGACGATGAGGTCGGGCGGCACGATGGGGTTGCGCTGGCCTGCACCCGACACCGAGTGGTAGGCCGTGGCGGCCAGCGCCAGCAGCACGCTCCTGTCGCCCAGGGTGTCGGACACCGGCGTGATGCGCTGGTCGCTCACCACCACGCGCGAGGCCGCGCCGCCGAACAGGCCGCGCACCTCGCCGTAGCAGCGCGCGCCCGGCACGAAGACACGCTCGCCGACGCGATGCTTCGCCAGCCGCCCCGCCTCGACGATGCGGCCCACCGATTCGTAGCCCGGCACGAGCGGGTAGCCCATGCCCGGGAAGGTGGGCATGCGCCCGTTCCAGAGAAGCTTTTCGGTGCCGGTGCTGATGCCGCTGTACTCGATGTCGACGACCACGTCGTCGTCGGCCGGCGGCGTCAGGTCGAGGCGGCTGAGCATCAGGTGCTCGGGCTGCTCGAGGACGATGGCCGTGGTGTTCATTTCCGGGCTCCGGCCCCGGTGGCGCACCGGCGGCGCACCTGACTGGGGACTTCGAGTGTCATCCTACGCTGACACTTTTTGTTGTCAACATGTGTTTTCATTGTTTGACGGCCATCAAGCGCGTGAACACCGTGCGACCAGCAGGCCGGTCTGCAGCGGAATCCGCGTGGGCACCTGCCGGATGTCGCCGAAACCCGACGCCGACAACATTTCGGCCAGGCGCTGCGGCGAGCGCGAGCGCCCCGAGCCCATCGCCATCAGGTAGAAGCCGAAGTAGGCGTCGCCCATCGGCTCGGCACCGCGGGTGCCGGCCATCGGCTCGGCCACCAGCAACGTGCCGTCGTCGGGCAGTGCGGCGCGCACCGCCCGCAGGATGCGCAGGGCGTTGTCGTCGTGGTGGTCGAACATCACGCGCACCAGCGAGGCCACGTCGGCGCCGCGCGGCAGCGGCCGGTTCAGGAAGTCGCCGCCGATGGCCTCGGCGCGATCGGCGATGCCCTCCTGGGCGAAGCGGGCGCGAGCGCGTTCGGCCACCGCCGGCAGGTCGAGCAGCATCAGCCGCAGCTGCGGCGCGCGCTTCGCGGCGGCGCAGAGGAACACGCCCTCCCCGCCGCCGACGTCGAGCAGGCAGCGGTGCCGCGCGATCTGATAGGCGTCGAGCACCTGAGTGGCGATCAGCGGCTGCGAGGCGGCCATCAGCGCCGAGTAGTCGGCCACGCGCTGCGCGTCGAGAGCGCCGGCCTGCTCGTTGTCGGCGTAGGCCCAGTAGCGGCCCAGCTCGGTGGCGCCTCGCTCACCGCGCAACAGCGCCACGGGGTCGGCCAGGTCGCGGTACAGCGAGGCGTGGTGCTCGATCATCGCCACCAGCGGCGCGTTGCCCACCATCACCGCGCCGAGCGAGCCCAGCGCCCAGTCTTCGCCTCGGCGTTCGACCAGATCGAGCGCCTGCGCGGCGGCCAGCAGCTTCTGCGCCTGCGGCTCGGCCAGGTCGAGCCGGTGGCACAGCACGCCGAAGGGCTGCGGACCTTCGGCCAGCAGGTCGAACAGCTTCAGGCGCACGCAGGACAGCAGCACCTGCGAATAGACGAAGCCGGCCATCAGGTCGAACAGCGCCCGCGCGCGCCGCCGCGCGATCGGCCGCGTCAGCGGAAAGGCGGCGGCGAAGCGCTGGAAGCGCTCGTCGCCGAGCAGCCGGTCGCGCCAGGCGCGCCACGACCAGCCGCCGGCCACTGCGGGCGCTTCGGCCGGCGGCGCGGCTGCGGCCGGGCGTGAGGTCACCGCGCCGCCTCCTGCAGCACGGCACTGCGGTGCGGCGCGTGGGCCGCCGTCATCTCGAGCGGCACGAGCCGGCGTGCCTCGGCGCGCACCAGCGCACGCAGCGCCGAGGCACCGCGGCACTCGGGAATGGCGGCGATGCAGCGCTGCACCAGGCCGTCGAACTGCTGCAGCGCGCCGTCGAGGCCGAACTCGCGCGCGGAGCTGGGCCGGCCATGGGTCGCGTCCTGGCCGATCGGCTTGCCCAGCGCCTGCGGCTCGGCGATCACGTCGCGGATGTCGTCGGCCACCTGATAGGCCTCGCCGAGGCAGTCGCCGAAGGTCAGCCAGGTGTCGGGCGAGGCGCCTGCCGCCTCGGCGCCCGCAGCCGCGGCGGCAGCGAACAGCGCGCCGGTCTTGGCGCGCTGGTAGTCGCGCAGCACCGGGCGGGGCTCGCACTCCCAGGCCTGGCCCGCGGCAATGCCGTGCGGCATGGCCACGCCGGCGGCCACATGCGCCATCACGCGCGCCATGCGGTGCGGCCGCGCTGCCGGGCACAGGGCGAGATTCTGGAAGGCGAGCACGATCAGCGCATCGCCCGCCAACACCGCGAGGCGCTCACCGAAGGCCGCATGCACCGAGGGCCGGCCGCGGCGCTCGTCCGCGTCGTCGAAGCACGGCAGGTCGTCGTGGACCAGCGAGGCGCAGTGCAGCAGTTCCACCGCCACGGCGGCGGCATCGGCCAGCGCCGGGTCGTCGTCGCCGCAGGCCATGGCCACCGACAGGCACAGCTGCGGCCGGATACGCGCGCCGGGCGGGAAGACCGCGTGGCGGATCGCCGCCGCCAGCCTCGGCGGCCCGCCACGCCCCTCGCCCAGGTCCACGGCAGCCGCAAGGGCGCGTTCGATCCGGTGCATCGCGTCCACGGCACTCTCCTGCACTGCGCTCGGCCGGCGGCCGGGTGTCAACCTGTGTGATCGCAGCGTGTGTCAACCAGAATAGACACTCACGCCATGGGCGTCAACAGCGGCATCCCGGTGCCGCCGCCAAGCCGGCGGGACTCAGAGATCGGCGCGGATCAGCGCGGCGGTGTGCCCGGGCTGTTCTTCGTGGGCGAGGTGGCCGAGGCCCGACAGCGTGGTCACGCGGGTGCCGCGGATGCGGCCGGCCGCCTGCCAGGCCAGGTCGGGTGGCAAGGTGCGGTCGCGGTCGCCGACGATCAGGTGCAGCGGCGTCTTCAGCTCGGGCAGGCGCCGCCACAGCGCGGAGAGGTCCCAGCCGGCCATCATCGCCAGCGCCGCCGCCACGTGAGTGGGGCTGCGCACCAGCCGCGCATACAGCTCGCGGCCGCGCGGATCGACCGCCGAGCCGGTGCCGTCGATCAGCCGCTCGAGCATGCCCGGCCAGCCGGCCGTCCAGGCGAAGAAGCGCGGCACCAGCGGGTTGAGCACCAGCGTGCGCGCCATCGGCGAGAACACGGCGCCGGCCATGCCCGGCAGCGGCGTCAAGGCGGCGTTCAGGCCGACCAGCATGCGTGGCGCAGCCAGACCATCCAGGCACAGTTGCACGCCGACGGCGCCGCCGGCGCTGTGGCCGGCGATCAGGCGCGGCTGCTCGTCCAGCGACTGAAGCAATGCCGCCACCGCGCGCGCCATGCCGGGCAACGTGAAGCTGGCGCGATCCTCGGGCCAGCCGCTGAAGCCGTGGCCGGGCAGGTCCGGTGCGATCACGCGGACATGCGACGCCAGTACCGGCAGCAGGTCGCGCCAGGAATGGGTGGAGGCGCCGGTGCCGTGCAGCAGCAGCACCGCGGGGCGTTGCGGGTCGCCCGCGCATTGCACATGCCAGCGCAGGCCGCCGGCCTCGACGAAGCGGCTCGCCGCCGCATTGGGCCAGTCACGGCCTTCGCGCTCCCAGGCCAGGCCTTCGCCCATGCGCCCTGCTCGCCCGCGCTCAGCGCCCGGCCGCGCCGCGCGCCACGGCCTGCACTGCCTCGTTGAGCGTGGCGGCGCGCGCATGCGGCAGGGGCAGGTACAGCGCATCCATGCGCTGCGCCAGTGCGCGGGCACGCGGCTCGGGGCGCGCCGAGGTGTCGACCACCACGGCGGCCAGCGCGCTGCCGCGCCAGCGCTCGGCAGCCTTCAGGGCATCGGCCTCGGCGCGGGCGCGGTCGCCCACGCCGTCGCGGCCGATGTTGGCGCGGCCATCGGTGAGCAGCACCACCAGCGGCGTGTCGCCGCGCCGCGCGATGCCTTCGGCCAGTGCCCAGGCGGCGTCGAGGCCCGCGGCCAGCGGCGTGCCGCCGCCGCCCGGCAGGCCGGCGAGCGAGCGCTTGGCGCGCACGAGCGAGCGAGTCGGCGGCAGCAGCAGCTCCGCGCCGAGGCCGCGGAAGGCGAGCACCGCCACCTGGTCGCGGCGCACGTAGCAGTCGGCCAGCAGCAGTTCGACCGCGCCTTTGGCCTCGGCCAGCCGGTGCAGGGCCGAGGACCCCGAGGCGTCGATCGCGAAGATGGTCGTCGTGCGGCTCTTCTGCTTGTAGCGGGTGACGCGGAAGTCTTCCGGGCGCACGGCCACGCCCGGGCGCGTGTCGCCCTCGCGGCGGCGCAGGCCCTGCCAGGGCGCGGCAGCGCGCAGCGTCTCGATCAGGTTCAGCCGCGCGCCGCGCTGTACGCCGCCGGCACGCACGCCGGCCGGCCGTCCGAGGCGGCCCGCCAGGCGCGCCTGGCCACTGCGGCCGAGCGAGCGAGAGGCTCCGCTGCCGCGCTGTTCCATCTTCAGGCGCGCCAGCAGGCCGGCGGGAATGGCCGCCTGCGCGGCGGCGAGCACCTGTTCATCCAGCGGCGCATCGGGAGTGGCGAGCTCTTCCTGCTCTTCCACGCGATCTTGGGGATCGTCCGGCGGTGGCGGCGGCTCGGGCGGCGGCTCGGCCTCCGGCGGCGCGGGCAACTGCGTCGCGCGCGGCGCCAGCACGAGGCGGGCCGCGAACTCGGCGTCTTCGTGCATCACGGCGTCGCGCCCGGCCAGCGCCGCGGCGATGCGCGCCACCTGCAGCGCGAACCACGGTGCGCGCGAGGAGGCGATGCCCAGCGCGACGCAGGCTGCACACAGCGCTTCGATCACGGCCTCCTCGGCGCGGACGCGCTCGACACGCGCGCGGGCTTCCTGCACGGCCTGCGGGCCCGGCAGCGCGGACGGTTCGCGCTGCACGTCGCGCCAGCCGAGTTCGGACAGATCGAGCCGGAAGGCCAGCCGCTCGCCGAGGACCGGGCTGACCGGATCGTCGTCGCCCTGCCCCTCGTCGCAAGCCACCAGGCCGACGCGGCTGGGCAACGTGACCGCGATGCCATCGCGCGCCACCTGCACCTCGCCGCGGTCGAGCGCCGCGGCCAGCCGCGCAGCGGTGCCCGCGGGGATACGCTCGGCCATCGGCAGCAGCAGCACGCCGCCGTCGGCTTCGGCCAGCAGCCCGCGCTGCGCCACCGGGCGGCCCGAGCGCAGCGTGGCCGCGAGGTCGAGGCCCCCGAGCAATCGCTCGTCGCCAATGCCGTGCGGCATGCGTCGCAGCGGCGTGCCCTCGGGCAGGCGTGCAGACAGCAGTTCCATCCAGCGATCACGCACCGGCCCGGCACCGCTGCGCAACATCACGCCGCCGAGCGCGGCCGGCGCCACCGCGAACACGGCCGCCGCCAGCGCGGCGTCGCGCCAGCGGGCGGCGGCGAGATCGTTCATGCGCCGAACTGCTCGGCCAGCACACGCTCGACACGCACCGTCGAGCCGGCCTCGTCGAGCGGGTCGCGGCGCAGGCGGTGGCGCAGCGCGGGCGTGGCCACACGGCGCAGGTGTACGTCGCCCACCGCCGCATCGCCCTCGAAGGCGGCCAGTGCGCGCGCCGCGCGGATCAGTGTCAGCTCGCCGCGCAGCCCGTCGGTGCCCACCGCCATGCACAGCGTGGCGGCGCGCTCCAGGGCGGCGTCGCCGGCTTCCACCGAAGTCACGCGCTCGCGCGCCTTGACGATGCGGCGGCGCAACTTCTCCTCTTCCTTCTGCCACTGCGCGACGAAGGCCTCGGGGTCGCGCTCGAAACGGTCGCGCCGGCGCACGACTTCCACGCGCGTGACCACGTCGCCCGGTGTGCGCACCTCCACCGACAGGCCGAAGCGGTCGAGCAGCTGCGGGCGCAGTTCGCCCTCCTCCGGATTGCCACTGCCGACGAGCACGAAGCGCGCCGGGTGGCGCACGGACAGCCCCTCGCGCTCGACCACGTTCTCGCCGGAGGCGGCCACGTCGATCAGCAGGTCGACGAGGTGGTCTTCGAGCAGGTTGACCTCATCGATGTAGAGGAAGCCCCGGTTGGCCCGCGCCAGCAGCCCCGGCTCGAAGGCCTTGACGCCATGGGCCAGCGCCTTCTCGAGGTCGAGCGCGCCGACCACGCGGTCTTCGGTGGCGCCCAGCGGCAGGTCGACCACCGGCACCGCGACCTTGTGAGACTTCAGCGCCGAGCCGCCGGCCAGGCGCGCGCGGCAGTCGGCGCAGGGCGAGACTGGGTCGCACTGGTAGGCGCAACCGACCACCGCATTCATCTTCGGCAGCAGGGCGGCCAGCGCGCGCACCGCGGTGGACTTGCCGGTGCCACGGTCGCCGAACACCAGCACGCCGCCGACGCTGGGGTCGATGGCGGCGATCAGGATCGCGAGCTTCATCTCGTCCTGGCCGACCAGCGCGGAAAACGGAAACGTGAAGGCCATCGACTCTCCAGTGCTCTTGTCAGCGATCGCTGACAGTCTTCAGCGGTCGGGTTGGCCGACACTGTACAACGCGTGCTGCTCGCGCAGCTTGCGCTTGAGCACCTTGCCGATCGAACTGCGCGGCAGTTCGTCGACGACATGCAACGCGGCCAGGCGCTGCGTCTTGCCGACGCGCCCGTTCAGCCAGGCACGCAGCGCCTCAGGTTCGGCCGTCGCATCGGGCTGGAGTGCGACGAAGGCCACCGGCGTCTCTCCCCACTGCTGCGACGGCACGCCGACCACTGCCGCCTCGGCCACCGACGGGTGCTCGCGCAGCTGCGTTTCCAGGTCGCTCGGGTAGATGTTGAAACCGCCGGAGATGATCATGTCCTTGCGGCGGTCGAGCAGGATCAGGAAGCCGTCCTCGTCGAAGCGGCCGATGTCGCCGGTGCGGATGAAGCGCTTGCCGGTGGGGTCGAACCACTCCGCCTCGCGCGTGGCCTCCGGGCGCCGGTGGTAGCCGACCATCATGCCGGGCGAGTGGCCCACCACCTCGCCGGTCTCCCCCGGCGGCAGTTCGCGGCCGGCCTCGTCGATCAACCGCATGTCGGTACCCGGGCCGGGCCGGCCCACGGTGTGCAGCTTGTCGGGGTGCGCATGCGCCTCGAGGATGCAGGTGCCCCCACCTTCCGTCATGCCGTAGAACTCCACCAGCCCGCCCGGCCAGCGCGCCAGCACGTCGGCCTTCAGCGCCGCCGGGAACGGCGCGCTGGTGCAGAACTTCATGCAGAAGGAGGCGAGCTCGAAGGCATCGAACTCGGGCAGCGCCATCAGGCGCTGGTACTGCACCGGCACGAGCATGGTGTGCGTGGCGCGCACGCGCTGGGCGATCTGGAGGTAGCGCCGCGCGTCGAACTTCTTCATCAGCACCACCGCGCCGCCGAAGGCGAGCGAAGGAAAGAACACCACCAGCGTGGTGTTGGAGTACAGCGGCGTGGCCAGCAGCGTCACCGCCTGCGGCCCGTAGCCATACGGCACGCCCCGCTTCACATGCGCCCAGCGCATGCCGTGCGGCTGCACGATGCCCTTGGGCTCGCCGGTGGTGCCTGACGAGTAGATGATGTTGAACGGCGAGTCGGAGCCGATTTCGACGGGCTCGGGCTTCGCGCCCGGCGTCGCCAGCCAGTCATCGAGCAGCACGCCGACGCGCGTGATCGGCACGCCGCAGCCCGCGAAGTCGGCTTCGGAGGCTTCATCGACGAACAGCCGCCTCGCCTGCGCATCGTCGACCATGCGCCGCAGGCTGGCCGGCGCGCTGCCCGGCGCCAGTGGCGCCACCACCACGCCGGCACGCAGCGCGCCGAGGAACAAGGCCGCCAGCGGCACCGAGGCGGCGGCACACAGCGCGATCGCATCGCCGGGCTGCAGGCCGTCGCGCTGCAGCGCCGCGGCAATGCGATCCATCAGCACATCGAGTTCGCCATAGCTCAGCGAGTCGTCGTCGTCGGCCAGCGCAGGCGCATGCGGCCGTGCGGCGGCATGGCGGGCGATGAGGGCCGGGAGGGTGTCGAACGGGGCGTCTGCGATCGAGAAGGTCATGCCCGCTGCTATACCATGACAGGCGATCAAGGAGACCGACGATGGCCACCAAGCATGCCGCATTCCAGTGGGACGACCCGCTGCTGCTCGACCAGCAGCTCACCGATGACGAACGCGCGGTGCGCGATGCCGCGCGCGACTACTGCCAGGGCCGGCTCGCGCCGCGCGTGCTCGAGGCCTTCCGCCACGAGAAGACCGACCCGGCGATCTTCCGCGAGATGGGCGAGCTCGGCCTGCTCGGGCCGACCATCCCCGAGGCCTACGGCGGCGCCGGGCTCAACTACGTCTGCTACGGGCTGATCGCCCGCGAGGTGGAGCGCGTCGACTCCGGCTACCGCTCGATGATGAGCGTGCAGAGCTCGCTGGTGATGGTGCCGATCAACGAGTTCGGCACCGAGGCGCAGAAGCAGAAATACCTGCCCAAGCTCGCCACCGGCCAGTGGATCGGCTGCTTCGGCCTGACCGAGCCCAACCACGGCTCCGACCCGGGCAGCATGATCACCCGCGCGAAGAAGGTCGACGGCGGCTACGAGCTCACCGGCTCGAAGATGTGGATCAGCAACAGCCCGATCGCCGACGTGTTCGTGGTCTGGGCCAAGGACGACGGCGGGCAGATCCGCGGCTTCGTGCTCGAGAAGGGCTGGAAGGGCCTGAGCGCTCCGGCGGTGCACGGCAAGGTCGGCCTGCGCGCCTCGATCACCGGCGAGATCGTGATGGACCGCGTGTTCTGCCCGGAGGAGAACGCCTTCCCCGAGGTGCGCGGCCTGAAGGGCCCGTTCACCTGCCTGAACAGCGCCCGCTACGGCATCGCCTGGGGCGCGCTGGGCGCGGCGGAAGACTGCTTCACCCGCGCGCGGCAGTACGTGCTCGACCGCCAGCAGTTCGGCCGGCCACTGGCCGCCAACCAGCTGATCCAGAAGAAGCTGGCCGACATGGAGACCGAGATCACGCTCGGCCTGCAGGGCTGCCTGCGCCTGGGCCGCATGAAGGACGAGGGCACCGCCTCCGTCGAGGTCACGTCGATCATGAAGCGCAACAGCTGCGGCAAGGCGCTGGACATCGCCCGCATGGCGCGCGACATGATGGGCGGCAACGGCATCAGCGACGAGTTCGGCGTGGCGCGCCACCTCGTCAACCTCGAAGTGGTCAACACCTACGAGGGCACGCACGACGTGCATGCGCTGATCCTCGGCCGCGCGATCACCGGCATCGCCGCCTTCGCGAACTGAAGACGAGGAGCCGGCGCGCGTGATCCCCTGGCTGCGCGGCCCGCAGGACCCGCTGCCCGACACGCGCCGCGCGCTCGGCCCCGGCTCGGAGGCGCCGGGGCTGCTGGCCGCCGGTGGCGAGCTGACGCCGCAGCGGCTGGCCGAGGCGTATTCCAAGGGGGTGTTCCCCTGGTACAGCGAAGGCCAGCCGGTGCTGTGGTGGTCGCCCGACCCGCGCATGGTGCTGCTGACGGACGAGTTCCGCCTCAAGCGCTCGCTGCGCAAGTCGATCGCGAAATTCCTGCGCACACCCGGCTACGAGGTCCGCATCGACCACGACTTCCGCCGTGTCATCACCGCCTGCGCGAGCACGCCGCGTGACGGCCAGGACGGCACCTGGATCGTGCCGGAGATGGTCGAGGCCTACGTGGCCTGGCACCGGCTCGGCACGGTGCACAGTGTCGAGACCTGGGTGGACGGCGAACTCGCCGGCGGCCTCTACGGTGTGAGCCTGGGCCGCATGTTCTTCGGCGAGTCGATGTTCTCGCACCATACCGACGCCTCGAAGATCGCGCTGGCAGCGCTGGTGTGCTTCTGCCGCGAGCACGGCGTGGCGATGATCGACTGCCAGCAGCGCACCGGCCACCTCGCCTCCCTGGGCGGCCGCGAGTTGCCGCGCACCGAATTCGAGCGCCGCCTGTCCCTCGCCCTGGGGGCCGAGCCGATCCGGGATTGGACCTATGATGTTTCGCTCTGGCGTCACCTCGGGTTTTCGACCGGGGACGCCGAGCAGGACCCCGGCCC
>NZ_JBFXIO010000124.1:0-11899 GCF_050175855.1 Piscinibacter sp.
GCGCGCATCGCCCAGGCCGACGTGGCGATGGCCGCCACGCTGATCCGCAACGCCAACGGCGCCGCCTTCGCCGCCAGCGCGCCGGTGGCCTCGGCCGGCCAGGCGATGAACCGGCTCGGCCTGAAGCAGTCGGCGGCGCTGATGAACGCCTTCCTGGCCCGCCACGCCATTCCGGTCAGCCATCCGCTGCTGACCGGCTTCTGGGACCAGTCGGCCCGCCGCGCCCAGGCGCTGGCCTGGGTCGCCACGCAACTGCCGGGGCTGTCGCCCGACCTGGCGCACAGCTATGGCCTGTTCTGCCACGTCGGCCTGCCGGTGCTGATGCAGAGCGTGCGCGGCTACGCCGGCACGATGGTGGAGGCCCGCGCCCGCCGCGACCGCAGCTTCATCGAGACCGAGAACGCCAACCACCGCACCGACCACGCCGTGGTGGGCGCGCTCACGGCCCGCGCCTGGCGGCTCGCACCGAGCGTGATGGCGGCGATCCGCCTGCATCACAGCCTGGAATCGCTGGGCAGCGGCGACACCGAACCCGAGGTGCACACGCTGGTGGCCGCCGGCCTGGTGGCCGACTTCCTGCTGGCACAGCGCAGCGGGCTCTCGCCCGAGCCCGAGTGGGAGGGTCACGGCGCCGCCGCCTGCGACTGGCTGGCGATCAGCGCCGACGACCTGCACCACTGGCAGGAGACACTGGCCGAGGCCGAGGCGCTCGTGCCGGCCTGAGGCCGCGCCGGCTCAGCCGGCGATGCCCGTCACCCAGGCCTTGCGGATCAGCCGGCCGCAGTTCACCGAAGCCTCGCCGCTGCCGGCCGCCGCTTCGCGCGCGACGATGCCGTAGTGCGTGCGCCCTGCGTCGATCCAGGGGTAGAAGCCGAACGCACCGGCACTGCTGAAGGCACCGTCGCCGACCACCGGATCGTCTTCCACCCAGTGGCCGAGCGAGTAGTGCCAGCTCTCGGTGGTGGGCACCGGCGTGCCGTCGGCGGTCGGGCAGGTCAGCGGGTTGGTGCACACCGCCTGGCTGCCGAGCAGGCTGCCCAGCGCCAGCGAGCCGCCCAGCAGCTTGCGCAGGAAGCGCGCGTAGTCCGCCGGCGTGCTGACCACGCCGCCCGCCGGCTGCGGCTGCGAGAAGGTCAGCACGATGTCGCTGCCGAGCTGGCCGCGCAGCTCGGCGGCCAGCGAGGCGTTGTTCAGCGCGCCCAGGCCGATCAGGCTGGCGTGCTTCTGCATGTGGCCGCCGCCGTAGTCGAAGCGGCCGTCGGACGCCGGGACGTATTCGCCGTTGTTGAGGTAGTTCAGGCAGCCGTCCACCGTCTGCCCGGGCAGGCAGATCGCGAAGCGCGTGTAGCCGCTGCGGAAGGTCAGGTGCTTGATGTCCTCGGCGGTCGGCGCACCGGCGCGGCGCTGCACCACGTAGGCGCCGTACAGCCATTTCGAGGCCGAGGCGATGTTCATCGTCGTACCCGCGCCGTAGGTGGTGCCGCCCACGGCGCCGGAGGCCAGGGCCGTGCTGCGGTCGCCGATCTCCCAGTAGAACGGCCGGATCGCCGCACAGGCATTGCTGCTGCTGGCCGCCGTGGCGGTGGCGGCGGCGATGCGCGCGCTGTTGTCCGGCGGCGGTGGCGAGGGCACGCCGGGCGAGCCGGCATCGTCGCCGCCTCCACCGCAGGCGGACAGGGCCAGGGCGGCAAAGGCCAGCAGCAGGCCGCGGCGGTGCGTGAGGGCGTTGTCTCGATCCATGGCCAGCCTCAAGCAGGTGCTGCGCCAGGGTTGCGCACCTGCGCCGCCATCGCCGCGCCGCCGGGCTCCTGCTCGAGCATGCGGGCCACGCCGTCACGGTCGGCCGCCGAGCGGTTCTGGCTGACCTTCCACTTGCCGGTGAGCGACTCGATCGGGATCTCGATGCCGACGATCGCGCCGAGCATCTTCTCGATGTAGTCGTCCGGCGCGTCGCTCACCGCCCAGGGGGCGGCGCGGCCGGCCTCGTGGGTATTGGTCAGGCGCGAGACGAGGGCGTGCAGCTCGCGGGCATCCTCGATCGCGCGCAGCCGGCCGCGCGCCTGCACCATCACGTAATTCCAGGTCGGCACCACCTTGCCGTGCTCGGCCTTGGCCGCGTAGCCGCTCGGGCTGATGTAGGCCTGCGGCCCCTGGAACACCGCCAGCACCGGCGTGAGCGCCGCCTCGCGCCACAGCGGGTTGGCGCGCGCCACGTGCGCCACCAGCGTGCCGTGCGGGCCGCGCTGCGCGTCGAGCATGAACGGGATGCTGTTGGCCTGCAACTCGCCGCCCGACAGCGTGACCAGCAGGCCGAGCGGGTGCGCACGCAGAAGCGTGTGCATCACCTCGGTGCGCGATTCCTCGAAGTGCGTGGGCAGGTACACGGGCGTTCCTCCAGGAGGGAGGCCCGATTCTGCCGGCGCGCCGGGCTCAGTGCAGCAGGCCGGCGTTGCCTGCCGCGCCGGGCAGGCGGCTCTTCTCGACCCAGCGCGCCGACCAGGCCACGAACTCCTCCAGCGGCATCGGCTTGCCCATGTGGTAGCCCTGCGCCTGGTCGCAGTTCAGCTCGCGCAGCTGGTCCCAGATCTTCGCGTTTTCCACGCCTTCGGCCACGACGCTCAGGCCGAGGTTGTGCGCCAGCTCGATCATCGAGCGCACCAGCTTCACGTCGACCGCGTCGCGGTCCATGTTGCGCACGAAGACCATGTCGATCTTCAGCTCGTCGACGGGCAGCAGCTTGAGGTAGCCGTACGACGACATGCCCGAGCCGAAGTCGTCGATCGACAGCTTGAAGCCCATCAGCGCCAGCCGCTTGAGCGTGCCCAGCGCGCGCTCGGGGTCGTCCATGATCGCGCTCTCGGTGATCTCCAGGCAGAACGCCTCGGCCGGCACGCGGTGCTGCAGCAGCAGCGACTCCAGCTTGGACGGCAGGTCGGTGTCGAACAGGTCACGGGCCGAGAGGTTGACCGACAGCACCATGTCCGCGCCTTCGGCATGCAGCTCGCGCCAGGCCTTGGCGCAGGCCTCGAACACCCACAGCGTGAGCTGGCGGATGAAGCCGGTCTGCTCGGCGAACGGGATGAATTGCCCCGGCGAGATCATGCCGCGCACCGGGTGCTGCCAGCGCACCAGCGCCTCGGCGCCGGCGACGGAGCCGGTGGCCAGCGCGAGCTTGGGTTGCAGGTGCAGGCGCAGTTCGCCGCGCACGATGGCCTCGCGCAGCTCCGACAGCAGCGACAGCGACTGCGCGCTGCTGTCGTCCATCGCCGGCTCGTACATCTGCGGGCCGGCGTGGCGCTTCTTGGCGGCGTACATCGCCATCTCGGCGCGGTTGATCAGCGTGTCGGCTGCGTCGGCATGCAGCGGCCAGCAGGCGATGCCCACGCCCACCGTCAGGTCGAGGCGGTGGTCGTCGAGCGACAGCGGCTGCTCGAAGGCGCGGGTGATGCGCTGTGCCACGCTGGCGGCCAGCTCGGGCGTGGCATCGCGCAGCAGCACGGCGAACTCGTCGCCGGAGCGGCGCGCCACCAGGTCGCCGTCGCGCAGCACCTGGCGCGAGAGCCGTTCGGCGGCGGCCTGCAGCAGCCGGTCGCCCACCGCGTAGCCGAGCTTGGCATTGATGTTCTTGAAGCGGTCGAGGTCGAGCATCAGCACGGCCAGTGGCTTGCCGCCATTGCCGGCCGCGGCGACGGCCTCGCGCACCACGTCGCCGAACTGCGCGCGGTTGGGCAGGCCGGTCAGCGCATCCCAGTAGGCCAGCTGGAGGATCTGCGCCTGCTTCTCGGCCACGCTGACGCGCATGTTCTCGAACGACTGCGCCAGCTCGCCGAGCTCGTCGCTTCGTTCCATGCCGCGCACCGGCGTGTCGTAGTCGCCGCCGCCGAGCTGCTCGGCGGCGCGGGCGAGGCGACGCAGCGGCGTGGTGACTCGGGTGGCGGTGTACAGGCTGCCGACCGCGAACACCGCCACCGCCAGCAGCGTGATCAGCAGCAGCGCCAGCTGCAGGCGTTGCGGCGTGCGCGCCGCTTCGTCGATCGACAATGAGACCAGCGCGAGCACGCCCGGTCCCGAGTCGCGATCGCCGGGGCCCAGCGTCGTGAGCCAGCGGGCACGCACGCCCAGCTCCTCGCCTCGCGCTTCGACGGCCGCCATGGGCGGCGGGGCCGCGCTCCAGGGTTGGACGGCCAGCTGCTGTGCCGCTTCGGCACTCAAGGTGCTCTGGACGCTGTGCCAGCCGGCCGCCGCGTCGTCGCGTACGAGCAGCGTCAGGTTCAGGGCTGCCAGCGCACGCAGGTCTGCGCCGAGCCTGTCGTCGATCGGAAAGCCCATCGCCACCCATCCGACGAGCCGTGGCGCATTCATCGGCACCAGGACGATCTGGTGCGGCCGACCGTGGATCAGCATCAGGCCGCTGGCGCTGCCAGCGCTGCTGGCCGTGCCGGCCAGCACGGCGGCGGCCGGGCCGAACTGCGACGAATCCATTCCGGCGCCGGCCACGGCGCGCACGCTGAAGTCGGTGCCGAGCCAGGCGACTTCGGTGGCCCCTATGCGCGAGCCATGGTTCTCGAGCACCGAGCCGATGGTGTCGCGGTCTTCCGACAGCACGGCATCGCGGAAGCCGAAGTCGGCCGCCATCAGCTTGGCGGCTTCGGTGAGCGTCTGCGCGCGCTGGTCGAGCAGCGTCTTGAGCACGCGCTCGCCGGCGGCCAGCCGGTCGGGCAGCGTGCTGCGCGCCTGCGCGCCGAGGCTGGCGCTGATGGCGGTGAAGCTGGCGATCTGCACCAGCGCCAGCAGGCCGAGGAACAGCGCGGCCACGCGCATCGCGAAGGAACGACGCAGGCGCGTTGGCAGGGTCAGGCCGAGACTCATGGCGCGGCCTCCAGCGCGAGCTGGAACGACTCGCGCAGTTCCGCAGTGCCGATCTGCACCTTGCGCGTGACCGGCGGGCTGTTGGCCGCCAGCCCGGCATGCCACACGCTGAGCTGGTAGGCGCCGGGCGGCGCATCGGCGATGCGGGCCAGGCCGTCGGCGCCGGTCATCGCGTGCCAGGGTGTGTCGGCCACCACCACCCAGGCGGCCATGCGGTCGTGGATGTTGCAGCCGAGCACGGCGATGCCCGGCTTGTCGAACACCTCCGGCCTGCTCGGCACGCCGGCGTAGAGCTTGATCTCGAAGGTCTTCGCCTTGGAGAACGAATAGACGTGGTGGCGCACGGTGTCGAAGTTCGGGAAGTTCACCGCCGTGCCGACCGTGATCAGCGTCACGCGCGGGATGAACTGGCGCTTCTCCTGCGCGATCTGCACCTCGGGCATCGGCTTGACGGCCGCCTTGCCGCCGGCGGGCTCCAGCAGCACCACCGCCTCGGGCAACGCGCGCCCGGCGGCGTCGCTGATCTGCACGGCCACGGGCGCACCCAGCGCGGGCGGCGCGGCGAGGCAGAAGGCGGCGAGAGTGAGTTCGGGGTGCATGGGAAAGGGCGGCCGGCTCGACGGCCCGCCATGGTGGTGTATCGGCTGCGCCGCGGGGGAGTTGAACGGTGCGCGCCCGTGAGGCATCTCACGCGAGGGCCGGATCTGCTGCGACTGCTTACGGTTCTTCACCGCTTCGCGCACCCGGCGTGGCTAGCCTTGCGGCCCATGTCGAAGTACCTTGGGTCCGCCCGGCTGGGCAGTCTGTGGCTGGTGGTTCTCCTGGCCGCTTGCGGTGGCGGCGGCAGCGATGCGCCTTCCGATCCCGCAGCGGGTGCGCCGCCGGCACCCGCACCCGCACCCGCACCGGCACCCGCACCGGCGCCCGCACCCGCACCCGCACCGGCACCGGCACCGGCACCGGCACCGGCACCGGCACCGGCCGGCGCCGACGCCACCTGTACCTTGCCTGATTTCGTCGACAGCGTGATCGCCCGCGTCAACCAGTTGCGCGCGGCGGGGGCCAGTTGCGGCGCGCGCGGCAGCTTCGCGCCGGCCGGGCCGCTGGCCTGGAGCACGCCGCTGACCCAGGCCGCCACCGTGCACACGCAGGACATGGTGACGAACAACTTCTTCTCGCACACCGGCTCGAACGGCAGCACGCTGAGTTCGCGCGTCAACGCCACCGGCTACGCCTGGAGCAGCCTGGGCGAGAACATCGCCGCCGGCTACGGCACGGTGAACAACGTGATGGCGGGCTGGATGGCCAGCGACGGTCACTGCGCGAACATCATGAACCCCAACTTCACGCAGATCGGCGTGGCCTGCATCAAGGGCACCAGCGCCAACACCTACCGCGACTACTGGACGATGGACCTGGCGCGGCCGCGCTGATCCACGCCGAGCCGGTCAGTCCATCGCCTGCGCGATCACGCCGCCGCCCAGGCACACCTCGCCGTCGTAGAGCACCGCCGACTGCCCGGGCGTGACGGCCCACTGCGCCTCGTCGAAGCGCAGGGCGAAGCGGGCCGCAGACTCCGCCTCGAAGCGGCAGGCCGCGTCGGCCTGGCGGTAGCGCGTCTTCGCGCCGTAGCCGCCGGCGGCGGGCGCCGCGCCGGCCACCCAGCTGGCATCGTCGGCGCGCAGCGCGTGCGACAGCAGCCAGGGGTGGTCGTGCCCCTGCACGGCGTAGAGCGTGTTGGTGGCCATGTCCTTGCGGGCCACGAACCACGGCGCGTGCTCGCTGCCGCCCTTGGCCGCGCCGCGCTCCTTGAGGCCGCCGATACCGATGCCCTTGCGCTGCCCCAGCGTGTAGAAGGACAGGCCCACGTGCTCGCCGATCGTGCGGCCGCGGTCGTCCTTGATCGGGCCGGGCTGGTTGGCGAGGTAGCGGTTCAGGAACTCGCGGAACGGCCGTTCGCCGATGAAGCAGATGCCGGTGGAGTCCTTCTTCTTCGCGTTCGGCAGGCCGATCTGCTCGGCGATGCGGCGCACCTCGGTCTTGGGCAGCTCGCCCACTGGAAACATCGTCCTGGCCAGCTGCGCCTGGTTGAGCCGGTGCAGGAAGTAGCTCTGGTCCTTCAGCGGGTCGAGCCCCTTGAGCAGCTCGACGCGGCCGTCGCGCTCGCGCACGCGGGCATAGTGGCCGGTGGCGATCTTCTCGGCGCCCAGCCGCATCGCGTGGTCGAGAAAGGCCTTGAACTTGATCTCGGCGTTGCACAGCACGTCGGGATTGGGCGTGCGGCCGGCCTGGTACTCGCGCAGGAACTCGGCGAAGACGCGGTCCTTGTAGTCCGCGGCGAAGTTGACGTGCTCGAGCTCGATGCCGATCACGTCGGCCACCGCGGCGGCATCGACGAAGTCGACGTTGCTGGAGCAGTACTCGCTGTCGTCGTCGTCTTCCCAGTTCTTCATGAAGATGCCGACGACGTCGTGGCCCTGCTGCTTCAGCAGCCACGCACTCACGGCGGAGTCGACCCCGCCGGACAGACCGACGACGACCCGCAGTTTCTTGCCCATGGCCGCGATTATCCCGCCCGGCGCGCGGCACACTCGGGCCATGGACGAGCGTGAACTTCAGGGCTGGATCGGCCGTCGAGAGACGCACCGCGACCTGTTCGGCGCCACGCCGTCGGCGGCGCTGGCTGCCACGCTGGACCAGGCCCCGCGCGAGTGGCCGGCCGGCACGCCGTTGCCGCCGCTGTGGCACTGGCTGTACTTCCTCCCGCTGCACCGCGCCAGCGAGCTGGGGCCGGATGGCCACGCGAAGCTCGGCGGCTTCCTGCCGCCGGTGCCGCTGCCGCGGCGCATGTGGGCGGGCAGCCGCTTCGAATTCCTCGCGCCACTGCGCGTGGGCGATGCGGCCGAGCGCGTCTCGACGATCGAGAACGTCGTCACCAAGCAGGGCCGCAGCGGGCCGCTGGTGTTCGTGACGGTGCGCCACGAGGTCCTCGCGAACGGCGCCGCCGCGCCGGCGCTGCGCGAGTGGCACGACATCGTCTATCGCGCCGCGAAGCGGCCGGGCGAGGCCGAACCGTCGCCGCAGCCCGCGCCGGCCGATGCGCAGTGGTCACGTGAGCTGGTGCCCGACGACGTGCTGCTGTTCCGCTACTCGGCACTCACCTTCAACGGCCACCGCATCCACTACGACCGCCGCTACGTCACCGGGGTCGAGGGCTATCCGGGCCTGGTGGTGCACGGCCCGCTGATCGCGACGCTGCTGCTCGAACTCGTTGCGCGCCAGCTGCCGGGCGCGGCGCTCGCCGGCTTCTCGTTCAAGGCATGGCGCCCCACCTTCGACGGCCGGCCGATGCGCGTGAACGGCCGGCGTGACGGCGACACCGTGCGCCTGTGGGCGCAGGACCACGAGGGCTGGCTGACCATGGACGCGCTGGCGACGCTGGCGCTCAGCGCTTGATCTCCGGCGCGTAGACCGACGGGTCGGTGCTGATGGCCGCCAGCGGCAGGCGCACGCCCGCGGCATGATCCTCGATGCAGCGCAGCACCAGGCCGCTGCGGTGGCGCTCCCGGCTGGCGCGAACCTCGTCCAGCGTCATCCACAGCGTGCGAACGATGCCGTCGTCGAGCGATCGTGCCGGGTCGGGCTCGCCGACGCTGCCGCCGAAGGCGAAACGCACGTAGGTCACGTCTTCCCCGGTGGCCGGGCGCTGGAAGCGCGACAGGTACACGCCCACCAGCCGGTCGGGGGTGAAGACCCGCGCGGTCTCCTCCAGCGCCTCGCGCTCCACGCCCTGCTGCGGACTCTCGCCCGGGTCGAGGTGGCCGGCCGGGTTGTTCAGCTTCAGTCCCTCGGGCGTGTGCTCCTCGACGAGCAGGTAGCGGCCGTCGCGCTCGATGATCGCGGCGACGGTGACGCTCGGTTTCCAGCGAAAGGTCATTACAGAAATGTTGCGGGCGCAGGGGGCGGCTGCCCGGTCATTGTGTAAGCTCCGGCCCGTTTCACCAAAAAACAGCGCCTGAGGAGGCCTCCATGTTGATCGGTGTTCCGCTCGAGACAGCGGCTGGGGAAAAGCGCGTCGCCACCGTGCCCGAGGTGGTCGAGAAGCTGGTCAAGCTCGGCTTCGGGGTGGCCGTGCAGAGCGGCGCCGGCGTGGCGGCCAACATCGACGACGACGCCTACCGCGCCGCCGGCGCCGAGATCGTCGGCAGCGCCGCCGAGCTGTGGGGCAAGAGCGAGATCGTCTTCAAGGTGCGCCCGCCCAGCCTCGACGAGGTGGCGCTGATGCGCGAGGGCGGCGCGCTGATCGGCTTCGTCTGGCCGGCGCAGAACCCGCCGCTGATGGAAGCGCTGGCCGCCAAGAAGGCGACGGTGCTGGCCATCGACTGCCTGCCGCGCCAGCTGTCGCGAGCGCAGAAGATGGATGCGCTGACCTCGATGGCCGGTGTCAGTGGCTATCGCGCGGTGATCGAGGCGGCCAACGCCTTCGGCCGCTACTTCAACGGCCAGATCACCGCGGCGGGCAAGATCCCGCCGGCCAAGGTGTTCATCGCCGGCGCCGGCGTGGCGGGCCTGGCGGCCATCGGCACCGCGGCCGGCCTGGGCGCCATCGTGCGTGCCAACGACACCCGCGCCGAGGTGGCCGACCAGGTGGTCTCGCTCGGCGGCGAGTTCGTCAAGGTCGACTACGAGGAGGAAGGCTCCGGGGGCGGCGGCTACGCCAAGGTGATGAGCGAGGGCTTCCAGGCCGCCCAGCGCGCCATGTACGCGCAGCAGGCCCGGGAGTGCGACATCATCATCACCACCGCGCTGATCCCGGGCAAGCCGGCGCCGCGGCTGATCACCGCCGAGATGGTGCAGACCATGAAGCCCGGCAGCGTGATCGTCGACATGGCCGCCGAGCAGGGCGGCAACTGTGAGCTCACCGAGCCGGGCCAGGCGGTGGTCAGGCACGGCGTGACGATCATCGGCTACACCGACCTGGCCAGCCGGCTCGCGCGCCAGTCGTCGACGCTGTACTCGACCAACCTGCTGCGCCTGACCGAGGAGCTGTGCAAGACGAAGGACGGCGTCGTCAACGTCAACATGGAAGACGACGCGATCCGCGGCCTCACGGTGATCAAGGAGGGCGAGGTCACCTGGCCGGCGCCGCCGCTGAAGCTGCCGGCCCCGGCCCCGAAGCCGAAGCCCGCCGTGGCGGCGCCCGCCGCCAAGGGGCACGGCCATGGCGCCGGCGAGCCGATGTCGGCCAAGTCGCTGGCCATCGTGTTTGCCGTCGGTGCGCTGGCGCTGTTCGTCGTCGGTGCGTTTGCGCCGGCCTCGTTCCTGTCGCACTTCACCGTGTTCGTGCTGGCCTGCTTCATCGGCTACATGGTGATCTGGAACGTGACGCCCTCGCTGCACACGCCGCTGATGAGCGTGACCAACGCGATCTCCTCGATCATCGCCATCGGCGCGCTGATCCAGATCGCGCCGCCGCTGACCGGTGGCGGCGGCGACCGGCCGAACGGCCTGATCCTCGGCATGGCCGTGGTCGCGCTGGTGCTCACCGCGATCAACATGTTCGGCGGCTTCGCGGTCACGCGGCGCATGCTGGCGATGTTCCGCAAGTAAAGAGAACGAGAACAACATGACCGAGAGCCTCGCCACCGTCGCCTACATCGGCGCCACCGTTCTCTTCATCCTCAGCCTCGGCGGCCTCGCCAACCCCGAGACCGCCCGCCGCGGCAACCTGTTCGGCATCATCGGCATGACGATCGCGGTGCTGGCCACCGTGCTCGGCCCGCGCGTCACCGCGGCCGGCGTGCCGTGGATCGTCGGCTCGCTGGTCGTCGGCGGCGCCATCGGCCTCTTCGCCGCGAAGAAGGTGCAGATGACGCAGATGCCCGAGCTGGTGGCGCTGATGCACAGCCTGGTGGGCCTGGCGGCCTGCCTCGTCGGCTTCGCGAGCTACGTGGACACCTCGACCGTGTTCCCGACGCCGGCCGAGAAGGTGATCCACGAGGTCGAGGTCTACATCGGCATCCTGATCGGCGCCGTGACCTTCTCCGGCTCGGTGATCGCCTTCGGTAAGCTCTCCGGCAAGATCGGCGGAAAGCCGCTGCTGCTGCCGGCGCGCCACTGGCTCAACCTGGCTGCGCTGCTGGTCGTCATCTGGCTCGGCCGCGTGTTCCTGAATGCGCACGACGTGGCCTCGGGCATGACGCCGCTGCTGATCATGACGGTGATCGCGCTGCTGTTCGGCGTCCACATGGTGATGGCGATCGGCGGCGCCGACATGCCCGTGGTGGTTTCGATGCTCAACAGCTATTCGGGCTGGGCGGCGGCCGCCACCGGCTTCATGCTGAGCAACGACCTGCTGATCGTCACCGGCGCGCTGGTGGGCTCGTCGGGCGCGATCCTCAGCTACATCATGTGCCGCGCGATGAACCGCAACTTCATCAGCGTGATCGCCGGCGGATTTGGCGGCGGTGCGCCGGCTCCGGCGGCCAAGGGCGATGCCGCCCAGCCGCAAGGCGAGGTGACGCCGGTCAGCGCCGTCGAGACCGCCGAGCTGCTGAAGGAAGCCAAGAACGTGGTCATCGTGCCGGGCTACGGCATGGCGGTGGCCCAGGCCCAGCACGTGGTGTGCGAGATCACCAAGCTCCTGCGCGGCAAGGGCGTCAACGTGCGCTTCGGTATCCACCCGGTGGCCGGCCGCATGCCGGGCCACATGAACGTGCTGCTGGCCGAGGCCAAGGTGCCCTACGACATCGTGCTGGAGATGGACGAGATCAACGAGGACTTCCCGGAGACCGACGTGTCCATGGTGATCGGCGCCAACGACATCGTGAACCCGGCCGCGCAGGAGGATCCGTCGAGCCCGATCGCCGGCATGCCGGTGCTCGAGGTCTGGAAGGCCAAGACCTCGATCGTGATGAAGCGCAGCATGGCCTCGGGCTATGCCGGCGTCGACAACCCGCTGTTCTACAAGGAGAACAACCGGATGCTGTTCGGCGACGCGAAGAAGATGCTCGACGAGGTGCTGGCGGCG
>NZ_JBFXIO010000125.1:0-11839 GCF_050175855.1 Piscinibacter sp.
CGTGCGCGACGTGAAGAGCGGCAGCGCACAGTTCACGCAGACCGTGACTTCGCCCGACGGCGCCAAGAAGAAGACCAGCAGCGGCGACTTCCAGTTCGCGCGGCCGAATCGCTTCCGCTTCGCCTACACCAAGCCCTTCGAGCAGGTGATCGTGGCCGACGGGCAGAAGGTCTGGATCTATGACGCCGACCTCAACCAGGTGAGCTCGCGCAAGCTGTCGGCCGCCATCGGCGCCACGCCGGCCGCGCTGCTGGCCGGCGGAAATCTCGAGAAGGACTTCGAGCTCTCGCCGCTGCCCGCGGCCGAAGGGCTGGAGTGGGCGGCCGCGAAGCCGAAGGCCAAGGACAGCGCCTTCGATTCGCTCAAGGTGGGATTCCGCGGCAAGGAACTCGCCGCGGTGGAGATCGTCGACAGCTTCGGCCAGCGCTCGCTGCTGCAGTTCAGCCAGTTCAAGCCGAATGCGGCGGCGCCTGCGTCTGCGTTCAAGTTCGTCGCGCCCAAGGGCGCGGACGTCATTGAGCAGTAGCCGGTCTCTTCAGAACGAATATTTGAAGCCGACCGTCCACAGCCGGACGCGCGGCGAATCGTTCTGCGTCGCCAGTGACGCATTCAGGCTCAGCTTGTCGGACGCGGCCCAGCGCACGCCGAGGCCGAGCCACTCGTCGCTGCGGTCATCGCCATAGACCTCGCCCATCAGGTCGACGCCGTTGCCGAGCGACTTCTCGATCGCCAGGTTCCAGGTCGTGCTGTTTGCATCGGCGCTTTCGCTTCGCACCCAGCCGAGGTTGGCGTGGCCCGTCCAGCTCGGCGCGATCTCGCGCGTGGCCACGAGGTTCAGGTACGTCAGTTCGTGTTCGAACGAGCCGCCGCCCACCTTCGCGCCGGTCAGGCCCCAGGCCAGCGTCAGGCCGAGGCCGTCACCGGAGCGGGTGATGAGGCCGGTCTTGCCGCCCAGCAGCAGACCCTCGCCCGTGACACCGGCGCTGCGGGCGCGGCTGTAGGCCAGGGCCACCTGGGTGTTGCCGCCGATGCCGCAGGCGCCTTGCAGCGTCCAGCCGCGGGCGTCGGGCGTGCCACTGGCCGATTGCCGGCCGTAGAAGCCCTCGGCCTCGCACTGGCTGCGGCCCAGATAGTCGGCGTCTTCGGTGGCGAGCGGGCGGCCGGCATGGGCCGTGCCGGCCAGCGCGAGCAGGGTGGCGGCGAGAGCGAAGCGTTGGTTCATGCTGCGGTGTCCAGGTGTTTGCGTGATCAGAAAGGTTCCCAGTCCTTCGGGTCGGTGGCGTGCGTCGTGTCGCCGCGGCCGCCGGTGTGCCGCTCGGGCAGCCGCGCCACGTTCGTGGCCCGTTGCGGGCTGCGGCGCTCCTGACCGTGCCAAGGCGCCGGTGCCGATTCTGGCGCAGGCGAGGCGAGTGCCGCGGCGATGCGCGAGACCTGCAGGCGCAATTGCAGCGCGGCCCGGCGGGCGCGCTCGCGTTCGAGCGGATCGGCGACCCTGTCGGCCGTTGCCGCGAGCCAGCGCTGCAGCGCCGGCTCCAGGGCCGCCAAGTCGCGCGACAGGGCCTCGAGGCGGTCGATGGCATCGGCGTCGGGCAGCGGCTCGGACATGGCTGGGTTCGCGGGTTTCGCCCTGGGCTTCGTCACTTCGCGCCGGAACTTGAGCCCGGCGGCCGGCTGCGACAATCGCGCCATGTCGACGCTCGAACTGCCGCTGGAGGATCCACACCCGGCGCCCGCCGTGGCGGCCGAAGCGCCGCTGGCCGAGCGGCTGCGCCCGCGCACGCTGGCCGAGGTGATCGGCCAGCAGCACCTGCTCGGGCCGGGCAAGCCGCTGCGCGTGGCCTTCGAATCCGGCCGGCTGCATTCGATGATCCTGTGGGGCCCGCCGGGCGTGGGAAAGACCACCCTGGCGCGGCTGGTGGCCGGCGCGTTCGACGCGCAGTTCATCGCCATCTCGGCGGTGCTCGGCGGCGTCAAGGAGATCCGCGAGGCGGTCGAGCGTGCGCAGGCCGTGCAGGCGCAGGCCCGCCGCACGGTGGTCTTCGTCGACGAAGTGCACCGTTTCAACAAGAGCCAGCAGGACGCCTTCCTGCCGCACGTGGAGTCGGGCCTGTTCACCTTCATCGGCGCGACCACCGAGAACCCGTCGTTCGAGGTGAATTCGGCGCTGCTCTCGCGCGCCACGGTGCACGTGCTCAAGAGCCTGTCCGACGAGGACATGAAGGCGCTGATCGAGCGTGGCCGCGCGCTGCTGAAGGCGCCGCCGCTGAGCGACGCGGCGGCCACACGGCTGGTCGGCTACGCCGACGGCGATGCGCGCCGCCTGCTCAACGCCTACGACAATCTGGTGGCCATGGTCGGGCCCGTCGAGGAGATCGACGAGGCCATGCTGGAGAAGTCGCTCGGCGAACAATTGCGCCGCTACGACAAGGGCGGCGAGCAGTTCTACGACACCATCTCGGCGCTGCACAAGGCGGTGCGCGGCAGCGACCCCGATGCGGCGCTGTACTGGTTCGTGCGCATGCTCGACGGCGGCGTCGACCCGCGCTACGCGGCGCGCCGGCTGATCCGCATGGCCAGCGAGGACATCGGCCTGGCCGACCCGCGCGCATTGCGCCTGGCGCTCGACGCCGCCGAGACCTACGAGCGCCTGGGCTCGCCCGAGGGCGAGCTGACGCTGGCGCAGGCGGTGGTCTACCTGGCCGTGGCGCCCAAGAGCAACGCCGTCTACACCGCCTACAAGGCGGCGCGGGCTTTCGTGGCCGCCGACGGCACGCGCTCGGTGCCGCTGCACCTGCGCAATGCACCGACGAAGCTGATGAAGAGCCTCGACTACGGCCGCGGCTATCGCTACGCCCACGACGAGGAGGGCGGCTTCGCGGCGGGCGAGAGCTACTGGCCCGAGGACATGGTGCCGCCGAGCTTCTACGAGCCGGTGGCGCGGGGGCTGGAGATCCGTATCGGCGAGAAGTTGGAGGAATTGCGCCGATTGAACGACGAGGCGAAGAATCGTCGGTGAAGTGTCTGCATGACCTTATGTTCAACCGGCATGCTTGCGGAAACTCCGTACGATCTGCCTAGGACCTGACGCCTAGAATGCGCCCCCAACGCCGAACCCTTAGGTGAAAGCCACGGCCCGTCGCAGAACCTGCGGCGGGCTTTTTGCTAATAGAGTGAAAGCGCCCGGGTGGTGCGCACCGCCCGCCGAGGCCGCCGCCTCGACAAAGGTGGCCCGATCGACAACGGCAGGAGATTCCCTCGATGGAGACCTTCATCCAGCAGATCATCAATGGTCTGGTGCTCGGCAGCATGTATGCGCTGGTGGCACTGGGCTACACGATGGTCTACGGCATCATCAACCTGATCAACTTCGCCCACGGCGAGGTGCTGATGGTCGGGGCCCTGACCAGCTGGACGGTGGTGACCGCGCTGGCGAACTCGGGCCTGCCGGGCTGGGCGATCCTGCTGATCTCGCTGGCCTGCGCGATCGTGGTTTGCACGGTGCTGAACTTCACGATCGAGAAGGTGGCCTACCGGCCGCTGCGCAACGCACCGCGCCTGGCGCCGCTGATCACCGCCATGGGCATGAGCCTGCTGCTGCAGACGCTGGCGATGATCATCTGGAAGCCGACCATCAAGAGCTACCCGATCCTGCTGCCCACCGAACCGATCAACGTGTTCGGCGCGGTGATCAACACGGTGCAGATCATCATCCTGATCACCACCGCGGTGGTGCTGAGCGGGCTGATGTACCTCGTCAACTACACCAAGCTCGGCCGGGCGATGCGAGCCACCGCCGAGAACCCGCGCGTGGCCGGCCTGATGGGCGTGCGCCCCGACATGGTGATCTCGGCCACCTTCGTCATCGGCGCGGCACTCGCCGCGATCGCCGGCGTGATGTGGGCGGCCAACTACGGCTCGGCCTCGCACACCATGGGCTTCCTGCCCGGCCTGAAGGCTTTCACCGCAGCCGTGTTCGGCGGCATCGGCAATCTGGCCGGTGCGATGGTCGGCGGCGTGGCTTTGGGCCTCATCGAGGCGCTGGGTGCGGGCTACATCGGTGCACTCACCGGCGGCGTGCTCGGCAGCCACTACCAGGACATCTTCGCCTTCATCGTGCTGATCCTCGTGCTGACGCTGCGACCCTCGGGTCTGCTCGGCGAGCGCGTGGCGGACCGGGCCTGATTCGGGAGCACAGACATGAAAGACAAGAAGATCGTCGTCTTCCTGCTGGCCGCCGTCGGCCTGCTGATCCTGCCCTTCATCGCGCAGCTGTTCGGCAACGCCTGGGTGCGCATCATCGACATTGCGCTGCTGTACGTGCTTCTGGCCCTCGGCCTGAACATCGTGGTCGGCTATGCCGGCCTGCTCGACCTGGGCTACGTGGCGTTCTATGCCGTGGGCGCCTACATGTTCGGCCTGCTCGCGAGCTCGCACCTGTGGGAGCAGTTCCCCGCGATTGCCGCGACGTTCCCCGAGGGCCTGCACACGCCGCTGTGGATCGTCATCCCGGTCGCGGCCCTGCTGGCCGGCCTGGCCGGCGTGCTGCTCGGTGCGCCGACGCTGCGCCTGCGCGGCGACTACCTCGCGATCGTGACGCTGGGCTTCGGCGAGATCATCCGCGTGTTCCTGAACAACCTGGACCACCCGGTCAACATCACCAACGGCCCCAAGGGCATCGGGCCGATCGACTCGATGCACCTGTTCGGCTTCGATTTCGGCAAGCGCCACGAGCTGTTCGGCTACGACATCCCGCCGGTCGTCAACTACTACTTCCTGTTCCTCTTCCTCGTCGTGCTCAGCGTGCTGATCTGCTACCGCCTCGAGCGCAGCCGCATCGGCCGCGCCTGGATGGCGATCCGCGAGGACGAGATTGCCGCCAAGGCGATGGGCATCAACACCCGGAACATGAAGCTGCTCGCCTTCGGCATGGGCGCCACCTTCGGCGGCGTGGCCGGGGTGATGTTCGCCGGCTACCAGTCGTTCATCACGCCCGAGGCCTTCAGCCTGCAGGAGTCGATCATGATCGTCGCGATGGTGGTGCTCGGCGGCATCGGCCACATCCCGGGTGTGATCGTCGGCGCGCTGCTGCTGGCGGCGCTGCCCGAGGTGCTGCGCTACGTGGCCGGCCCGCTGCAGGCCATGACCGACGGCCGGCTCGACGCCTCCATCCTGCGTCAGCTGCTGATCGCCACGGCGATGATCGTGATCATGCTGCTGCGCCCGCGCGGCCTGTGGCCTTCGCCGGAACACGGCAAGGCGGCGCCCACCCCGGTGGCGAAGTGAGGAGAACGGCATGAGCGAAATCGTCCTCAAGGTGGCGGGTGTCTCCAAGCGCTTCGGCGGCCTGCAGGCGCTGTCCGACGTCGGCATCACCATCACCAAGGGCCAGGTCTACGGCCTGATCGGCCCGAACGGCGCCGGCAAGACCACCTTCTTCAACGTCATCACCGGCCTGTATACGCCCGACTCCGGCACCTTCGAGCTCGGTGGCGCGCCCTACAAGCCCACTGCGGTGCACGAGGTCGCGAAGGCGGGCATCGCGCGCACGTTCCAGAACATCCGCCTGTTCGCCGAGATGACGGCGCTGGAGAACGTGATGGTCGGCCGCCACGTGCGCAGCCAGTCGGGCCTGATCGGCGCGGTGTTTCGCACCGGCGGCTTCAAGGCCGAGGAGAAGGCCATCGCCGAGCGCGCGCAGGAATTGCTCGACTACGTGGGCATCGGCAAGTACGCCGAATTCAAGGCGCGCACGCTGAGCTACGGCGACCAGCGGCGGCTCGAGATCGCCCGCGCACTGGCCACCGATCCCAAGCTGATCGCGCTGGACGAGCCGGCCGCCGGCATGAACGCCACCGAGAAGGTGGTGCTGCGCGAGCTGATCGACCGCATCCGGAATGACGGGAGAACGATTCTCCTGATCGAGCACGATGTCAAGCTCGTCATGGGCCTGTGCGACCGCGTCACCGTGCTCGACTACGGCAAGCAGATCGCCGAAGGCACGCCGGCGGACGTGCAGAAGAACGAGAAGGTGATCGAGGCCTACCTCGGCGCCGGACACCAGGCGCATTGAGGGACAGGACATGGCAAACACGTTGCTCGAGGTCAGCGGCCTGAAGGTGGCCTACGGCGGCATCCAGGCCGTCAAGGGCGTGTCATTCGAGGTGCAGGAGGGCGAACTCGTCAGCCTGATCGGCGCCAACGGCGCCGGCAAGACCACCACGCTCAAGGCGATCACCGGTCTGCAGCCGGCCGCGTCGGGAGACATCAAGTTCCTCGGCCGCAGCATCAAGGGCCAGGGGTCGTGGGATCTGGTCAAGCAGGGCCTGGTGATGGTGCCGGAAGGGCGTGGCACCTTCACGCGCATGACCATCACCGAGAACCTGCAGATGGGCGCCTTCGTCCGCAACGACAGCGAGATCGAGGCCGACATCGACAAGGTCTTCACCATCTTCCCGCGCCTGAAGGAGCGGCGAAACCAGCTCGCCGGAACGATGTCCGGCGGCGAGCAGCAGATGCTGGCGATGGGCCGCGCGCTGATGGCCCGGCCGAAGGTGCTGCTGCTCGACGAGCCCTCGATGGGCCTGTCGCCGATCATGGTCGACAAGATCTTCGAGGTGGTGGCCGACATTCATGGCCGCGGCACGACCATCCTGCTGGTCGAGCAGAACGCCAGCCGCGCGCTCGGCCTGGCCAACCGGGGCTACGTGATGGACTCCGGCGAGGTCACGATGACCGGCGAGGCCAAGACCTTGCTGGCCGATCCGAAGGTGCGCGCAGCCTACCTGGGCGAGTGAAGAAACTTCTTCTCGGCCGATGCCCGAGTTAGGTGTGTATCGGGATGCATGCGCTCCCTATACTGCGCAGCCTGACGAATCGCTCACCGAGGAGAAGAACCATGAACCACTCCACCCGTTCGCTCGCCGTGCTGGCCTCCGCCGCGGCGGCTGCGCTCCTTTCAGGCTGCCTGGCCACCACGCCCACGATGGGCGGCAACAAGGGAACCGTCTCCGGCGCAGCCGGTGGCGAGACCGCCGAGAACAACAACTCGGCCCTGGAGAAATGCACCGAGTCGCTGGGCACCCTGGCGATGCAGGAAGACACCAACGCGCCCTGGTACTACAGCCTGCGCGACTACCAGCTCGGCTCCACGCTGCCGGTGCTGCGCCTGATGGTCCAGCAGAGCAATTGCTTCGTCATCGTCGAGCGCGGTCGCGCGATGAACAACATGATGACCGAGCGCAACCTGCAGGCCAGCGGCGAGATGCGCGACAACAGCAACTTCGGCAAGGGCCAGATGGTGGCGGCCGACTACACGATGAGCCCGCAGATCCAGTTCGCGCAGAAGACCGGCGGCGCGGCGGCCGGCTTGCTCACGCGGGCCTTCGGCGGCCTCGGCGCCCTGGCCGGGGGCATGAGCGCCAACGAGGCCTCGACCACGCTGCTGCTGATCGACAACCGCTCGGGCGTGCAGATCTCGGCGGCCGAGGGCACGTCGAAGAACTACGACTTCAACCTGTTCGGCGGTTTCTTCGGTGGCTTCGCAGGCGCCGGCGGCGGCTACTCGAACACGCCGCAGGGCAAGGTCGTGGTCGCCGCGTTCGCAGACTCCTACAACCAGATGGTCAAGGCGCTGCGCAACTACAAGGCGCAGACGGTCAAGGGTGGCCTGGGCACCGGCGGCCGACTCGGCGTGGATGGCGGCACCACGCCTGCTTCGAAGGAAGTGACGGCGCCGCCCAAGCCCACCACCCAGCCGACGAAGAAGAAGTGATGCCAACCGGGCCGGCGAGCCCGGCCTGCGATTGAAACGGCGGCGCGAGGTCAGTCGACCTTCGCGCCGCTTCGCTTCACCACCTGCTCGTACTTGGCCAGCTCGGCCTTCACGAAGGCGCCGAACTGCTCGGGCGTGGTCGGCATCGGCTCGGCCAGCAGCGTGGCCAGCCGCGCCTTCATTTCGGCCGAGCCGAGCGCTTCGACGAAGGCCTTGTTCAGGCGCTGCGTCGTCTCCGCCGACAGCTTGGCCGGGCCGAACAGGCCGAACCAGGTGTGGATGTCGAAGCCGGCCAGCGCCCCGCCGCTCTCGGCGATCGTCGGCAGCTCCGGCACCGCGGGCGAGCGCTTCGCAGTGGTGACGGCGATCGCGCGCAGCTTGCCGGCCTTGATGTTGGCCGAAGCCGAGGCGAGGTTGTCGAAGTTCAGGTCGACCTGGCCCGACAGCAGCGCGAGCTGCGCCGGATTGCCGCCGGCATAGGGGATGTGGACCATGAACACGCCGGCCTGCGCCTTGAACATCTCGCCGGCGAGGTGGCCTGCGCTGCCATTGCCGCCCGAGCCGTAGTTGAGCTTGCCGGGGTTGGCCTTCGCGTATGCCACCAGCTCGGCCACGGTCTTCACGCCGAAGCGGTCGGCCGCCTCGGGGTTCATCACCAGCACGTTGGGCACCTGCGCCACGCCGGTGATCGGCGTGAAATCGCGGATCGGGTCGTAGGGGATCTTCGCGTACAGCCAGGGGTTGATGGCATGCGTGGCCACCGCCCCCATGACGATCGTCGTGCCATCGGGCGCCGCCTTGGCCGCCAGGTCCGCGCCGAGGTTGCCGCCGGCGCCGGGCTTGTTCTCCACGATCACCGTGCCGAGGCTGTCCTTGACACGCTCGGCGAGCGCGCGCGCCACGATATCCAGCGGCCCGCCGGGCGGGTAGGGCACGATCAGGCGGATCGGCCGGCTGGCTTGCGCGAAGACCGGCGCCGCGATGGCGGCCGTACCGAGGACCAGGAGATCACGCCTGCGTGCCATGCTTGTCTGCCTCCGAAGTGAAACTGTCCGCATAGAACTCGTCGGGCGGCAGACCGCAGCGAGCCACGAAATCCCGCTGCGCCGACTCCACCATGACCGGCGCGCCGCAGGCATAGACCTGGTGGCCGGACAGGTCAGGCAGGTCGGCCATCACGGCCTGGTGCACGAAGCCGGTGCGGCCGGCCCAGTCGTCCTCGGCGTTCGGCTCGGAGAGCACCGGCACGTAGCGAAGGTTCGGCAGGCGCTCGGCGGCGGCCTGCGCCCAGTCGTGCAGGTACAGGTCGGCCTTGCTGCGGCAGCCCCAGTACAGCACGGCCGGCCGCGTGATGCCCTTGAACTCCATGTGCTCGATGATCGCCTTGATCGGCGCGAAGCCGGTGCCCGAGGCCAGCAGCACGATCGGCTTGTCGCTGTCCTCGCGCAGGAAGAAGCTGCCGAACGGCCCCTCGATGCGCAGGATCTCCTTCTCCTTCATCGCGCCGAACACATGGTCGGTGAACCTGCCGCCGGGCATGTGGCGCAGGTGCAGCTCGATGGCCGGCTTGTCGGTCTGCGTGTGCGGCGCGTTGGCCATCGAGTAGCTGCGCCGCGCGCCGTCGCGCAGGATGAACTCGACATACTGGCCGGCGTGGTAGCGCAGCACCTCGTTGGCGGGCAACTGCAGGGTGAGCACGGCCACGTCGGGCGCGGGCTTGACGAGGGCCATGACCCGCGCAGGCATCTTGCGCACCGGGAACTCGCCGGCGCCGGCCACAGTGCGGGCCTCGATCACCACGTCGGTCTGCGGCGCTGCGCAGCAGGTGAGCATGAAGCCGGCGGCCTCCTCGTCTGCCGACAGCGCCTTGGACTGGTGGGCGCCGTGGATCACGCGGCCCTCGAGCAGGCGGCACTTGCAGGAGCCGCAGGCGCCGTCCTTGCAGCCGTAAGGCAGGCCGATGCCGGCGCGGATGGCTGCATGGAGGATGGGTTCGTCGCGTTCGACGCTGAAGTGGCGGCCGCTGGGCTGCACGGTCACGGTGAAGGGCATGGCGCGAAGGGGACCGACAATGCAAAGGGAATCTCGAATTGTGCCCCCACCCCCATGACCCTGACCTGCCCGTCCCCCGCGCGCCGCCAACGCCCCGTGCTGCTCATCGTCGGCTGCGGCGACGTCGGGATGCGCGTGGCGCGCTTGCTGCGCGGCCGCTGGCGCGTGCTGGCGATGACCTCCAGCCCGGCGCGTTGTGCCGAACTGCGGGCGGTGGGCGCCGTGCCGCTGGTGGCCGATCTCGACGCGCCGGCCACGCTGCAGCGCGCCGCTGGCCTGGCCGATGCCGTGCTCCACCTGGCGCCGCCGCCGCTGGCCGGGCGCAGCGATCCGCGTACGCGCCATCTGCTGCAGGCGCTCGCCCGGCGCGGCGGTGCGCGCTGCATCGTCTACGGCAGCACCACCGGCGTCTACGGCGACTGCGCCGGCGCGCGTTTCGACGAAACCCGCGCGGTGGCCCCGGCCACCGACCGCGCCTGGCGTCGTGTCGATGCCGAGCAGCGCTTGCGCTGGCACGGCCGGCGCTTCGGCACGCGGGTAAGCATCCTGCGCATTCCCGGCATCTATGCCGGCGACCGCCCCGGCGGCCACCCGCGCGAGCGGCTGGCGCGCGGCACGCCGGTGCTCGCCGGCGAGGACGACGTGTTCACCAACCACATCCATGCCGACGACCTGGCACGCGCGTGCATCGCGGCACTGCACCACGGCCTGCCGCAGCGCGTCGTGCACGCCAGCGACGACACCGAGATGAAGATGGGCGACTACTTCGACCTCGCCGCCGGACTCTGCGGCCTGCCGAAGCCGCCGCGCATCTCGCGTGCCCAGGCGAAGGAGCAGTTGTCGCCGATGCTGCTGAGCTTCATGAGCGAATCGCGGCGGCTGGACAACACGCGGCTCAAGCGCGAGTTGAAGCTGAGGCTGCGCTACCCGACGGTCGAGACGGGCCTGCTCGCCTGAGCCCGCAAGAAGGGATCAGATGCCCTGAGGCCGCCGCAGCGACCTCATGCGGTCGGTCGTGTGCACGGTGAGGGTCTGCACCTCGCCGTCGCGGCGGATGGTGAGCAGCACCTCGCGCTCGGCGCCGTTGCGCCACAGCGTCTTCCACAGGGTCTCGAGCGCGGCCACGTCGGCGTCGTCGATGCGCAGGATGCGGTCGCCCGGCCGGATGCCCGCCAGGTCGGCCGGGCTGTCCTGGGTGACGCGCAGCACGCGGATCTCGCCGCCGCGCTCCTCGCAGTTCAGCCCCAGCCACGCGCGGTGGCTGCCGCGCGAGGAGCCGCGCGCGCGCATCTCGGCGATCACCGGCTTGAGCAGGTCGACCGGCACGAACATGTTGCCCGGCAGCCGGCCGGCGCCGGGGCCCAGCGCATCGCCGACCACCAGCGAGCCGATGCCCAGCAACTCGCCGTCGAGATTGAACAGGCCGGCACCGCTGTGGTCGCTGCGCGGCGGCACGATGAACAGTGCCGTGTCGATGTGGTACTCCCAGTAGCCCGAGAAGGCGCGCTGGGACACCAGCCGCGCCAGACTCAGGCCGCCGTCGGGCACGCCGCTGGCCACCATCAGAGGTTCGTCGGGCGTGACACCCGCGGAGCGCCCGATCGGCACCGGTGTCACCTTCAAGGGAGTGAGCGCCTGCAGCAGGCCGAAGCCGGTGGCCTGGTCGTAGGCCACCACGCGCGCCGGCACGCGGCGCTCGCCGTCGACGATCAGGTCGACACGCTCGGCCTCCAGGATCAGGTAGCCGATCGTCAGCACCAGGCCGTCGTCGCCGATCACCACGCCGGAGCCGATGCGCACCGGGCCCAGGGTGGCAGCCGAGCCGGCGTCTTCGACGGCTTCGCTGATCACGCCGACCATCGCGGCCTGCGCGCGCTCCAGCCCTTCGGTGCTCGCGTCGAACTCACTGCGCGCCGCCTGTGCCGGCCAGGCCAGCGGCAGGCACAGCGAGACCACGATCAACCCTCGGCGCAGCGATGACGCAAGCATGGCGGTCTCCGGCGAACCGCGCGAAGC
>NZ_JBFXIO010000126.1:0-11836 GCF_050175855.1 Piscinibacter sp.
ACCTATCGCGTGCTCTCGCCGGCGGCGGCGCGGCGCGTCGGCGTCCTGTACAGCGAGAACGAGTTCGACCTCACGCGGCTGCGTCCCTACCGCGCCCGGATGGTGGAGCTGGGCCGCTCCTGCGTGCATGCCGACTGGCGCTCGGGCGGGGTGATCCTGGCGCTGTGGGGCGCGCTGGCCGAGTTCATGGCGCGCAACGGCCTGGAAACGATGATCGGCTGTGCCAGCGTGGGCATGCGCGACGGCGGCCACGTGGCGGCGAGCCTGTGGGAACAGCTTCGCCACAGCCACCTCGCGCCGATCGAGTGCCAGGTGCATGCACGCCTGCCGCTGCCGGTCGGCGAGCTTCGCAGCGACCTGGCGGTGGAACCGCCGCCGCTGATCAAGGGCTACCTGCGCTGCGGCGCGAAGCTGCTCGGCGCGCCGGCCTGGGACCCGGACTTCGGCACCGCCGACCTGCCGATGATGCTGCGCATCGCCGACCTGCCGCTGCGCTACCGGCGGCACTTCGCCGCGCTCTGAGGCTTCATCGCGACGACAGCACCAGCTCGATGCGCCGGCGCAGCCGCTGCGCTTCGTCGGCTGCGCCAGCCTGCTCGGCGCGGTAGGCCAGCGCCTCCAGCCAGGCCAGCAGCGGGCGGCGCCAGCCTTGCGCCGATGCCGTGTCGGCCGCCAGCGTGAGCGTGGCGGGGTCGGCGAGCCGGGCGCGCAGCAACAGCGCTGCGGCGATCAGTCGCGACTGCGGATCCTCGATGGCCTGAACCGTCACCGTCGTCCTCTCGGCGATGGCCGCGGCGACGGCGCGTTGCGCCGGCGGCAGCAGCGCGATGCGTTCGCGATCGAGCGTCTTTCCCGCGAGGTGATCGGCGTAGGCCTGTTCGGCCGCGGGTGCGTCGGCTCGCCAGCGTTCGAAGCGGTCGCAGGCGGCGAAGTCGAGGCTGGCCACGCGGGCTGCGCAGCGCATCAGCTCGGCGCGGGCCACCAGCGCGGGCGATCCGGTGCGCGCCAGCAGCGCGCGGCCGCGCTCGAACTCGCGCCGGGCGCCGGCGGTATCGCCGTCGAGGTCCATCCGGATCGCGGCATCGATCGCCGGCCGCGCCTGCAGCTGCCAGTCGGGCGGCGTGGGGCCGCTGCTGCAGGCAGCGAGCGCAGCGGCAAGAACGAGAACGACGGGACTCCTCATTTGAGCTGCAGCTCCGTGTCGCGCTTGAACGGCCACTTGCGGTTGACCTCGTCGACCAGCTGCTCGACCTTGCGCACCGTGGCGTCGACCTCGCCGCGCAGCGCATCGAGATCGTTGGTCGCGCCGCGCACGTTGCTGGCCACGCCCTGCGCCTCGGCCAGCAGCGCATCCACCTTCTGCAGCGTCTGCCGTGCATCGCCGAGCAGGGCGTTGAGCTGCGCCACGCCTGCCTTGCTCTCGTTCACCAGCCCCTGCGGCCCGAGCACCTGCGCATCGGCCTTCGCGGCCATGCCGTCGATACGCGCCAGCAGTGTATTCACCCGCTGCAGCGCGGCGCTGATCTGCTTCGCATCGGCCTCGTTCATCAGCAGCCCGGTGGCGCCGCGAGGGCCGGTGGCGCGCTCGGTGATCGTCTGCACGTTCGCGATGCTGAGCGCGAGCGAGGAGTCGGAAGCGGTCAGCCGCGTCAGGTTGGCCACCAGCTCGCGCACGTCGGACACCAGCCGCGGCAGCTCGGCGGTGGCGTCGCCCACCAGCACGCTGCGCTCGGCGCCGTCGGGCAGCGGCGGGTCGCTCAGCACGCCGCTGTAGGCCTTCAGCGTGGCGCCGCCGACCAGGCTGCGCGACAGCGTGAAGACGCTCGACTGGCGAAGCCACTTCGCATCCTTCACCGGCACGTCGATCACGATACGGGCGCTGCCGTCGTCCGCCAGCTCGATGCGCCGCACGCGGCCGATCGGAAAGCCGGAGAAGGTCATGTCCATGCCGACGCGCACGCCCTCGGAGTCGTCGGCCACCAGCACCAGCCGCTGCGTGGCCTCGAAGCTGCCGCGTGCGTAGAGCACGTAGAGCACCGTCGCCGCCACCAGCGCGACGAACAGCGCCAGTAGCAGCGCCGCCTTGACCTCCAGGTTCTGCGGTTCCTTGTCGTTCATTTCAGGAGTAGTTGCCCACCAGCGAGGCGGCTTCGATGATCACGATCAGCAGCAGCATGCGCACCAGCCCCTGCAGCTCGGCGCTGGTGTTGGCGCGGCGGCGCGGCACCGCGTCGAGCACCGAGGCGATCGGCATCAGCGCCACCGTCAGGCCGAGGAAGAGGATCTTCAACACGAAGATCAGCGACACCGCCGGCGTGAAGATGCGGCCCACCGTGTGGGTGTAGGCGGCGAAGCCCGCACCGGTGAAGCCGTAGACGGACAGGTAGGCCACCACCAGCGTGATCACGCCGCTCACCGCGGCCAGCATCAGCGCGCAGAAGGTGCCGGCCACGGCGCGCGGCAGCACTTCGGAGCGCATCGGGTCGACGCCCTGCGCGGCCAGCGCGTCCCAGCCGCCGCCGCTGCGCAGCGCGGCGACCTCGGCCGACAGCGGGATCGTGCAGCGCAGCGCGGCGAACATCGCCGCGGCTAGCGGAATGAGCTCCAGAACCAGCACGCGCACCACCATCTCCAGCGCGTACTGCGTGAGGCCGTAGCTCTGCGAGGTGACCAGCACGATGCGGATGACCACGATGCTGATCAGCAGGCTCAGCAGCGTGAAGCCGAGCAGCGACTGCGCGGTGCCGAGATAGACGTGGCGCGCCATCGCCTGCCGGTTCGCGGCCCGGTAGCTCGACGGCGACAACGCCATCACCGTGAGCAACGCCGCCAGGTGCACCGTGCGCCACCAGCCGAGCAGCCACTGGCCGGCATTGCGCGCCAGCGCGGCCAGGGTGCCCTGCGGTGAGGTCATGGGCGGCATGCTGCGATCATAGGCGGCGCTTGCTGGTATGTTCGCGCGCTGGTCGCGCGCCAGAGATCACCGGACGTTTCACCCCATGACCCAATCCTTCCTCGGCCGGCGCGGCATCGCCGTCGCCCCGCACAGCCTGGCTTCCGAAGCCGCCCTGCGCGTGCTGCGCGAAGGCGGCAACGCCCTCGAGGCGATGATCGCCGCCGCCGCGGCCATCGCCGTCGTCTACCCGCACATGAACTCCATCGGCGGCGATGGCTTCTGGGTGATCGGCGGCCCCGACGGGCCACTGGCCGGCATCGACGCCAGCGGCGCGAGCGCCGCCGCGGCCTCGCTGGAGAGCTATGCGCAGCGCGGGGTGACCGGCAGCATCCCGTTCCGCGGTGGCGTGGCCGCGTTGACGGTAGCCGGCACCATCTCCGGCTGGGGTGCGGCGCATGCGCTCGCGAAGGAGTGGGGCGGCCGGCTGCCGCTGGCACGCCTGCTCGAAGACGCGATCTGGTACGCCCGCGAGGGCATCCCGGTCACGCACAGCCAGCGCGCCGCCACCGCGGCCAAGCGCGACGAGATCCGCGCCATCCCGGGCTTCGCCGAGACCTTCCTGGTCGACGGCGAGGCGCCGGCCGCCTTCAGCCGCTTCCGCCAGCCGCGCCTGGCGGCCACGCTGGCGCGCATCGCCGAACACGGCACCGACGACTTCTACCGCGGCGCGCTGGCGAAGCAGCTGGCCGCCGAACTCGCCGCCGTCGGCAGCCCGCTCACCGCCGACGACCTCGCCGCCCACCACGCCAAGCGGGTCGACCCGCTGACGCTGGCCATCCCCGGCGCCACGCTGGCCAACATGACGCCGCCCTCGCAGGGCGTGGTCTCGCTGATGATCCTGGGCATCATGCAGCGCCTGCAGGGCTGGGATGCCGATCCGCTGGGCGCGGCCTTCGTGCATGCGCAGGTCGAGGCCACCAAGCAGGCCTTCAAGCTGCGCGACCAGCATGTCACCGACCCCGCCTTCATGCGCATCGCGCCGGCCGAGCTGCTGCGCCCTGCGCTGCTCGACGAACTCGCCGGGAACATCGACTCGAAGCGCGCCGCGCCGTGGGGAAGGCGCACCGACCCGGGCGACACCATCTGGATGGGCGTGATCGACGGGCAGGGCCGTGCGGTCTCGTTCATCCAGAGCATCTACCACGAGTTCGGCTCGGGCGTGGTGCTCGCCGAATCCGGTGTGAACTGGCAGAACCGCGGCTGCAGTTTCAGCCTCGATCCTTCGCACATCAACGCGCTGGCGCCGCGCAAGAAGCCTTTCCACACACTGAACCCGGCGCTCGCGCGCCTGGCCGACGGGCGCCTGATGGTCTACGGCACGATGGGCGGCGACGGGCAGCCGCAGACGCAGGCCACGGTGTTCAACCGCATCCAGCGCTTCGGCCTGGAGCCGCAGGCGGCCATCGAGATGCCGCGCTGGCTGCTCGGCCGCACCTGGGGCATGGCCAGCGACAGCCTCAAGCTCGAGGCGCGTTTCCCGGCCGGGACCGTCGACACGCTGCGCGCGATGGGTCATGACGTCGAGCTGCTGGCCGACTGGGACGAATCGGTCGGCCATGCCGGCGCGCTGATCCGCCACACGGACAGCCTGCTGATGGGCGGCTTCGACCCGCGCAGCAACGGCGCGGTGGCGGCATTCTGATGCTGCAACCGACGGACGAAGCCGGCACCTCGATCGCCACGCTGGCCAACGGCGTGCGCGTGGTGCTGATCGGCCTGCCGGGCGTGGGCAGCGCGAGCGTGAGCGTGTTCGTGCGCACCGGCAGCGCGCACGAGGGCGCGAAGCTCAACGGCATCAGCCACGTCGTCGAGCACATGGCCTTCAAGGGCACGCGCACGCGCGACTGCCAGCGCATCAACCTCGATGCCGAGCGGCTCGGCGCCGAGGTCAATGCGCACACCGACAAGGACCACACCGCCTTCCACATGCGCGGCCTGGCCGAGGATGCGCCGCGCTTCGTGCGCATGCTCGGCGACATCGTGCGCGAGAGCACCTTTCCCGAGGAGGAGCTGGAGCGCGAGCGCCGCGTGATCCTGCACGAGATCGCCGACGACGAGGACGACCCGCTGACCATCGCCTTCCAGGCCTTCGACCGCGAGTGCTTCGGCGCCCACCCGGCCGCGCTGCCGGTGATCGGCCGGCGCGCCAACATCGAGCGCTTCACGCGCGACGACCTGCTCGGCTACGTGCAGCGCCAGTACAGCGGCGCCAACGTGGTGATCGGCGTGGCCGGCGACGTCGACGCCGCCGCGGTGCTGGAGGCCGCGCAGGCCGCCTTCGGCAGCCTGCCGCGCGGCGCGGAGAACACGCTCACTGCACCCGAGTGGGTCGGCGGCATCGTCACCAAGCGCCTCGTTGGCAGCAGCCAGACCCACGTGGTGATCGGCTGGCCGATCCCGTCGCTGGTCGACGACGATCCGGTCGGCGTGGTGGCTGCGGCCGTGCTCGGCGAGGGCATGAGCTCGCCGCTGCTCGACCGCATCCGCGAGCGCAAGGGCCTGGCGTACTACACGCATGCCTCGGCCGACGTGCTGGGCCTGTGGGGCCAGTTCGTCATCGAGGCTTCGGTGGCGCCGGAGCACCTCGACGAGTTCTGCGCCGAAGTGCGCTCGTTGATGAGCGAGCTCGCGCGCGGCGTCGAACCCATCCACCTCGAGCGCGCGCGCAACCAGCTCACCGTGCGCGCACTGCGCTCGTCCGAACAGCCGTTCCGCCGCGTGGAGGAGGCCTGCCTGGACCTGCTCTTCCTCGGCCGGGTGCGTGCGCGCGCACAGTCGCTGGCGCGGCTGCGGCGCGTCTCGGCGGCGCGCGTGGCCGACGGCTTCGCAGCGATGCTGAAGACGCCGGTGGCGGCGGCCGTCACCGGCCGGCTGCCGCGCCAGGCGCGCGAGCGCGTCGCGCAGCACCTGAATGGCTGAACCGCTGCCCGACGCGAACCTGCTGCCGGCGCTTCTGACGGCGGTGGAGGCCGCGGCGACCGTGGCCTTTGCGTTGTCGGGCCTGCTCGAGGCGGCGCGCAAGCGGCTCGATGCGGTGGGCGTGTGCGTGGTGGCCGGCCTGGCCGCCTTCGGCGGCGGCACACTGCGCGACGTGCTGCTCGACCGGCGGCCGTTCTTCTGGGTCGAGCACGCGGCCTGGCTGTGGGGGCTGCTGGCGCTGTGCGTGGCGGCGATGGGCGTGCTGCGCGCGCGCCACTTCGCGCCCACCGAGCGCGCGATGCAGTGGCCCGACGCGCTCGGCCTCGGCCTGTTCAGCGCCGGCGGCACGCAGATCGCGCTGGCGCAGGGCATGCCGGCGATCGTCGCGGTGCTGATGGGCGTGGTGACGGCTACCTTCGGCGGCGTGTTGCGCGACATCGTCTGCAACGAGATCCCGAGCGCCTTCAGCGATCACCGGCCTTACGCGGTGTGTGCCTTCGCCGGCGGCTGGGTGCTGGTGGGCGCGCTGGCGCTGGGCGTGTCGCCGGGCACGGCGCTGCTGCTGGCGGCCGGCGCGGCCAGCGGGCTGCGTGCGCTGGCGCTGGTCACCGACTTCCGGCTGCCGCAGTGGTCGTCGGGCGAGGATCCGCGCGGCGGGAAGTAGCCGTTCAGCGCAGCCCGGCCAGCGTCCCGCCCAGGCCGAGCAGGGCGCAGGCCGCCAGCAGCGGCATCACGCCGACCTTGAAGCGGAACAGCGCGAACGCCGCGGCCACCATCAGCAGTGCCGAGAAGACATCGAAGCGCCCGGCGAAGCCCTGCGGCCACAGCACGTGGTAGGCGAAGAACAGCGCCAGGTTGAGGATCACGCCGACCACCGCCGCCGTGATCGCCGACAGCGGCGCCGTGAAGCCCAGCTTGCCGTGCGTGGCCTCGACCAGCGGCCCGCCGGCGAGGATGAACACGAACGAGGGCAGGAAGGTGAAGAAGGTCACCACGGCCGCGGCCAGCGCGCCGCTGGCGAAGAGCGCGTCAGGCCCCAGCACCTCGCGACCCCAGCCGCCGACGAAGCCGACGAACGCCACCACCATGATCAGCGGGCCGGGAGTGGTTTCGCCGAGCGCGAGGCCGTCGATCATCTGCGCGCCGGTGAGCCACTGCTGGTGGTCCACCGCACCCTGGTAGACGTAGGGCAACACGGCGTAGGCGCCGCCGAAGGTGAGCAGCGCCGCCTTGGTGAAGAACCACCCCATCTGCGCCAGCGTGCCCTGCCAGCCCTGCGTGGCCACCAGCCCGCCCATCGCCAGCAGCCACAGCACCAGGCCGATGACGAGCACACGCACCAGGCTGCGGTGCGCGTAGCGGGCGTGCTCGGGCGTCGGCGTGTGGTCGTCGATCAAGGCCGGGCCGTAACCGGCCTTCGCCTCGGCATGCCCGCCGCCGAGGGCGAACACCTGCGGTGCACGCCGAGAGCCCCACCAGCCGATCGCCGCAGCCGCGGCGACGATGGCGGGGAAGGGCACGTCGAGGGCGAAGATGGCCACGAAGGCGAGGGCGGCGAGCAACCACATCCAGCGGTTCTTCAGGGCGCGCGTGCCGATGCGCCATGCGGCGTGCAGCACCAGCGCTGTCACCGCGGGCTTGAGCCCGGCGAACAGTCCAGCCACCAGCGGCACCTGGCCGAAGCGCAGATAGATCCAGCTCAGCGCGATCAGGATGAACAGCGAGGGCAGCACGAACAGCGCGCCGGCGACGATGCCGCCGACGCTGCGGTGCATCAGCCAGCCGAGGTAGGTGGCGAGCTGCTGCGCCTCCGGGCCGGGCAGCAGCATGCAGTAGTTCAGGGCGTGCAGGAAGCGGCGCTCACTGATCCAGCGGCGCCGCTCGACCAGCTCGGTGTGCATGATCGCGATCTGCCCGGCCGGCCCGCCGAAGCTGATGAAGCCGAGCTTGAGCCAGAAGCGCAGCGCCTCGCGGAAGCTGATCGGTGCGGGGGCGGCGTCGGCAGGCGTCTCGGGCATGCGTCAAGGGTATCCGAGCCCGCCACATCGTGTTTCAAGGCTTGCGCGGAAGCGCGCTAGTCTGCACGGCTGTCACGAAACCGTCGCCGAGAAGATTCCCATGTGGGGACAGAACAAACCCGTCGTGCTCTCGTATGGCCGGCCGCGTTCGCGCTGGTCGCTGCCGCCCTGGCTGGTGCTGCTGATTCTCGGTGCCGCGGCCGGCGCCGCCGGTGTGGTCTACGTGCAGGAGAAGCACCTGCCGCCGCGCCTGTCGGCCTCGGCCTCGGCCGAGCTGCGCAATGCGTACGAGCAGGCCGACGCCGAGCGCCGCCAGCTCAGGGCCGACCTGGAGGCCACCACGCAGAAGCTGCAGACCGCGCAGGCCGAGGGCAAGAAGCTCGGCGACGACCTCGCTGCCGGCCGCAGCAGCACCGAGAAGCTGCGCCAGGACCTCGACTTCGCCGTCGATGCGCTGCCGCCCGATCCGCGCGGCGGCACGGTGGAGGTTCGCGCCGGCCGTCTGCAGCGCAAGGGTGCCGGCGTGGCCTACGAAGTGGCGTTGACGCGTGCCGGCGGCGCAAGGCCGATGAATGCGGTGCTGCAGATTTCCGTCAGCGGCATCGGGGCCAACGGCGCAGAGACGCGCGTGGTCGGTAAGCCGGTGCCGCTGAGCGTGGGCGCCTACGAGATCGCGCGCGGCGTGCAGCCGCTGCCCGAAGGCTTCCGCGCCAGCCAGGCGACGATCGCCGTGCTCGACCGGCCCGACGGCCGGCAACTCGGCATGCGGGTGCTGTACGTGAAGTGACGCCCGCCTAAGGACGCATCGCAGGCGCTAGCATCGCGCGCCATGCGCATCGCCGACCTCCGCCACCGCCTGCGTTCGCTCGGCGCCAAGCCCAAGCACGAGGAGCGCGTGCTGCGCCTGTGGGCGAATGCGCTGCCGCAGACGCACGGCCGCCGCCGCATCGAGGACTGGCTGCCGCTCGAACTGCGCGAGGCGCTGTCCGCGCTCGAGGCCGAACTCGCCGCGCTGGCCCACGTGCGCTCCGCCCACGACGGCGAGGACGGCTCGCAGCGCCTGCTGGTGACGCTGGCCGACGGCCAGACGGTGGAAAGCGTGCTGTTGCCGCGCGACGGCCTGTGCGTCTCCACCCAGGCCGGCTGCGCGGTGGGCTGCGTGTTCTGCATGACCGGCCGCGACGGCCTGATCCGCCAGCTCACGAGCGGAGAGATCGTCGCGCAGGTGGCGCTGGCGCGGCAGCGCCGCGCGGTGCGCAAGGTCGTCTTCATGGGCATGGGCGAGCCGGCGCACAACCTGGATGCGGTGCTGGAGGCGATCGACCTGCTCGGCACCGCAGGCGGCATCGGCCACAAGCAGCTGGTCTTCTCCACCGTGGGCGACGCGCGGGTGTTCGAACGGTTGCCGCAGGGCCGCGTGAAGCCGGCGCTGGCGCTGTCGCTGCACACCACGAGGGCAGAGTTGCGCGAGCAATTGCTGCCGCGTGCGCCACGCTTCGACCCGGCCGATCTGGTGGAGGCCGGCGAGCGCTACGCACGCGCCACCGGCTACCCGATCCAATACCAGTGGACACTGATCGAGGGCGTGAACGACGGCGACGACGAGGTCGAGGCGATCGTCTCGCTGCTCCAGGGCCGCTACGCGATCATGAACATGATCCCGTTCAACGCCATCGAAGGCCTGGGCTTCCGCCGGCCATCGGATGAGCGTGCCGCGCAGATCATGAGGACGCTGAATCACCGAGGTGTACTGGCGCGGCTGCGCCAGTCGGCAGGGCAGGACGTGGAGGCCGGCTGTGGCCAGCTGCGCGCCCGCGAACTGGGCCTCTCACGAAAGGGCATTCCGATCCGGGCGTGAATCACATCACCTCATGCGGGGCGATTGCGCTTGCACATCGGCGCTGCATTCCGTTACCGTTGCCGGTCGCCTGGTGCGACATCCGACGATGACAACAAAGAAGTGATGCCGATGACGCACACCGTGCCCGACGAGCGGCTCGATCAGGCCCAGTTCGAGACCGATCCGCTGGCCGACCAGACCATTGCCGACATCCTCGGGCCCTGGGAAACCCCTGCGCTCGCGGCCACTGCGGCCGACATCGCAGCCGACTTCAAGTCGCACTGGGACCGCATCGATGTCGTCAACGGCGTGATCGCGCAGTGGTGCGACAACGCCAGCCTCGACCACTGGCACACGCGGCTGCCCGCAGACCAGCAGGAGATCGCCGATGCGCTGCGTGACTACGTCAGCGCGGCGCGCATGCTGCCCGATTGGGCGGAGCCGGCGAAGATCGCGCGCGCCGAGGAGATCTTCTTCGACCAGGGCGTGCTGTCGTGCACGCTGCTGTTCTGCGCCAGCCTGCCCGAGTGCTACGTGGTGCCCGATCTCGCCGAGGTGCTGCACACCACCGGGCAGCTCGAGCAGCGCACCGATTACCGCATCCGCAGCACGGCGGCAATGGTCTTCCCGGTGATGATGCGCGGCGGCCTGACCGACCCGGATGGCGGCGGCATCGCGCAGGTGCTGAAGGTGCGGCTGATCCACGCGATGGTGCGCAACCTGGTGCTGCGCACCAGCCCGCAGGAGGCGGCGGCGCTGCGCGAGCGCGGGCTAGCCCTGCCGGTGGTGCCGGCACTGGCCGCGGCGCGCGGCAGCCAGAAGATGCACCACGCCCTGTTCGCGCACGGCTGGGACATGGCGCGCGGCCTGCCGTGCAACCAGGAAGAGCAGGCCTACACCTTGCTGACCTTCGGCTATGTCTATCTGCGCGGCCTGCGCACCCTGGGCGTGGGCCTGGACGAATCCGACGAGCTCGCCGTGCTGCATGCCTGGAACGTGGTCGGCCACCTGGTGGGCATTCGCCGCGAGCTGATGGCCTTCACGATGGACGAGGCTGAGGCGTTGTTCGCGCGCATGCAGGCGCGCGGCCGCGCGCAACCGGTGCAGCCCGACCCGCGGCCGGGCCTGGCCGATGCGCTGTTCCGCAACCTGGCCGGCGTGATCCCGCTGGCGGTGGCCAAGCCCTTTCCGCTGCTGCTGTCGCGCCGGCTGATCGGGCGCGAGGCTTCGCGCGACCTGGCCATCGACGGACCGGTCGCTTTCGCCTCGCGCCTGCTCTTCGCATTGCTGATGGCGCTGGTGCGCCTGATCGACGGCATCGGTCGCTTGTTCTCGAAGGACTTCAGCCTCGCGCGGCTGGTCACGCGCGTGCTGGGCTACCACCTGCTGACGCAGTTGCTGATGGACCAGACGCGGCCTCTGAAGCTGCCCCAGGGCCTGCTCGACCAGGCGCACGGCATGATGCGCGAGTGGGGCTCCGACCGCCGCGCGCCGGGCTGGCTCAACGCGCTCGAAGACCGCTTCACCGTGGCCGGCCCGTGGTCGGGCCGCGCGCGCACATGACGCTCGGGCTGCTTCGCCTCGTCGCGCTGCTCGGCTGGCTGGCGCTGTCGGCACTGGTGCATGCCGCGCCGCCGCTGGTCATCGACGGCAGTTCGCAGCGTGTGGAAGCCTGGCCCTCGGTGACCATGCTGCCCGACGAGAGCGGCGAGATGGACATCACCGCCGCGATGGCCGCGGCCGACCGCTTCGAGGTGCCGCGCTCGGCCTACGCCACGCTGGGCCTGCGCAAGGAGCCGGTGTGGTTGCGCTTCCCGGTCTCCTGGACCGGCGGCGGCGGGCCCACCTGGATGCTCGATATCGACTATGCGCCGCTGAATCGGGTCGATGTCTTCCTGGTGCGCGAAGGGCGCATCGTGCAGCAGGCCCGGCTGGGCAACATGCAGCCCTTCGCGCAGCGGCCCGTTCCCAGCCGCAGCCATGCGCTGCCGCTGGAGCTCAAGCCCGAGGTGGCCTACGAGCTCTACCTGCGCGTGGAGACGCAGGGCGCGATGATCCTGCCGATCACGGTGATGCGGCCGCAGGTCTTCCACACGGAAGCGC
>NZ_JBFXIO010000127.1:0-11823 GCF_050175855.1 Piscinibacter sp.
CTCGCCCTGCCGTCGAGCGTGGCGGCCTCGTTGACGCGCTGCAGCTTCAGGTCGGCGTCGAACAGCGCCACGGTGTGCGGCAGGTAGTTGGCGGCCATGACCCACTGGCCGTCGCCGGAGACGGCCCCGTTGCGCATGTTCAGCCCGGCGCGCACCTCGGCCACCACGGCGAGGTTCCAGAGGTCGTACTTGGTGATCCAGCCGTCCCGCGAGCCGAAGTAGACGAAGCGGCCGTCGGGCGAGAACTTCGGCCCGCCGTGCAGCGCGAAGCGCGAGGCGAAGCGGTGCATCACCTCGAAGCGGTCGCCGTCGACGACGGAGACATGGTGGTCGCCGCCCTCGACGACCAGGAACACGTTCAGCGGGTCGGCCTTCCAGGCCGGGCGGGCGGGCAGCGCGGCGGCGCCCGCGACTTCGCTGCGCGAGGCGCGGATCTGCGCCTCGCTCCAGGTCGGCGCGGGCGTCACCGGCGAGTAGATCCACTTCGACAGCGCGGCGATCTGCTCGGCCGAGAGCTTGTCGGCGAAGCCGGGCATCTGCGTGGCGGTGCGGCCCTGGGCAATGACCGAGGTGGCCTCGGCCGGGCGCACGCGCTGCAGGCTCTCCGGCAGCAGCGCCGGCCCCATGCCGCCCAGGCGCTGCTCGCCATGGCAGGCCACGCAGTGCTCACGGTAGAGCGCAGCGGGATCCGCCTGCGCGCGCGCCATGTCGGCGGCCATGGCGAGCATGCCGGCGGCCAGGGCGAACTTCCACCAGTGCGCGGCGGGCTTCATGCGACCGCCTCCGCGGCGCTGTCGGCTTGGTGCAGGCCGATCTCCTCGTCGCTCATATAACAGCCGGGGTCGGCCGCCCAGGCATCGCCGGTGACCTGCTGCGCGCGGGTGCGCGTGTTGCCGCCGCAGAGGTCGAAATGCCTGCACGAGGCGCAGCGCCCGCCCACCGGGCGCGGCTTCATCTTCAGGCCGCGCATCAGCGGGTCGGAGGTGTCCATCCAGATCTGCGAGAACGGCCGCTCACGCACGCTGCCCAGGCTGTGGTGCCACCACATCGTGTCGGGGTGCACCACGCCGAGGTTGTCGATGTTGGCCACGTTCACGCCGGAGGCGTTGCCGCCCCAGGCCACGAGGCGTTGGCGCAGCGGGGCCTCCCAGCGCGGGAAACGCTCGCGCACCCACTGCAGCAGCCAGGCGCCGTCGGCGTCGTTGTTGCCGGTGACGAAGTCCTGCTCGCTGCCGTCGCAGGCCGCCTTCCACGCGGCCTGGTAGAGCACGTCGAGTGCGTTGCGCGTGGTCTCGAACTGCGCGTCGCGCGAGCGGTGGATGTTGCCGCGGCCGGCGTAGTTCAGGTGCGAGAAGTAGAACTTGTCGATCTGCTCCTCGCGCATCAGGCGCAGCAGCGGCACCAGGTCGTGCGCGTTCATCGCCGTCATCGTGTAGCGCATGCCCACCTTCACGCCGCGGTCGCGCAGCATGCGCATCGCGGCCAGGCTGCGGTCGAACGCGCCTTCGAGGCGGCGGAACTTGTCGTGTGTGGCGCCGATGCCGTCCAGGCTGATGCCGACGTAGTCGAAACCCATCGTCGCGATGCGGTCGGCCATCGGCGCGTCGATCAGCGTGCCGTTGGTCGACAGGCCGACGTAGAACTTCATCGCCTTGGCGCGCGCGGCGATGTCGAAGATGTCGGGGCGCATCAGCGGCTCGCCGCCGGAGAGGATGAGCACCGGCACGCGGAACGCCTTGAGGTCGTCCATCACCGTGAACACCTCGGGCGTGCTCAATTCGCCGGCGTACTCGTGGTCGGCCGAGATCGAGTAGCAGTGCTTGCAGGTGAGGTTGCAGCGGCGGATCAGGTTCCAGATCACGACAGGGCCCAAGGGTCCCGGGGGCTGGCCGCTGCCGCGCGTGGCGGGCACGGGATAGGCCCCGGTGGCTTCGGCCTGGGCGAGTTCGCGCATGTACTGCGAGACGCGGAACATGGTCAGTTCTCCGATGACGAGAGGCGCAGCCCGGTCTTCTTCAGGATCGCGCTGCTGTAGAGGATGTCGCTGCCGCTGCAGGCGCTGCCCAGCAGCGCGCGGATCTGCGCCGCCTGGCGCTCGACCTCGTCGCGCGAGCGGCCGTGCACCATCGCGAACAGGTTGTAGGGCCACACCGGCAGCTCGCGCGGGCGGCGGTAGCAGTGGCTGACGCCGGGCAGGGCGCCGACCATGGCGCCGAGTTCGTCGACGCGCTCGTCGGCCACGTTCCACACCGTCATGCCGTTGGCGGTGAAGCCGAGCCTGTAGTGGTTGGGCACCGCGCCGATGCGGCGGATCAGCCCTTCGGCGAGCATCTGGCCGAGCCGCTCGCTCACCCGCTCGCCGCTGACGCCGAGCATCGCGCCTACCGCCTCGTAGGGGCGCGAAACCAATGGCAGTCCGCTCTGCGTGGCGGCGATCAGCTCGCGGTCGAAATCAGACAGTGCCATGGCCGGCTCCTGCCGCGGCCGGAAGCCGCAGTTCGACGAAATACTCGCGCTCCTTCGGGAACGCATGCACCTTCAGCCCGGTGGCGCGCTCGATGCGGGAGAGGGCATCGAAGGCCGCCTCGTGGCTCTCGGCGGCGACCACGAACCACATGTTGAGCTGGTGCTCGCGCCGGTAGTTGTGCGCCACCTCGGGAAAGGCGTTGACGATGCCGGCGATGCGCTCGAAGCTCGCCTGCGGCACCTCGAGGGCGGCGAGCACGAACAGCCCGCCGGCGCGCTCGATCTGGAACAGCGGGCCGAAGCGCGTGAGCGTGCCACGCGCCAGCAGGTGGCGCAGCCGCTCGATCACCTCGTCCTCCGAGACGCCGAGCTCGGCGCCGATGTCGGCGAAGGGGCGCTCGGTCAGCGGCAGCTCGCCGTGCAGCCGGTCGATGAGCTGCAGGTCGATGCGGTCGGGCGCCTCAGGCGAGTTCATGCCGAAGCTCCTCGGGTCGGGCATCGCGGAAGTAGCGGCCGCCTTGCTGCTTGAAGCGGCGCAGGCTGAACAGCACCTCGTGAGGATGCCGGTCCAGCCCGGCCGCACGGGCGGCGGCGCCGATCGTGGCGCGGACGCCGTCGCGCTCGCGGCCGTGCACCATGCAGTACAGGTTGTAGGGCCAGCCTTCGGCCCGCGCGCGGCGGTAGCACAGCGTCACGCCGGGCTGGGCGGCGAGCGCCGCGCCGCAGGCATCGACCTCGTCGTCCGGCACGTCGAACACCGTCATGGCGTTGCGGTCGAAGCCCAGCTCGTGGTGGCGCACCACCACGCCGAAGCGGCGCAGTGTGCCGCGGTCGAGCCAGCAGGCGAGGGTCGACAGCAGGTCGACTTCGCTGCGCTCGAGTCGGGCCGCCCATTCGGCGTCGGGTCGCACGACCAGCGGCAGCCCCGCCTCGACGAGTGCGGCCAGCGCCCGGTCGGATTCGGCCACCGGCGGCGCGCGGCGGGCCGGCTCGCAGGCCGCAGGCGCTGCACTCACGGCGCGCAGGTCGAAGCCGAGGTCGATGCGATAGACGCGCTGCATCGGCAGGCGCAGCGTGGCCAGGCCCGTGCTTCGCTCCAGCGCGTCCAGGAGCGTGGCCAGCGTGGCCGCATCCGGACCGGTGATCACGAACCAGAGGTTGAAGCGGTGCTCGCGCTCGTAGTTGTGGTTGACGCCGGGCAGCGTATCGACCTGCGCCGCCACGGCGGCAAGGCGCTGTGCCGGCACCGCCATCGCCACCAGCAGCGCCGCACCGCCGGCCCCGGCCGCCCACACGCCGCCGATGCGGCTGAGCGAACCATCGGCGCGCGCCGCCTCGAAGCCGGCGATCACCGTTGCTTCGTCGCTGCCCAGCACTTCGCCGATGCGCGCGAACGGACGCGCCTCCCGCGGAAATCCGTGCTGCCAGCCGTTGAGCAGGTCGAGTCGCTGCATGGTCAGAACCCCATGCGCGCCGCGCGGCTGGTGAAGAACACGCCGCTCGGGGCCTGCAACGGCAGCGTCGCCAGCGCATCGAAGCTGCGCGTGTCGTACACGCTCACGCGGTTGGCGTCGCGCGAACTGATCCACACCGCCTCGCCGCGCGGCGTGAACTCCATGTGCAGCACCGCCTTGCCCGGCTCCAGCGTCTTCACCACCTGGCGCGTCAGGGTGTCGATCACCTGCACGCGGTCGTAGTCGGGCACGGCGAAGTTGACCCACACCTGGCGGCCGTCGGGCCGGGCCATCGCAAACACCGGCTGGCCGGCCACGGGGATGCGCGCCACCTCGGCCCAGGTCTCGGTGTCGACCACCAGCACCTCGTGGCGGCCGATGGCCGGCAGGTAGGCATGCCGCCCGGCCACGGCCCAGCCGCGCAGGTGCGGCATCTTGAAAACGGGGAGGGGCTGCTGCCCGCGGCCGTAGCCGGCGAGGATGCGGCGAACGACGGGCTTGTCGGCCCACAGGTCGATGAGCGCCAGGCCATCCTCCCCGAACAGGCCGGCGATGTAGTGGCGGCCGTCGGGCGTGACCAGCGCGTCGTAGGGCTGGCGGCCGACGTTCTCGAACCTGGTGAGCTTCGGTGCCTTCGGATCGGAGACGTCGGCCACCCAGACCTGGTCGGCGTCGAACAGCGAGAAGACGAAGCGCCGGCCCGGCAGGTCGGCCAGGCCGACCACCCGCGAGAGCTTGCCCGGCGCATACTCGGCCGGGATGTCGGCGACGAGTTCGAGCGTCTTCGCGTCGAATACCTTCACGCCGCCGGGCTGGTAGTTCTGCGCGGCCACCAGCGTGCCGTCCTGCGACACCGCGCCGCCGATCGAGTTGCCGGCCTGCATCACGCGCTGCTCGATGCGCCGGGAGATCAGGTTGACGCGGGTGAGCGCGCCGTCGCGGCCGAAGACGAAGGCGCTGCCGCCGTCGCGCGAGAACACCACCGAGGCGTGCGACAGGTCGCCCAGCCCCGGCACCTCGGCGAGCACGCGGCGCTCGCTGGTGTCGACGATGGCCACCGTGCCGGTGGCGCGCTCGACGATCACGCCGAGGTCGCCGGTGCCCTTGGTCGGTTCGACGGTGGCGGCGCAGCCGGCCAGCAGCGCCGCGCCCAGGGTCAGCGCCAGGCGCTTCATCGTGATTCCTCGGGAAAACCGGCCACCAGGCGCTCGGCGATCCAGCGCGATTCGCCGGGCCGCAGCATCGAGCGCCACGGAGGCATCGGCGTGCCGGGGCGGCCGTGTTCGATTACCGCCTCGAGCGAATCGAGCGGCTTGTCGGCCAGCGCCGCGCGGGTAAGCGCGGGGCCGAGCCCGCCGGTGAGCGCCATGCCGTGGCACGAGCCGCAGTCCTGGCGGACCATGCGCACCAGCTCGCGCTGGCGCACCGCATCGGGCGAAGCGAAAGCGGGAAGCGCGACGGCCATGAGCCCGAGGATCAGCAGCCGTCGCGCGCCCATGGCTCAGCTCTTGAGAATGAATTCCACCGCCGACTTGAGATCGGCGTCGTTGATCTTCTCGGGCGGGTTCGGCGCCATCGGGATCGGTCCGAAGCTGCCCTTGCCGCCGGTGCGCACCTTCTGCATCAGCGTGGCCACCACGTCCTGGCCCTTGTACTTGGCGGCGATCTCCTTGAAGGAGGGCCCGACCATCTTCTTGTCCTTGGCGTGGCAGGCCTGGCAGCCGGCCTTCTCCATCGCCGCCTCGGGGTTGGCCTGCGCCGGGGCCGAAGCCCCGAGCGCCGCCACCGCCAGGCCGATCGCGAACGTGAGTTGCGTCTTCATGGGGTGACTCCCGTGTCAGTACACGTCATGTTGAGTGTTGTGCACGTTGAAGTGGCCCGTCGGCGTGATCAGCTTCGGATCCTTGATCACGGCCTTGAGCTTGAGCGTCTTGTCGTCGACGACGACCAGCGCGCTCTGCTTGTCCTTGGCACTCCACACCGAGAACCACACCTCGTCACCGGCCTTGTTGAACTCCGGCTGCACGACGCGCTTGGCGCCGTCGTCGGTCAGGCCGGCCCACTCGGCGATGGGCAGCACGGTGTAGCCCTTCTCGAGGTTCTTGATGTCGTACACCGCCACCGACTGCGAGATCTTCGGGTCGGGGTTCAGCGGCGTGTCGACGTACAGGTGCGTGGACTTCGGGTGGCTCTTGAGGAACAACGAGCCGCCGCCCTGGCCCTTGAGCGTCTGCACCACCTTGAAGGCGCTGTCCTTGTGCTTCTTCGGGTCGGTGCCGATCAGCGAGATGGTCTCGTCGCCGAGGTGGCCGGTGCTCCACACCGGGCCGTACTTCGGGTGCACGAAGTTCGCTCCGCGACCGGGGTGCGGGATCTTGCCCACGTCGATCAGCCTCTCCAGCTTGCCTTCCTTCATGTCGACCGCGGCGATCTTGTTGCTCTGGTTCGCCGCCACCATGAAGTAGCGCTTGCTCGAGTCGAAGCCGCCGTCGTGCAGGAAGCGCGCCGTCTCGATCTCGGTGACCTTCAGCGCCTTCAGGTTGGAGTAGTCCACCAGCAGCGTCTTGCCGGTCTCCTTGACGTTCACCACGAACTCGGGCTTGTAGTGCGAGGCCAGGATGGAGGCCACGCGCGGCTCGGGGTGGAACTCCTGCTTGTCGACCGTCATGCCGCGCGTGCCGACGATCTTCAGCGGCTCCAGCGTGTCGCCGTTCATGATGGTGTACTGGGGCGGCCAGTAGCTGCCGGCGATGGCGTACTTGTCCTCGTAGCCCTTGTACTTCGAGGTATCGACCGATCGGGCCTCGAGGCCGACGCGGATCTCGGCCACGTTGTCGGGCTTCTCCATCCACAGGTCGATCATGTTGATCTTCGCGTCGCGACCGATCACGAACAGGTAGCGGCCGGAGGCCGACAGGCGCGAGATGTGCACCGCGTAGCCGGTCTTGACGATGTTGATGATCTTCTTGGTGTCGCCGTCGATCAGCGCCACCTCGCCGGTGTCACGCAGCGTGGTCGAGAAGATGTTCTGGATGTTGTAGCTGTTCATCTTCTTCTTCGGCCGCTGTTCCGGCGGCACGATGACCTTCCAGGTCTGCTTCATCTGCTCCATGCCGAACTCCGGCGGCATGGGCGGGTCCTGCTGGATGTAGCGGGCCATCAGGTCGACTTCCTTCTCGGTCATCTCGCCGCTGGTCTGCCAGTTCGGCATGCCGGCCGGCGAGCCGTAGGCGATGAAGACCTTGAGGTAGTCGGTGCCCTTGCCGATCGTGATGTCCGGCGTCAGCGGCTTGCCGGTGGCGCCCTTGCGCAGCACGCCGTGGCAGCCGGCGCAGCGCTCGAAGTAGATCTTGCGCGCGGTGTCGAACTCGGCCTGCGTCATCGGCGGAGCCTTGGGGTTGCTCGACTGGTACATCGGCTCCGAGGCCAGCGGCGACGCGCCGGCCTGGTACTTGAGCTCGGGCTCGGTGACGCCCTTCTTCTCCTGCGCCGTGGCGCCGAAGGACGCGAGGGAAATCAGCAGCGCGGCCGTCAGCGTGAGCGGCGACGCGGGATAGCGGCTTGTCATGGGGCTCTCCTGGGGTTGACCTGTCCGGTTGATGTGCGGCCATGGTCCGGCCGGGAGGCTGGGCCGTCCTTGAACCAGTTCAAGCCCGAACGCGCGCAGTCGGTCTGCGCGGATCAGATCGCAGGCAGAGTCGCCGGAGTTTGTGGAATCTCAACTCCGCCGGGTCGGACAGGTCGCCGCCCGACGGCGCCCCCTCAGGACAGCGGCGCGGGCGCAGTCGGCGCGGCGAAGCGGGGCGGGGCCGGCTCGGCCATCGCGGGCAGCCGTGGCGCGGGCAAGGCCGCGTCGGCCGTGGCGTCGTCTTCCGCCTCGGGCAGCAACGTGGTGTGGTGCTCGTGCACCCCGAGCGCGCGGCTGAGCAGCCAGCTGGCGCCGATGAACACGCCCACCGCCCCGATGCTCAGTGCCGCCAGCAGCGCGCCGAGCGTCCAGGGCGTGAAGACGAAGCCCATGCCCAATCCGGCTGCCGAGGCCAGCGCCGCCGCGCGCAGGCGGCCGCGCGGCTCGAGCAGGCCGGTCACCGCGGCCACGTAGGACGCTAGGAACAGTCCGACGAGCAGGAGCTGGACGGAGTGCAGGGCCGGAGGCTGGTGCTGGAGTGCGGTGAAGGGATTCATCTCAACACCTCGGGGGCGCATCACGCATGGCGATGAGCATGCGTCAGTTACACGGCGCTTTGTGAGCGCGGTAACAAATGCCCCTGCAAGCGCGTGGTTCAGATCACGCGGCCGTTACCGTTTCCGCCGCCTGCGCTACACCGCGCAGTAGCGCTCCTGGATCTCGCGGTCGGCCAGCAGCGCGGAGGCCTCGCCCTGGTGCGCGATGCGGCCCTGGTCGAGGATGTAGGCACGGTCGGAGATCGACAGCGCGCGCTCGACGTTCTGCTCCACCAGCAGGATGGTGGTGCCGTCGCGCTTCATCTGCTCGAACAGCACGAACATCTCGTGCACCAGCAGCGGCATGATGCCCTCGGAGGGCTCGTCGAGCAGGATCATGCGCGGGCTGCTCATCATCGCGCGCGCGATGGCCAGCATCTGCTGCTCGCCGCCAGACAGCGAGGTGCCTTCCTGGTCCATGCGCTCGGCCAGGCGCGGGAAGGTCTTCGCGATGGTGTCGATGCGTTCCTTCTCGCGGCTGCGCTCCTTGCCCGCGATCAGCCCGAGTCGCAGGTTCTCCAGCACGGTCAGGCCGGGGACGATGCGCCGCTCTTCGGGAACGTAGGCCAGGCCGCGGTGATAGCGCGCATGCGCCGGCAGGGCGAGGATCTCCTGGCCATCGAAGAGCACGCTGCCGCCGCGCCGGGCCAGCAGGCCCATGATCGCCTTGAGCGTCGTGGTCTTGCCGGCGCCGTTGCGGCCCATCAGCGTGACGATCTCGCCGCGCTGGACCTCGAAGCTCAGGCCCTGCACGACATGGCTGCGGTCGTACCAGGCGTCCAGTCCGTCGACGTGCAGCATGTTCAGCCCTGTCCCAGGTAGACGCGCCGCACGTCGGCATTGGCACGGATCTCGTCGGGCGTGCCCTCGGCGAGGAATTCACCGTGGTGCAGCACCAGCAGCCGCTCGCAGATGCCCATCACCAGCTTCATCTTGTGCTCGACGAGGATGACCGAGCGCTCGGCGGCAAGCTCGACGATCAGGTCCATCATCACCTTGGTCTCTTCCGGCGACATGCCGGCGGTGGGCTCGTCCATCAGCAGCAGCACCGGCTCGGCGGCCAGCGCCATCGCCACCTCCAGCGCGCGCTGCTGGCCGTGGGCGAGGTCGGCGGCCGGCCGGTCGGCCAGGTGCGCCAGGCCCACGCGCGCCAGCAGCTCGTGGGCGCGGTCGGTCAGTGCGCGCAGCTTCGCGCGCGGCGTCAGCAACTGGTAGCGGCTGCTGCGCATCTGCGCCGCCACGCGCACGTTCTCGTGCGCGCTGAGCTGCTTGAACACGTTGGTGATCTGGAAGCTCTTGGCGATGCCGATGCGGGCGAACTCGTGCTGTGCCAGGCCGGTGATGTCGCGCCCCTGGAACTTCAGCTGCCCGCTCGACGGCGGGAAGGCGCCGCTGACCACGTTGAAGAAGGTGCTCTTGCCCGCGCCGTTCGGGCCGATGATGGCGCTGAGCTTGCCGGCCTCGAACTTCGTGCTGACGTTGTTCAGCGCCACGAACTTGCCGAAGCGCATGCTGACGCCTTCGACCTCGATGATCGGCGTGCTCATCGCACCCGCTCCAGCCGCTTGACCAGCGTGCCCCAGATCCCGCTGGGGAAGAACAGCACGAAGAACATGAACACCGCGCCGACGATGGCCATCCAGTGCTTGGTGAACACCGTGGCCACGTCTTCCAGCGTGAGGAACACCGCCGCGCCGACGAAGGGGCCGAAGAAGGTGCCCATGCCGCCGAGCAGGCACATCATCACCGCCTGGCCCGACAGCAGGTAGTGCAGCGAGTCGATCGGCACGATCGACAGGTGCAGCGCGCGCAAGCTGCCGGCCAGCCCGCAGATCACCGCGGAGAGCACGAACACCAGCAGCTTGGTTCGCGCCACGTCGTAGCCGCAGGCGGCGGCGCGGCGGTCGTTCTCGCGCACCGCCTCGATCACCGCGCCGAACGGCGAGGCGAGGATGCGCGAGACGAACCACAACGCCACGGCCACGAAGGCGAGGATCACGTAGTACTTGGTCACCGGGTTGATGAAGTCGAGCACGAAGGGGCCGAGGTGGATCTCCGGCACCTGGATTCCGCGCAGGCCGTTCTCGCCGCCCGTCCAGCGCTCGGCCTTGTAGAAGGCGTAGTAGACGATCTGCCCGAGCGCCAGCGTCACCATGGAGAAGTAGATGCCGCGCGTGCGGATGGCGAGGAAGCCGATCACCAGCCCGGCCACGCCGGCCGCCACGACGCCGGCGACCACCGCCAGCCACCACGGCCAGCCGCCATGCACCATGGCGATGCCGGTGAGGTAGCTGCCCACGCCGAGGAAGGCCGCATGGCCGAACGACAGCAGCCCGGTGTAGCCGAACAGCAGGTTGAAGCCCATCGCGAACAGGCCGAACAGCAGGATATTGATGGCCAGCGCGTGGTAGGGCATCAGCAGCGGGAAGACCAGCAGGAACAGCAGCACCGCCGCCACGCGGTGACGCTTGATCGTGTCCAAGACCTGCGTCACGACAGCAGCCCCTTCTTGCCGAAGAAGCCCTGCGGCCGGATCAGCAGCACCACTGCCATCAGCACGAAGATCGAGAGTTCCGCGAGGTCGGGCGCGAACAGGGAGGTGAGCGAGAACACGATGCCCACCAGCAGCCCGGCCAGCACCGCGCCGGGCAGCGAGCCCATGCCGCCGACCACGGTGACGACGAAGCTCTCGGCCAGCACGTGGATGCCCATCTCCGGGTTGACCGCGCGCGTGGGCGCGGCCAGCACGCCCGAGAGCCCCGCGATGCCGGTGCCGATGCCGAACACCACCAGCCAGACGCGCGCGATGTCGATGCCCAGCACCTTGCAGATCTCGCCGTCGCGGCTGCCGGCGCGCACGATCAGGCCGTAGCGGGTCTTCTCGAGGAACAGCCACAGCGCCAGCACGATCACCGCGGTGGCGAGAATCAGGAACAGCCGGTACTTCGGGAAGTAGCCGAAGCCGAGATCCACCGCCCCGCGCAGCTCCGGCGGCGTGGACGACGGCAGGCCCTCGATGCCGAACATCACCCGCATCGCCTCGATCAGCACCCAGGACAGGCCGAAGGTCAGCAGCAGCGGGTAGTCGATGCCGCGGCCGTACAGCGGCCGCACCAGGAAGCGCTCGGTCACCAGCCCGATCGCGCCGACCACCATCGGCGTGAGCACCAGACTGAACCAGAAGTTGCCGGTCAGCCCGAGGAAGTAGAGCCCGACGAAGGCGCCCACCATGAAGAACGCGCCATGAGCGAAGTTCACCACGGTGAGCATGCCGAAGATCAGGCTCAGGCCGATGGCCAGCAGCGCATACACCGCGCCGAGCGCGACGCCGGTGACCAGCTGCAGCGCGAGCAGGGAGGGCGTGATCTCCATGTCAGCCCCGCCCGGCCGTTCCGAAGGGGCTGAGCGCCCCCTCGGGGGGCAGCGAACGCAGTGAGCTTGGGGGCTTCATCTCAGGTCGTGACCTTGTGGCCCATCTCCTCACAGGTGCGCAGGTTCGTCTCGTCGGCGGCCTCGATGGACAGCACGTTGAACACGTCGTACTTGTCCGTCTTGGCCTTGGACTTGCTCTCGACGATGACCACCGACTGCACCGACTGGTGGTCGCACTTGCGGTAGAACTGCGGGCCCTTGTACCAGTCGTACTTGAGCTGGCGCAGCGCGATGGCCACGCGCTGGC
>NZ_JBFXIO010000128.1:0-11810 GCF_050175855.1 Piscinibacter sp.
GCCGGAGATCCAGGCGCCCCTGTACATCGGCGACCAGTTGACCTTGCTGGACCGCCGCTTCGACGACGGTGGCATCGACCTGGATGGTGACGGGCGCAACGATGCGCTGGACGTGGCCATCTTCCAGCGGATCATCGGTCCCGAGACGCTGGATCTGAGAAACCTGCCGACGATGGCGTCGATGCGGATCGATACGGTGTCGCGGGCGCGGTTCAGGCTGTCGCGCGACGGCAGCACCACCGATGTGGCGGAAGGAACGCAGAGCGCCTGGTACGTGGCCGGCGTGGGCATCGTGCGCCAGCGGCTCGACCTGCCCAGCGCGACCAGCGGACGCGAGGTAGCCGAGGAGGAGCTCGTCTCGTGGGATGGCCTCACCGAGGGGCTGGGCGCGAAGCCGATCACCGAGGCGGTCGTGCCGACGAACTCGTCGGTGCGTCCCGGCGAGACGCTCGGCGGCCTGCGCGCGGCGGTGTCGCTCGCCGACCGCGCGATCGTGCTGACGAGCCTGCCAGGCGATCCGGCGGGGATGGGCGACGTTCTCCTTGGCGCGCTCGACAAGGAAGGGCGCGTTCTGAAGGTGCGGCAGCGTGCCGGCGGGCTCGGCGCGACACAGCTTCTGGTCGATGGAAACGGCTTCGGCCTGCTGTCGGCGCCGGCGTCCGGCAGCGACGAGCCGCTGCTGCGCTGGGCGCGCTACGACGCCGAGCTGAATCCGCTCGGCACCGAGGACGGCGTGGCACTGTCGCTGGCGACGGGCCTGCTCGGCGAAGGCATGGAATCGGCGCAGGGCACGGTCGGCGGCGATCTGCTCTGGGTGGCCTGGATTCGCCGGTACACCACGCCGAGCGCGGCGGTCGAGCGTCAGCTCGTCGTGCGCGCGTTCGACGGCCAGGGCCAAGGTGTGGTGCCGGAGCGCGTGATCGCGACATTTGCCGGCCTCGGGTCGCCACGCATCTACTCGCTGGCGGCGAACCGTGCCCGCGTGATCGTGGTCTGGTCGCCGCCGCCGAACGGGGCCAACGGCAGCGACGTTCGCTATGCCGTTGCCGACGCGCCGTTTGAACAGTTCCGTGCCGAGACGCTGGACGGCAATTTCACCGGGGGGTTGCCGCGCGCGCTGGCCTTCGACGCGGGTGTCGGCATCGTGTGGGGGCAGGACATCGGAAGCCCCAGCGGCCACGCGGCGGGAGTGATGCTGAAGGCAGACGGCACGCTCGAGCGGTCGGTGGTGGGCAATCCGGCCGACGAAACGCTCAGCGTCGGCTGGGGCGCTCCGCTGCGGGATCCGTTGCTGGCCGATGCCAATGGCAGCTGGCTGTCGCTGGTGGGTGTCGTCAACGATCTGGAATGGCCGGACAGCGGGAGCCCGGAGAACCTGATCGTCCTTGATCTCCGCCCGGCCGGCCAGGGCTTCGCTCTGGCCGCAGCGACCGGTCGGGTGACGCGCGTCCGCTTCGAAGTGCCCTTCTACGAGCTGCGCGGTCAGGCCGTCTTCGACGACCGCGTGCTGCTGCTCGGCGGATCGACCACTCGCTTGGCGACACGCGCCGTCTGGCGCTGGAATCGCTGAGCCGCCGCTACTGGAACGCCACCTCGGCGAAGCTGCGCAGCTTGCGGCTGTGCAGCTGGTCGACGCCCTGCTCGCGCAGCTTCTCGATCGCGCGGATGCCGATGCGCAGGTGCTGGTCGACGCGCTCGCGGTAGAAGGTGTTGGCCATGCCCGGCAGCTTGATCTCGCCATGCAGCGGCTTGTCGCTCACGCACAGCAGGGTGCCGTAGGGCACGCGGAAGCGGAAGCCATTGGCGGCGATGGTGGCGCTTTCCATGTCGAGCGCGATCGCGCGGCTCTGGCTGAAGCGCCGCTCCGGCGTGGTCGGCACGTTGCGCGAGGGCAGCAGTTCCCAGTTGCGGTTGTCGGTGGAGGCCACCGTGCCGGTGCGCATGATGCGCTTGAGCTCGTAGCCCTTGAGCTGGGTGATCTCGGCCACTGCCGATTCGATCGCCACCTGCACCTCGGCCAGCGGCGGGATCGGCACCCACAGCGGCAGCTCCTCGTCGAGCACATGGTCCTCGCGCACGTAGCCGTGGGCGAGCACGTAGTCGCCGAGCTGCTGCGTGTTGCGCAGCCCGGCGCAGTGGCCGAGCATGATCCAGGCGTGCGGCCGCAGCACCGCGATGTGGTCGGTGATGGTCTTGGCGTTGGCCGGTCCGACGCCGATGTTGACCATGGTGATGCCGGCGCTGTCGGGCCGCACCAGGTGGTAGGCCGGCATCTGCGGCAGGCGCGGCGGCGGGGCGCCGAGCTCGTCGCCGGGCTGGGCGGCCATGCCGGCGCGGCGCGTGACCACGTTGCCCGGCTCCACGAAGGCCACGTAATCCTGCGCGTGCGCGCTGCTGGCCATGGTCTCGTGGCCCAGGCGCACGAACTCGTCGATGTAGAACTGGTAGTTCGTGAACAGCACGAAGTTCTGGAAGTGCTCCGGCGCCGTGCCGGTGTAGTGGCGCAGCCGGTGCAGCGAGTAGTCCACCCGCGGCGCGGTGAACAGCGACAGCGGGTGCGCCTCGCCGCGGCGCGGCTCATGGGTGCCGTTGGCGATGCCGTCGTCCATCGCGCCAAGGTCGGGCAGGTCGAAGACGTCGCGCATGCGCTGGCGCCGCTCGGGGCTCAGGCTGCCCTCGACGTGGTCGCCCTCGGCGAAGGAGAAGTGCACGGGAATGGGCTGCGTGCCGGTGCCGATCTCCAGCGACACGCCGTGGTTGCGCAGCAGCAGGCGGAACTGCTCGAGGTAGTAGTTGCCGAACAGTTCCGGCCGCGTCAGCGTGGTCTCGTAGGTGCCGGGGCCGGCGACGAAGCCGTAGGACAGGCGCGAGTCGGCGCGCGCCACGGTATCGGTGTGCACGCGCACGAAGGGGTAGCAGGCTCGCACGTGCGGGCCGACGTCCTCGCCGGCGACGAAGCGGTGCAGGGCGTCACGCAGGTGGGCGATGCCGGCGTCGTAGATGTGGCGCACCTGGGCCAGGGCGCGCTCCGGGTCGTCGAAGCGGGCGGGCGCGACGAAGGCGGGCTGGTTGCTCATGCAGCCATTGTGGCGGGCTTTGGCGGACGCGGAGTCGACTTGGATCGGATGCGGCCAAAGCGAAGATCGGCCGCCGAAGATTCGGCGAAATCATCAGAAGCTGTCAATCTGCCGCGAAAGATTCCACTTGGCCCTCGATAAGCTCTCGGCTCATTGCAGCACATGCGGAGCAGCGTCATGAAGGTCATCGTCCTGGGCAGCGGCGTCATCGGCACCACCAGCGCCTGGCACCTGGCGCAAGCCGGCCACGAGGTCACCGTGATCGACCGGCAGGACGGCGCCGGCAAGGAGACCAGCTACGCCAACGCCGGCGAGGTCTCGCCCGGCTATTCCGCGCCCTGGGCCGGGCCGGGCGTCCCGCTCAAGGCAGTCAAGTGGCTGCTGATGCAGCACCGCCCGCTGGTCATCCGCCCGCAGCTCGACATGGCGATGATCCGCTGGGGCCTGCAGATGCTGCGCAACTGCACCGCCGAGCGCTACGAGGTCAACAAGGGTCGCATGGTGCGCCTGGCCGAGTACAGCCGCGACGTGCTGCGCGAGATGCGCGCCGAGCTGGGGCTGGCCTACGACGAGCGTGCGCAGGGCACGCTGCAGTTGTTCCGCACCCAGAAGCAGCTCGACGGCACCGGCGCCGACATCGAGGTGCTCAAGCGCTACGGCGTGCGCTTCGAGCTGCTCGACCGCGCCGGCTGCATCCGCCACGAGCCGGCGCTGGCCCGCGTGCAGGACAAGTTTCTCGGCGGCCTGCTGCTGCCCGGCGACGAGACCGGCGACTGCTTCAAGTTCACGCAAGGCGTGGCCGCGCGCGCCGCGCAGGCCGGCGTGAAGTTCCGCTACGGCACCTCGATCGAGCGCCTGCTCACCGAGGGCGGTCGCATCAGCGGCGTGGTCACCGGACAGGGCACGCTCACCGCCGATGCCTACCTCGTCGCGATGGGCAGCTACTCGCCGACGCTGCTCGCGCCGATCGGCATCGACATCCCGGTCTACCCGGTCAAGGGCTACTCGATCACCGTGCCGATCACCGATGCCAGCGGCGCACCCGAATCCACCGTGATGGACGAGACGCACAAGGTGGCGGTGACGCGCCTGGGCGACCGCATCCGCGTGGGCGGCACGGCCGAGCTGGCCGGCTACACGCTGCAGCTGCACGAGGCCCGCGAGCGCACGCTCAAGCACGTGGTCAGCGACCTGTTCCCGGCCGGCGGTGACGTGGCGAAGGCCGAGTTCTGGTGCGGCCTGCGTCCGATGACGCCCGATGGCACGCCGATCGTCGGCGGCACGCGCATGGACAACCTCTACCTGGCCACCGGCCACGGCACGTTGGGCTGGACGATGGCCGCCGGCACCGGCCGCGTGATGGCCGACCTGATCTCCGGCCGCGCGCCGGCGATCGACATGGACGGTTTGACGGTGGACCGCTACGCCGGAGCCTACCGGCGCGGCTTCAAGCCGGTGCCGACTCGCTCACCGGCGGGCTGGACGCCTCCGCCTGCGGCCGGCGCTGCCGCTTCGCGCTGACCACGCGGACCGCCGCTGCGCGCACGCGCACCTCGAAGCGGCGCAGCGGCTGCAGCGGCTCGCCGTCGGCGGCCAGCGGCAGTTCCTTGTCGCTCTCGAACTGCATGGTCTGGAACGGCCAGGTGTGGATCTTGGCGTGCGGCAGGTGCGTGCCCTTGACCAGCCGCGGCAGCATCGACAGCGCGCCGATGCGGCCGAACCGGCCGGCCACCAGCAAGTCGAGCTTGCCGTCGCCGACGCGCGCTCCAGGCACGGCCGTCATGCCGGAGCCGTAGCTGCGCGTGTTCAGCACCGAGGCGAAGATTGCCTCGTCGTCGTAGCGCGGCTCGCCATCCAGCGCGATGCGGATGCGGTGGGTGCGCAGCGAGGCCAGCTCGGCCATCGTGGCCCACAGGTAGCGCGGCATGCCGTCCAGCCAGCGCGGGCCGGCCAGGGCGCGCATCGCCACCGCGGCATCGAAGCCCGCGGCCAGACTGGAGAAGAAGGGCACGCGCTGCTTGGGCGTGACCATCTCGCCGACGTCCATGCGCCGGGTCGGCCCGGTCAGCGCCAGTTCCAGCGCCTTCGGCCAGGGCAGGCCGGCCACGCCGAGGGCACGTGCGGTGTCGTTGCCGCCGCCCAGCGGCACCACACCGAGCGCCAGGCGATGCGTCAGCAGCACCGGCAGCATGTGGTGCAGCGTGCCGTCGCCGCCGATCAGCACGACGCGGCTGCTGCGCGGCAGGCACTGCAGCGTGGCACGCGAACGCTCGATGCTGTCGGACTCCACCAGCGCCACGCCCGGCGCGTAGCTGGCCAGCCACTGTCGCACCGGGTGCGCCAGCGCCGCGGCCTGGCCGCCGGCCGCTCGCGGGTTGAGCAGCACCATGGTCGGCCGGTCGGGGCGGAGGCCCGAGCTCGCGCTGTCCGGCGGAAAGGTGGTGGCGTCCTGCATCGCCTTGGGAGCCTAGCGCAACTTTTTCACGTGACCGTGAGGCGTTGCGTGCCGGCCGCGCAAAATCGCACGACTGACCGACTGCCCCACAGACCATGCTCGTCGTCCACAACCCCGACCACGCGCTGCACGCCGGCCGCCAGGAGATGTTCCGTGGCCGGCTGGTGCCCTGCCATGAGGTGCCGGCGCGGCTCGACCATGTGCTGGCCGAACTGCGCCGCCGCGGCGTCGGGCCGCTGCACACGCCGGTCGAGTTGCAGCCGGGTGCCGATGCCGCGTTCGACGAGGTGCTGCAGCGCATCCACGCGCCGCGCTATCTGCGCTTCCTCGAACAGGCCTGGGAGGAGTGGGTGGCGCTCGATCCGGCGAATGCCGAACTCGACGCGCTGCCGTCGGTGTGGCCGGTGCGCGGCTTCCGCGCCGACGTGGAGCCGAGCAACTTCGCGGCGCGCATGGGGCTGTACTCCTTCGATGCCGGCACCCCGTTGACGGCCGGCAGCTGGCGCGCCGCGCGCACCGGCGCGCACGCCGCGGTGCTGGCCGCGCGGGCCGTGGGCAGAGGCCAGGCGCGCTGCGCGTTCGCGCTGAGCCGTCCGCCCGGCCACCATGCCGGGGCCGACTTCTTCGGCGGCTACTGCTTCCTCAACCACTCGGCGCTGGCGGCGCAGGCGCTGCGCAACCTCGGCGCGGACCGCGTGGCCGTGCTCGACGTCGATTACCACCACGGCAACGGCACGCAGAGCATCTTCTACGAGCGTGCCGACGTGCTGACCGTCTCGATCCACGGCGACCCGCGCACCGAGTACCCGTTCTACCTCGGCCATGCCGACGAGCGCGGCGCCGGGGCGGGTGAGGGCTTCAACCTCAACCTGCCGCTGCCGCGCGGCTCCGGCTTCGCCGAATGGCGCGCCGTGCTGCAGCAGGCCATCGCCGCGGTGCGGGCCTTCGGCGCGCAGGCGTTGGTGGTGCCGCTGGGCGTGGACACCTTCGAAGGCGACCCGATCTCCGGCTTCCGCCTGAAGAGCGACGACTACCTGCGCATCGGCGAAGACCTCGCCGCGCTGCAGCTGCCGACGGTGTTCGCCTTCGAGGGCGGCTATGCGGTGGCCGAGGTCGGGGTCAACGTGGCCAACGTCCTGGAAGGCTTCGGCGGGTGACCATGCCATTCGTGACCGCGAACTCCACTCCTTCGCGTGGCCGCTGGCGGCTGCTCCATCTGCTGTGCCTGTTGCTGGTGACGCATGGGTCGTTGTATCCCTGGCAGTTCGCCTGGCCCAGAGCCGGTTTCGATGCCGCGTGGCGGGAACTGTGGTCAACGGCCACGCTGTGGACCGGGCTGGGCGACGTGGTCGGCAATGTCGTGCTGTTCGTCCCCGTGGGCCTGCTGATGCTTCTGGACCTGCAAGGCACGCGCCTGCCGGTGCGCCTGCGCGTGCCGGCCATGCTGGCCGCCGGCACCTCGTTCGCCTGGGTGCTGCAGGTGGTCCAGATCATCGTGCCCGAGCGGGTGCCGCAGTTGTCCGATGTCGTCTGGAACGCGCTGGGCCTGCTGCTGGGTGCCGTGCTGGCGGCGGCCTGGCGTCGCCGCGAGTCGTCCGGTGCCCCTGCGGACGCCGCGCAGGCCTTGCGCTGGGCGCTGCTCAGTGCCTGGCTGGCGATCGAGTGGTGGCCGCTGCTGCCGACCATCGACTGGCAACACATCAAGGACGCGCTGAAGCCGTTGCTGCTGCAGCCCACGTGGCAAGTCGGCAGTTTCGTCGAGGCAGCGCTGTGGGTCGTCGCCGCGGCGCGACTGCTGGCCGGTACTCGCCGTGCGGGGCTCTGGCTGACCCTGCTGGCCGGTGCCGCGCTGGCCGGCAAGCTGTTCGTGGTCGACCACGCGCTGACACTGTCTCGCGTCAGCGGGGTCGGATTCGGGCTGCTGGTCGTGCTGGCCCTGCGGCGGCTCGATCCGGCCCGGTCGGCACTCTGGGTCGTCGGGGCGGCACTGCTGTGGCTGACGGTCGACGAGCTTCGGCCGTTCGAGATCACCGAGGTGGCCGGCGAGTTCCACGCCATCCCGTTCGTCTCGCTGCTGATCGGATCGATGGGCGCCAATGCGCTGTCGCTGCTCGAGCTGGGCGCGTGGCTGGGCGTCGTCTTCGTGCTGGCCGCGGAATGGCGGGGCCGCCCGGTGCCGCTGGCCGCCGCGCTGTCCGTGTGGCTGCTGCTGCTGGAGCTGCTGCAGGTCTGGCTGCCCGGGCGCGTGGCCGACATCACGCCGGCGCTGCTGCCCTGGTTCTGGGTGGCGCTGCTGTACTCGCTGGGTCTGGTGCCTGCACGGGTCAGTCGACTCCGTCGCCGTTCATCAGCGACGTGAAGCGATTGAGCCCCACGTTGCCGCCCGACAGCGTGACGCCGACACGCCGCCCGCGGAAGCGGTCGCGGTGCTGCATCAGTGCCGCCAGGGCGCAGGCGCCGGAAGGCTCCAGCACCAGCTTCAGGCGCTCGAAGGCGAAGCGCATCGCCTCCACGACCACCGGGTCGGGCACGGTCAGCACGTCGCGCACATGGGCCTTGATCACTTCGAACGGATGGCGGCCCACCGCCTGCGTCTGCTGGCCGTCGCAGATGGTGCGCGGCACGTCGATGCTGACGATCTCGCCGCGTCGCAGCGACAGCTGCATGTCGTTGCCGCGCTCGGGTTCGGCGCCGAACACCTCGATGCCGGGCAGCAGGTGCTTGGCCGCGACCGTGCAGCCCGAGAGGAAGCCGCCGCCACCGGCGCAGACGATCAGCGCATCCAGCGGGCCGGCATCCTCGATCAGCTCCAGTGCCGCCGTGCCCTGGCCGGCCATCACCGGCAGGTGGTCGAAGGGCGGGATCAGCGCCGCGCCGCGCTCCTCGGTGAGCCGCTGGGCGATCGCGGCACGGTCTTCCTTGTAGCGGTCGTAGACGATCACCTCGGCGCCGTAGCCGCGGGTAGCGGCGAGCTTGAGCGCCGGCGCGTCGTGTGGCATCACGATGGTGGCGCGGCAGCCGTGCAACTGCGCCGCCAGGGCCACCGCCTGGGCGTGGTTTCCGGAGGAGAACGCGACCACGCCGCGCTCGCGCTGCGCGTCGCTGAGCACGTTCACGCTGTTGTAGCCGCCGCGAAACTTGAAGGCACCCATGCGCTGCAGGTTCTCGGCCTTCATCAGCACGGTGGCGCCGAGCATCGCGTCGAGCGTGCGCGAGGTGACCACGGGCGTGCGGTGGGCGACGCCCTTCAGGCGCGCGGCGGCGGCTTCGATCTCGCTGAACTGGAGCATGGCGTGAGGCGGTCTGTCCCGAGCGCGACCACTGTAGCCGAGGGCGCGGCGCTACAGTGGCCGCATGACGACGCAGGAGATCCGCTCCCCCATGGCCGCCACGGTGGTCGAGATCGCGGTGGCCGCCGGGCAGGCGGTTCGCACCGGCGAGCTGCTCGCGGTGGTCGACGCGATGAAGATGGAGCACGAGCTGCGCGCGCCGCACGACGCGCGCGTGATGGCCGTGCTGGCGAAGCCGGGCGAGTTGCTGGCCGAAGGCGACGGGCTGCTGCGCCTCGGGCCGGTCGAGCACCATGCCGTGGCCGCACCCGTCGCGGCGCCAAGCGCCGCCGACGCGGCGATCCGCCCCGAACTGCAGGAGTTCCTCGACCGCGCCGCCCTGCTGCGCGACGACGCCCGCCCCGAGGCCGTGGCCCGCCGCCACGCGGCCGGGCAGCGCACGGCGCGCGAGAACGTCGCTGACCTGTGCGACGAAGGCAGCTTCGTCGAGTACGGCGCCTTCGCCCATGCCGCGCAGACGAAGCGCCGCCCGGTCGACGAACTGATCCGCCAGACACCGGCCGACGGCATGGTCACCGGCATCGGCCGCGTCGGCGGCCTGCGCTGCGCGGTGCTGGCCTACGACGCCACGGTGCTGGCCGGCACGCAAGGCCTGCGCAACCACCAGAAGACCGACCGGCTGCTTGGCCTCGCGCACGAGCACAAGATGCCGGTGGTGCTGTTCGCCGAGGGCGGCGGCGGGCGGCCGGGCGACACCGACATGCCCATCGTCGCCGGGCTGCACGTGGCCACCTTTGCACGCTTTGCCGGGCTCTCCGGCCGCGTGCCGCTGCTGGGCATCGCCGCCGGCCGCTGCTTCGCCGGCAATGCCGCGCTGCTGGGCTGCTGCGACCTGATCGTGGCCACGCGCGGCAGCAACATCGGCATGGGCGGGCCGGCCATGATCGAGGGCGGCGGGCTCGGCCGCTATGCGCCGGAAGACATCGGCCCGGCGGGCGTGCACAGCGCCAACGGCGCGATCGATGTGCTGGTGGACGACGAGGCCGCAGCCGTCTCCGTGGTGAAGAAGCTGCTCGCGATGCTCGCCGGCGAGATCGTGCACGGCGAGGCGCCCGACCCCTCGGCGCTCTGCAGCGTGCTGCCCGAGCAGCGCACGCGCAGCCACGACATGCGCCGGGTGATCGAGGGGCTGGTCGATCGCGGCAGCGCGATTGAACTGCGCAGCGGTTTCGGTCTGGCCATCCACACCGTGCTCGCCCGCCTGGGCGGCCGACCGGTCGGCATCCTCTCCAGCAACCCTCTGCATCTCGGCGGCGCGATCGACGCCGATGCCGCCGACAAGGCGGCGCGCTTCATGCGCCTGTGCGATGCGCACGGCATCGCGCTGGTCTCGCTCATCGACACGCCCGGCTTCATGGTCGGGCCGGAAGTCGAGGCGCGGGCGCAGGTGCGGCACGTCAGCCGCATGTTCGTTGCCGCGGCCCACCTGCGCGTGCCCTTCCTCGCAGTGGTGCTGCGCAAGGCCTACGGCCTGGGCGCGATGGCGATGGCCGCCGGTGGCTTCCATGCGCCGCTGGCTACCGCCGCCTGGCCCACCGGCGAGTTCGGCGCGATGGGCCTCGAGGGCGCGGTCCGCCTGGGCTTCCGCAAGGAACTGGAGGCGCTGCCCGACGGCGAGCCGCGCGAGGCGCGTTTCCGCGAGCTGCTGGCGCGCCAGGTGGCCGACGGCCGCGCGCTGAACATGGCGGCCACGCTGGAGATCGACACCGTGATCGACCCCGCAGACACGCGCGGGTGGCTATGGCACCAGCTCGACGGCGTCGTGGCGAGCGAGCGCAGCGTCGGCGGCCTCGACCCGTGGTAGTTTCGAATCACACAGCAACGACGAGCCTCGCGCGATGACGGCCACCCCGGAGACGATCAAGCCCCCCCGCCCCGCCGCCACCGTGGTGGTGGTGCGCGACGGTGCCCTGGGCATCGAGGTGCTGCTGCTGCGCCGCGCCGAGCGGGGCGATCTCAACAGCGGCGCCTGGGTCTTCCCCGGCGGGCTGGTGGATGCGGCCGACCGCGCCGCCACGCCGTTCTGCCGCGGCCTGGAGGCGGAAGACGCCGACGCGCGGCTGGGCCTGAGCGCGCACGCGCTCGACTACTGGGCGGCAGCGGTGCGCGAGTGCTTCGAGGAAGCCGGGCTGCTCTACGCCCGCGAGGCCGACGGTGTGCCGCTGGCGCTCGATGCGGCGCGAGCCGAACGGCTGGAGGCCTGGCGCGGCCCGCTGCAGCGCGGCGAGCGCTCGCTGGCGGCCCTGTGCCACGAAGAAGGGCTGACGCTCGCCGTCGACGAGCTCGTCTACTTCAGCCACTGGGTCACGCCAGTCGGCCGGCCCAAGCGCTTCGACACGCGATTCTTCATCGCCCGAGCGCCGCAGGGTCAGGTGTCCTCCCACGACGATGGCGAGCTGGTCGAGCAGCTGTGGATCGCGCCGGCCGCCGCGCTCACCCGCGCCGAGCCGCTCAAGCTGATGACGCCGACGCACAAGACGCTGGAGGCCATCGCACGCTTCCCCAACGTCGAGGCGCTGCTGGCCTGGGCCCGTGCGCCGCGGGATGTGCCGCTGATTCAGCCGCAGATCGGCACCGGCCGCGAGGGCACGCGCCCGGTCACGCCCGACGAGCCGGCCTGGGCCGAGCTGCGCCGCCTCGACCCGGAATGCCGCGGCCACCTGTCGTACGAGATCCACCCCGCCGTGCCGGTGCGGCTGTCGCCGCGCATCGTGCGCGTGACCGCCCACAACGGCAGCGTGATGACCGGCCCGGGCACGAACAGTTATCTCGTCGGCGGCGGGCCGCGCAACGAGTGGGCGGTGATCGACCCCGGCCCGGCAGAGGCGGTGCACATCGAGGCCATCCTCGCCGCGGCGCCGGTGCACGGCCGCATCGCGTTGCACCCCGAGTGGCAGGACACCAGCTTCACGCCCGACGCGGTGCTCG
>NZ_JBFXIO010000129.1:0-11746 GCF_050175855.1 Piscinibacter sp.
GTCACCTCGAAGGTCGAGTACTGCACGAGCGAAGGCAAGAAGTCGGTCTACCTGACCATCAACTTCATGCGCGTGGCGGGAACCGTCGACGGCCGCCAGGTCGTCATCGAACGGCCGGTCGAGTTCTTCATGCCGGCCGGGCAGCGCGACGAGGGCCAGCAATGGATCGCGTCGAACATGCGGATGCTCTCGATGGTCGGCCGCTCAGGCGGGTCGATCGAGAAGGCACTGCAGAACATGCGCGAGGTGGTCTGGGACAAAGGGCCCGTGCAATGTGGCGTCGTCCTGCGTGGCGACGGCCACACCGCGCGGCGCTGGCATGACTCCGAGGTCGCCGCGATCGGCTACTGGCTGCAGCAGATGCTGGCCAAGCGCGGGTTCCTGGATGCCGACGGCCACCAGGTGCCTGTGCTCGAGATGTCCGCAAGGCTGTCTCGCCAGCTCGAACTGCAGTTGGGCGGAGACGATGACTCGGTCCCTATCGACCGGCACGACACGCAGCCTGCGACCACGAGCTTCGTGACCCGCGGCCGCCAGTGCCCGGAGTGCGGGGCGCGCGCGCTGCGACGCGTGGATGGCTGCGAACGCTGCACCGAGTGCAACCACGTCGGCAGCTGCGGCTGAATCTTCCATCGAGGACCTGGGGAGTGCACGGAGTTCCGCCCTCGTGGCGGGGCTCCGGCCACCCAGCCTCAATCCATTGGACAAGACCATGAACCATGACTTTGAAGCGCGCGTGAGCGACGTGAAGTCCCGCGCGCACGGGCATTGGACGAGCATCCTGCGGTCGCTCGGCGTCGACGAAGAGATCCTCAAGGGCAAGAACCTGCCCTGCCCGATCGACGGCTGTGGCGGCACCGACCGCTTCCAGTACACCGACAAGTTCGGCGAAGGCAACTACCACTGCCGCTCGTGCGGCGCCGGTGGCGGACTGAAGCTCGCGCACGCGGTACGGGGTGGGCGGTTCAGTGAACTGCTCGACGACATCGAGTCTCTGGTGGGAACGGTGCGGCCGGCGTCATCAACCGGCCTGGCCGGCCCGTCGCTCGAGCGGATGAAGCGGCTGTGCCACCAGACCTGGACCGAGGCCAAGCCGGTCATCATCGGCGACGAAGTCGACCGCTACCTGCGCGGCCGCGGCATCAACCAGGGCGCCTACCCCAGGACGCTGCGGTTTCATCCGGCCCTGGGCTACTACGAGAAGCAGCCCGGGCAGAAGCGCTCGAAGCTGATTGCCAGCTTTGCCGCGATGGTCGCGTGTGTGCAGGGGCCGGACGGCCACGCCGTCACCCTGCACCGGACGTACCTCAAGGAGGGCCGCAAGGCACTCGGCGACCAGTCCAAGAAGCTGCTGTCCTCCGGCATCAACGGCGCGGCCGTGCGACTCGACGAGGCCACGGACGAGCTGGCGGTCACCGAAGGGATCGAGACCGCGCTGGCGGTGCGCCTGCGCACCGGCAAGCCGACCTGGGCGGCCATCAACTGCGGCAACCTCGAGAGGATCTGGATCCCCGAGCGGGTGCGGCGGGTGTGCATCTACGCGGACAACGACGCGGACGCCGAGTTCGCTGGCCAGGCCTCGGCCTACATCCTCGCCCAGCGCCTCGTGCGCGAAGCGAAGAAGGCCGGCATCCCTCGCACGGTCGAAGTCTTCGTGCCCCGCCAAGCGGGCACGGACTGGGCCGACATCTGGCTGGCCTCGCTTGCCAAGGACAAGCGCGCGGCGTAGGCTTTCAGGGGTGGCAGCAATGCCACCCCCCTCTTTCCGTGTGCCCCGTGCGGGCACAGCGACAGAGGTTTCCCAAGTGGCAGCTGCCAGGCCACGCTGAACTCCAGCGAAGGTAGCCCTTCAATCCCAGTGCACGACGGTCGCCGTTCGTGCCGCATCGCCGCTCAGCCACGCTGAGCCCACACCCCCGCGGGGACGCGCTTCCCCGCTGCAGGGGTAGAGCCGTCCCCGTATTTCATTTGGAGATCTCCATGAAGTACGGACGTTCCCTCGTCGACCTCGCCACCGAACTCGAGCGGCAGCTCGCGACGAAGCAGGACATGATCGTTCCGACCCCGCTGATGCACCACATCACCAGCGAGAACGGCACCTCGGTCCTCAACATCGAAACGCACGACGGCGTGCGCACCTTCAGGACGACCGAGAACTGCCGCCGGCAGCTCGCCGACCGCCTGAAGATCCCGTTCGCTTACTTCGAGCGCATGCGAACCGACCAGCCCGCGCTGTTGGATCGCAACATCGACACATGGCTCCACGCGCAGCCCGAGCAGCGCATGGTGCGCACGCTCGACGGCAACGCGAGGGCGTTCCTGTCGGACCGCTATCGCCGGCTGGACAACTACGACCTGCTGGCGCACGTCTACCCGATGCTGCGTGAACTGCCCGGCGCCCGCGTCGAATCCTGCGAGGTCACCGACAGCCGCATGTACCTGAAGGTCGTGACCTCCCGCGTCCAGTTCGAACTGGCTCCGGGTGACGTGGTACACGCAGGCGTGGTCATCAGCAACTCCGAGACCGGCCAGGGCTCGCTCTCGGTGAGCCCGCTGATCTTCCGGCTGCTGTGCCGCAATGGCCTCATCGCGGCCGACCAGTCGATGCGCAAGACCCACATCGGGCGCATGAGCGAGACCTCGCCCGACGAAGTCACCATCTTCAAGGACGACACGCTCGCCGCCGACGATGCCGCGTTCTTCCTGAAGGTCCGCGACACCGTTCAAGCGGCGGTGTCGCAGGCCACCTTCTCGCTGATCGCCGAGCGCATGCGCAAGACGATGGGCATCAAGCTGGTGGGCGACCCGGTCAAGAGCGTCGAGCGCCTGGCGGTGAAGTACCTGCTGCAGGAGCAGGAGAAGGTCGGGGTGCTGCGCGCCCTCATCAAGGACGGCGACCTGACCGGCTTCGGCCTGGTCAATGCCGTCACCGGCTACGCGCAGGAACTCGACCTGTACGACCGCTCGACCGAGTTGGAGGCCATCGGCGGCCGCATGCTCGAGCAGGGCGCGAAGGAGTGGAGCGAACTGGCCGAAGCCGCCTGAGCTGAATCGAACGACCCTGGGCGGTCGTCATCACCCTGAAGGGGCGCCGCAACCGCGGCGCCCTTTTTTTCGCCTGCTTGCGACTTTCCCCCGTGCACAACCGCGCGCAGGGACATAAGCTTCCGAAGTCGGGGTAGGTTCGTCGGCATGCCGACCACCCACAGCATCGCTCCGTGTCCCGTGCTCGCCATAGGCGACGACCCCCGCGAAATCCAGTAGCATCCGACAGTTGCGGGGAGGGACAAGAACAAGGATCGGCGAATGCCAATTTATTTGGCCTTCGTTTGCACTTGGCGGCGATGAATGATGACTCCGCACGCAAGTTTCCCGCTCATCCTGTTGGGCTAGGTATGGCAGCCGAACACCCAGAAGAAGATCGGCACCGAGCCCTCGCTGCCTTCATCGAGACGATGCTGGACCGGCACGGAGTGCCCGAGCGCCAGCGGTTTCGCGCCCTCGAAGCAGCCCTTGGCATGTCGTACACGCAGGTGCGCCGGCGCATGCTTGGCGAGGCCCCCTGGTCCATCGAGGAGATCAGGAAGCTCGCCAGTCACTTCCACGAACCGCTGATCCCTATCATGTCGGCCCTGGCCGATGTACCCGGGATCCCAGCCACGCTGCCCTTCGCCGGGGCTGCCCTGCCTTGCACGATCTGGCCCGTCGGCGAGCCGCTTGCGGGACGCATCGGGCCGATGGTCGCGATGCACGACGAGACCACGGATCAATGGACCGTCGCGTCGGCGTCCGAGGTCGCCGACAGCCCCAGCTACGAACTCGCACGACTGCTGTTCGAGCGCTCGCCTCCCAGGCGGGTGGCCGTCCTTGATGACGACAGCGACTCAGCCCAGTCGATCGTCGACTTCCTCGGCGCCAAGGGGATGGACGCACAGCCGTTCAACTGCGCCGTCGAATTGCTGGCCGCGATGGAGTCCGAGCCCTTCGAGGGCTTCGTCGTGGACTGGCTGCTGGGTGACACCACCGCCAAGGAACTGCTGTCGAAGATTCGCGCCCGCGTTCCGTCGGGGCCGGTGGTCATCCTCACCGGCCAGATCGCGACGGGCATTGCCACCGAGGAGGAACTCGCCATGGTGGGCGCCTCCTACCGTGCCTTGCTCTTCGAGAAGCCCACGCGACCGCTGACGATCTTCAACGCCCTGCAGGTGGGGTTCACCCCCGAAGCGCCAGCCGCTTGAAGGCGCTGCAGCTGGAATTCGTCAGGCGCTGGCGACGAGCGGCCCGCATCGGCGACCGTCGGTTCCTGGCCCGCCACAAATGGGCGATTCGTTTTGCGTATTCCGCACACTCACAAACTGATACTGACGCAATACGCACTAACTAATTTACTTCCAGTGCCGTCTAGTCTGTTCAGAAAGTACATGTAACGCTAATATGCGTTGACACCACGCGCCAAGAATCGGTAATCTTTCGCTCAAGTCGCCGCGGCACCGCCGCCTCGACTTGACGCCGGGTCCGGATGCCGTCCCGCGTCGACCAGCCACAAGGCAGACCGGGACGTAACCATGGACCATGCAACTTCGCTCTCGCAGGTTCAGCGAGCGAACCTGAACCTTCTCCTGCTCATGCGCGATGCCGCGATGCGCGACATGGGCGACGCCGTCTGCAGCTTCGGGCTCGCGCGACAGGACTTCGCCGCCATCGTGAGCCGAGCGCCGGACGAGTTGCTCAGCTTCGTCTGCGGCATCGGCGACCAGGCGCTTTTCCTGCCTCGAAGCGACCTCTCCTCGCTGCTCGCGCTCCCCCCTGCGATCGCCCCGGCGATCGCCTCGGCCCGTTCGGCTACCGCGCGGGCCACGCGAGTCGCCGACGCTTGAGTGCGTCCGGGCGGTGACGCGTGGGCAGCCCTTCGGCGTACAGCCTGCGCGCGCTGGAGACGGCGCGCCAGTGCGTGATGCTGGGGGCGCGACTGCGCACGATCGCCCACATCACCGGCCTCACGCCGGGGTACATCTTGCGAGCCGTCTACTGCGAGCGATACCCGGCCCCGATCGGACGACCGCAGTACTCCGAGGACTTCTTCTTCAAGACCACCAGGCGCCTGCAGGCCGAGGCCTGCTTCCTCGCCACCCACTACCGCCGCCTGACCAGTGAAGGCTTCCGGCAGGCGGACGCGCTGATCGCCGCGTTCCGGCACCACCGCGCCACGCAGCCCGAGTCCACCCTCGGCTTCGACCAGGCCTTCTTCCTGATCTCCAGGCTCGACGGGATCTGGGCGGCGACGAAGAGTGGTCTGTCGTTCGTCGAGTGCCTGAACTGCCGCAGCCCGTACCTCGCACCCCATGGGATGCCTCAGCGCGACAGCTGCCCGGTCTGTCGAACCGACTGGCGGCTGAAGTCTCGTGCTCGTGCCCGCGTCCGCACGTCCACCCCGCCTGTGCTGGCAGCCGATCCGCCGAAGCCGAAGCGGTCCAGGCAAGACGTGCCATGGCAACTGGATCTGGACATCGCGCACGTCCGGCTGCTGGGCCGGCTGCAGCAGTTGGGCGCTGGCGACAGGATCTGCGCGGTGCTGGCGGAGGAGCCGCGCGCCCAGCTGTTCCGCGCTCCGCGCGGTAGGCCCACCGTCACGAGCGCCTACATCTCCCGGCCGATGCCGCTGGCCGCCTGGTCCGCGAAGACCGAGGTCACACACCGCGTGCAGTACGCCGTCTTCGCATCCCACTTCAGGCGGCTCGTCCGCCTGGACGTCACGCCCACCGAAGCCATGTGCTCGGCCTTCGAAACGGCGCGCCGCGCCTGCCACGACTACCCGAAGCCCGTGACCTTCGACCGCTGCTTCGAGGTGGCCGCGTTGCTCGACGCCATCTGGGGCGTGCCGGCGCAACAGCTCGAACTCCTGCAGTGCGCATCATGTGGCTCGCACTACCTGGTGAGCAAGGCAGAGCCGCACCCGGTCGGCTGTCCCTTCTGCATGCTCATCCGGCGACACCGGACCCTGCTGCCGGCGATGGCCGCGTGACCTGAGGAACCGATCCGCGCGAGGCGCCGACCGGCGGCGTGTTTCCGGGGGGAGCACGACCGGCATTTCGAGTTGAAGCGCCCGCACCTCCCGCCCGATGATCGCCGCAACACATGACGTGGCGTGCACCATGGGCCTGCTCGATCTCCTTCAAAGCCGCCAGCGGCCTCGCGGCAGCCCCTTGCCGCGGACCGAACCCGGCGGCCTCACCGCCCCACTTGCAGGCGCGGGACACCCGTCTGTGGATCCCGGCATCGGCGCGTCAACGGTCGACGAGTTGATTGCGTCCGAGAGCGAATTCCTCCAGCGCTTCAAGTACTGCTACGGCTGTGACGCCGAGACCTTCGACCGCGACATCGTCGCGCCGATCCGCCGCTACGCCTCGTACGTCAACCTGCTGCCCGCGACAGCCGACAACTTCTTCTGCTCCGCCGGCGGGCTCTTTCGGCTTGGCCTGGAGGTGGCCTTCTTCGCACTGCAAGGCACAGACGCGCACATCGTCTCCGGCCGGGCCACCATCACCGTGCGCAAGGAACTCGAGCCGCGCTGGCGACAGGCGACCTTCCTCGCCGGGCTGTGCAGCGAATTGCACCGCACGCTCAGCCATGCCACGGTCACCGATGAGCAGGGCAACGAATGGCCCGCCTACCTGGTGCCTCTGACGGTATGGCTCGAGCGCCGCAAGGCGCGTCGCTTCTTCGTGCGCTGGATCGCCAATGCGCCGGATAGCCGTGGCCTGGGCCTGTTCGCACTCCCCCACATCGTGTCGCCGGAGGCGATGCAGCATCTCGCCGAAGCCAACCACGTCGTGGTGCCGCAGATGCTCGCCTCGATGACCGGCATTCCGCTGCTGCACGAGCAGAGCATCCTGATCGAACTCGTCAAGCGGTCGGCAGCCCTCGTCATCGACCGCGACCTCGCGGCCAGTGCGCATCGATACGGCAGGCCGATCCTTGGCGCGCACATCGAGCGCTACCTGCTGGATGCGATGCGCCACCTCGTTGCGGCCCATCCAGCCTGGTCGCCCAACACCGACCGTTCGCGGGTCTGGCTCGGCGCTGAGGGGCTCTTCATCGTCTGGCCCAACGCTGCCGCCGAGATCCGCAAGGTGCTCGAAGACGACGAGCTTCGGGGCATCCCCAAGGCGCCGGAGACGATCGTCGAGATCCTCACCGCTGCCGGGGTGCTCATCGCACCGCCCGAAGGTCAGGCGTGCTGGAGCATCCTGCCCCCCGGGAGCTCGGCGCCGCTCGAAGCGATCCGCCTGGTGTCGCCCGACATCCTCCTGACGGGGCAGACGAGGCCTGTCGATGCCTTCGCACAGCCGTTGATTGCGCGCGTGGCCACTGCCCCATCCCGCACCGCGGGCGCCACGAACGCCAACATCACGGCTGTCCCGCCGCCAACGACCCCCGCGTTGGCGACGCCACGGTCGGCGCCTGAGGACGTCGCCGGGCAGGCTGAACCACCCATGCCGCCACCGGACGCGCAAGGCGCACTCGACTTCGAGCCGTCGCCCGCGCCGCCGAGCGAAGCGGCCGCCCCGCCGGAGCCCATCCCAGCACAACCCGCGTCGGTCGCGCCGTCGCGGCGGTTCGCCCTGAAGGCACCACTGCGCCTGCTCCCCCAGGTCCGCCAGGCGCTGCAGGACGCGATCGCGACGATGAACGCCGACGCGAGAACGGCGATCGCGGTCACCGTCGCTTCGGGCGTCTTCGTGCCGCTGTCGCACTTCAAGGCCAACAGCATCGACGTGAGCGTTGCCCTGCGCGCCCTGGTCGACGTGGACATGCTCGTCGGCACCAAGGACCGTCGGCCCAGGACCTACCAGCACGACATCGGCGGCCAGGAGCAGGCGGGCGTGATCGTGAAGCCAGCTCACATCGAGGGCCTCAACCCGACCGACTTCCACACACCCACCTGAGGTGACGCCATGCTTGTCCGGCCCTATGAGATGCCGTGGCGGCCCGCCTACGAGGCCTGGGCTGCCGCGGCCTGGCTGCTCGGCCTTCTGTACTTCGTCTACATCACTGGCTCACGGGCGCTGTTCACACCGTTCGCGCTCACGCTCTCGGCCTTCGCGATGCTGATGATGATCGTGCGCGCCCGTCAGGCCACGCGGGTCCTGACGGTGCGGGCCTCGCTGTCCGGACGGGCGATGCAGGTCATCACCACACGACGCCTCGGCCAACTCACGCCCGATCCGGGCATGGTGTTTCTCGGCTTCGGCTTCGAATGGCAGCCGCTGCACTCCCAGCGCCTCTACGAGCTGGCCAAGATCGACTACAAGGAGTACACGCTGCCGCCCTCGCTGCTCTCGCTGCTGGGCTACACCGTCGATCCGCAGCCCGATGCGGAGATCGGCATGCCCTTCATCCACGGCGTGGAACCCAAGGAACAGCCGCTGTACCGGCCGCTGCAGAACTTCGAAGGCGGGACCCTGCTGGTGGGCACCACACAGGCCGGCAAGGGCGTTGCACTGGCCACGCTGCTGACCCAGGCCATCAAGCGCGGCGACGTCGTCGTGTTCATCGACCCCAAGAACAGCCGCCGGCTCAAGCGCGTCGTCCAGCGCGCGTGCGAAGACTATCGCCAGCCCGACACCTTCCTCGAGTTTCACCCGGCCTTCCCGGAAGTCGGTGTTCGCCTCGACTTCACCTTCAACTGGCAGAAGCCCACCGAGATCGCGAGCCGCCTTCAATCGATCATGCCGGCCGACAAGGACGGGACCTTCAGCGCCTTTGGGTGGGACGCCGTCAACGTCGTCGTCCAGGGGCTGGTCAGCCTGGAAGACCGGCCCAACCTGGTCAAGCTCATCAAGTACGTCGCCGGCGGCGTGGAGCCCGTGCTGGAGGCCTCCCTCTCGCACTTCTTCGATCGCATCCTGCCGCGGGGCTGGCGCGACTCGGTCGAGATGCGAAAGCTGCTGCAGGAGGCGAGCCGCGGGCAGATTCGACGGCCCTCCGAGGTCACCAGCACGCAACTGATCGCCTACGTCACCTACTACGAGCAGCAGGTCCCGCAGAACCAGCACGAGCGCGTGATCGACGACCAGATCCGCGTGTTCCGCCACAACCGCGAGCACTACCAGAAGATCACGGCCAGCCTGCTTCCCATCCTGTCCATGCTCACCTCGGGCGATCTCGGAAAGAGCCTGTCCCCGGATCCCTTCGACCTCGATGACACGCGGCCGATCATGAACTTCGAGAAGATCGAGCGCGGCCGCCATGTGCTGTACATGTGCCTGGATTCGCTGCCCGATCCGTCCGTGGCGTCCGCGATCGGCGCCCTGGCCCTGGCGGACATGGCCGCGCGGGCCGGCATGCGCTACAACCTGGACATTCAGGGCCGCATCACGCTGGTGGTCGACGAGGTCTCCAACGTCATCAACAAGCCCCTGATCGAGATCCTCAACAAGGGTGCCGAAGGCGGCATCCACTCGATCTGCGCGATGCAGACGCTGGCCGACCTGGCCAACCGCCTGGGCTCGGAGGATGCTGCCCGCATGGCGCTGGGCAACCTCAACAACCTCTTTGCCCTGCGCACGAAGGATCGGCCGACACAGGACTTCGTGGTCGAGACCTTCGGCAAGACCGGCATCCACACCATGCGTGTGGGCCGCAACCTCGGTGCCGACACGCACCTTGGTGACTGGAGCAGCGGCCGTTCGGTCCAGATCACCGACGCGATGGAAGAACGCATCCCGGCCGACATGCTGGGCAAGCTGCCCAACCTGCAGTACTTCGCCCAGGTGTCGGGCGGCCGGCTCATCAAAGGCCGCTTCCCGATCCTGAACCCCGACTTCGACCGCGCCGCTGCGCGCAACACAGGGGCGCGGCCATGATCCGCATCGTCTGGATCGCGGCCCTGGGCTGCGTGCTCGCACTGGTGCTCTACATCCCTTCGGCGGTACCGCCGGATCGCCTGATGCAGACCGTCAGGGCCGAGCATGAACTCAACACGACGCTCTGGGGCAGTGCGGCCGCAGACCGGATCCTCGAGCGCATGTTGTCATTCCAGGCGAATGGCGTGAACGTCTCTTCTCCGCCACCCGAAACGGTGCAGGTAGCCGGCCCCGGAATCAACACTGCCATGGCCACCGAATTCGGACAGATGAGCACGCGCCTGTTCTCATCGCCCTACTTCAAGTCCGTGGACGCCCTTTTCACACTGGCCACGCTGCGCGCCGCAACACTGCTGCATGTGTTGCCGCTGCTGCTGGTGTTCATGGGTGTGTGCGCCATCGACGGCTTCGCGGTGCGCAGCGTCCGGGCCCGCGAGTTCGCGGACCACAGCGCCGAGCTCTATACCTTGAGCGCCACGACGGGGATCGCCTTGCTCTCGCTCGTGCTCGTTGCCCTGTTTCTGCCGTTCACCGTGAGTCCGCTGTACACGATCGGCGCGCTGCTGCTCATGCTCTTCATGCTGAGCCGCGCGATCGCGAATTACCACTTGATTCGCTGAATCGCGCGTAGCGATCCGGACACAGCGGCCCGCCCTCGTGCGGGCCGCTTCGTTTGCGCACATTGGATGGCGAGAGGCGGAATCGACGGTCGAAAAGTCGGGGGACTTGATGCCGCGTTTCGAGTTGAGCGACATCGATTTGCTTTCTACGCTGTCGACCAGAGGTATCGCACGTCGTGGACCTCATCAGGGTCCTGCACATGCACACCGTAGTCGCTCATCAACGAGGTTCATCGATGCCGCACACCCTTGTCGCCGCACAGCCTCCGGCCATCGTGATGACGCGTGTGTGGATGCGCGAGCACGACTGGCTGCACAGCGTCTACACGAGTCACGCCAACCAGTCACCGACCTTCCGCTTCCCCGACCTGCTCTCCGCCTGCATCGAATTGGTCCTCTCCAGCACCGAAAGTCTGGCCCGACTCCAGCTGTTTCTCGGGACCGAACTCGGCGCCCGCGATCCCAAGGCCCCACGCCGCTCGTGCCACGTCTGGCGCCGCCAGTTCGACGAACTGCTTCGGGAGCACCGGGCGGCCTGGAACTCGCATCCGAATCCCAAGTTCGAGCTCGACGCGATCGCGACGGGCTGCGTTGCGGTTGTGCGTGCGGAGCACGACTCCGTTCGTCGGGTCCTGACCCAGGCGCGCCTCAACTGTGCGGCCCGCGCCGCGGCAGATGCGGATCAGCGGGGCTGAACCATGCGGCGCTCCCACACGCTTGAACTCGCGGTAGGCCTGATGGCCCTCCTCGTCCAGGGCGTCGGGCATGCCTGTTGGGAGGACGCCGGGGCGCGCTACGGCGTCGCGCCGCAATTGCTCTACGCCGTGGCCCGGGCCGAGTCGGACCTCAACCCCGCTGCCGTGAATCTCACGCACCGGGCGCGCACGAAGAGCTACGACATCGGGCTCATGCAGATCAACAGCTCGCACCTGCCCACGCTGGCGCGCTTCGGCATCAGCGAGCGCGACCTCTACGAGCCCTGCACCAACATCATGGTCGGCGCCTGGCTGCTGGCCGAACGGTTCTCGCGCCAGGGCGTGAGCTGGGACTCCGTCGGCGCCTACAACGCCGCCTGCACCCAGCTCAAGGACAACGCCTGCCGGGCGGCGCGGTCGACCTACGCCTGGCGGGTGTACCGGCGCCTGCCGGGTCAAGTTGCCGGTCATCGCGCGCAGCCCCCTGCCCCACCGCGATCTGCCAGTGCGCCAGTCGCGGCGGCCGCCCAGGCGCCGCTCATTCTCTCTGCAAGGGTCAGTCCAT